>JBEEIL010000055.1:0-5808 GCA_041169865.1 Actinomycetota bacterium | reverse complement strand
GCTTCAGCATCGATGATCTCAGCTACTTCTGCGATCAGAGTTTCTACATCTTCCAGTTCTACTTCTTCGACAACAATCTCATTGCCATCTTCATCAAGAACTACTGCTGCCTTGCCACCTTTTGCTGCTGGCGCTTCGGCAGCTGGCTTTGGTTCTTCCTTAGGTGCAATGAGTGCAAGTTGCGCCTTAGACAGGATGCGACTTGGAGAACCAAGACCTGCCTTGCGCGCCTTTTCGGTTGCTTCTGGAATTTCTACATCTAACGCTCGCGCTTCTTGAGCGAGCGCCATAAATTCTTTCTTCACGGCCTTGCGATAGTTATCAACACCGCTTGCTGCAAGCGTTGCCACGATTTCATTGTGGCGTGCGATTAAATTCTTTAGATCAACTAGCTGTTGTACTTCTTTTGCAGTGAGATCTTTCTTAACTTCAATCTTTACTGGCTTCTTTACCGGTGCAACCTTTTTAGCAGGTGCTGCCTTCTTTGCTGGAGCTTTCTTAGCAACTGGCTTTTTTGTGGGCGCTGCCTTCTTCGCTACCGCTTTCTTGGCTACCGCTTTCTTTGCAGGAGCGGCCTTCTTTGCAGAAGCTTTTGGACCTTTTGCCTTATTTTTGAGCGCACTAAATACAGCCACAATTGTCCTTTGATTGTTTTTGACTTACTTTTTCTTCGAACCGCTCGAAGCAATACCTATATTGTACCCGCAACGTGCAACGCGCGCCGAATCGCATCGCCCATCGCCTCGGCCTCAACCAGAAATCCGTCATGTCCGAAGTCGGAACTGATGACAATGGGGGCTTCGGCAGTCGGCACCAGCTCAGATATCTCAACCTGAAGTCGAGGTGGGAAGAGGCGATCGGTATCGATGGAGACCACAACGGTTGGGACAGTGATGCCCTCTAGCGCCTTCACGACTCCCCCTCGGTCACGCCCGATGTCGTGAGAGTTCATCGCATCCGTCAGAGCGATATAGGTATTGGCATCGAATCGCTTGGCCAACTTCTGTGCCTGGTGATCGAGGTAGGACTCAACGGCATAACGACCTGTGTCATCGCCTTGCAACTGTCGCCCAAAGCGCACATCCATCTCAGATTCGGTGCGATAGGTCAGGTGCGCAATGCGGCGAGCGATTCCCATGCCTTCTACCGGTCCGCGCTCTTTATCGTAGTAATCACCGCCATGAAAATGTGGGTCAGATTTGATGGCCCGAATTTGAATCGCGGCGGTTCCAATCTGGTCTCCAGTGGCAACCGCTGATGAACCAATTGTGCAGATAGCTCCCACACGGTGGGGCAATTGCACCGCCCATTCCAGCGATCGCATTCCACCGAGTGATGGACCAACTGCCAATAAATATTTATTAATCCCAAACGCATCGCTAAATGCGACTTCTGCGTTAACCATGTCGCGAATTGTGATGATAGGAAAACGTGAACCGTAACGCTTGCCATCTGGCGCTATTGATGAGGGCCCGGTTGAACCTTGACACCCACCAATCACATTAGGACAGATCACGAAATATTTATCGGTATCAAAAGGTAGGCCTGGTCCGACCATTTGCGGCCACCAACTGGTGACATCAGACCAACCAGTCATCGCATGGTTAATCAGAATCGCATTGGATTTATCTTTATTGAGATTGCCCCATGTTTGATAAGCAATAGTGATATCTGGAAGAGATTCACCATTTTCCAGGAGAAGATCACCGATCTTGAGAAAATTGCGCTCGCCTGGATCATCGCCTTCCAGCCATGCACCTGTGACGTTGTAATCGGGTCTTCTGCTCATTACCTAAATCCTTCACGCACTTGCAGCTACACCAAGAGTGCACCTGCCTGGTCGTCACCCGGAGCACCCCGCCGCGGTGGAGGGTTGCCGTCTCATCAGCCGGGGCTATCGATGAGAACTCGTGACCTGGCGCAAATATTACCCGAAAATTCCGGCGACAACTTTGGGGTGAAGTTCTGCACGCATCGCGCTAAAAGATTGAGGTGGCCATCCCGCAGTGAAGACGCGACGCAGTAAGAGCGCTAGCGAATACCGCTCGTCATCTGCCAGCGCGCGATCAAGGGCTTTGTGGGCAAGCGCCCCTTCTCCTCGTTCATAAGCCAAGGCGGCAAATATGGATGCGATAGGTGCGACAAATCCCCGCGGTGCAACCAATAAGAGATCTCGCCACATCTGCCAATACGCATCAGCGCTCTCTTCGTTATGGCTGCCTAGCGCAAAATCGCGCACTTGGATATCGCTGACTCGACCAATAATGCGCGCTACTAGCTCGCGATCTTCTGCGCCTCTTCCCTGCATATATTCGCCTGCCAAATCAATGACGGCAGTTGCACCATCACGTTGTAAATCAAGTAAATCTTCAGCATCACTTTCTACCCAAAATGCGCGGACCTCACTCTGCCATTGCTCATCGAATGACGAAGGAAGTGCCGCGATAGATTGCACTAATCCGGCGACGTTGGAAAATGGCATGGGGTGTCCGGCAATGACATGTTCAGCAGCGACTCGTGATGAACCGATATCCGGAATGGGATTACCAGCAGGCGGACAGCACTCTGAATCATGACAGAGCATCGACCGATAACGACCATCTTGCACGATCAGGGATTCCTTAATTGCAATACCAGCGCGCATCAGCGCTGCAGAAGTGTTGATTAATACTGGCTCAGGATCAGTTGCCGCGCCAACATAGGCGACGATAAACGCGCCCTCTGCTGCTTCTCGGACAAAGTGTGAAGCAAGTAAGTCATAACTTTCGGTTGCGATATCAGTGGGCATATCAACCCGCATCGCCATTCCGACAGCGCTTTCTTTCAACGCAACTAAGACAAGTGAGTTTTCTGGGTGATAACCAATCAGAAATGGAATCGCAGCAAGGAGATCGTGTGGAGAAGTCAGAGTTGTCATGGCAAACCTTTCTTTAGCGGGAATAGGAAACAGGTGGGGTGAAGCGACTAGGTGCTGCTACTACAGTGATGGGAAGAACTGAGACCGTCTTGATGTCTCCGGGAATGCGCGCTTTCACGCCCTGCACCGTAAATTCACCGCTCCAGATCGTGATGAGTTCAATAATGTAGTGACCTGGATTGGAATAGCTATGTTGGATTTCGCCGTCGGGATAGGGAGCGCCAACCTTTCGAGTTGGATAAATAACGCCATCGCCGTAATGCCAGATAAAGGTGGGTTTGAGTTGTACCTCAACAATTTCACCAACAATGGAAATCTTCTTTGTGATTACCTCCGGTACATCGCTCCAGAAAAAGACTGGCACTTTAATCAACGGTTGAAATGATGGTGAATATGAGATGCCCGCTGTCGGCAACATCTCAACTAACTTATCGCTGAGCGACGTTGCAGTTTTTGTTGTACCCGGGTTTGGCTTCTTTACAGGTCGCGGCTTTACGACAACAGGTTTCTGTGTGGTCAGCGGTTTAGGTTTTACCGTAGGTTTTATTGTGGGTTTAGGTTTTGGTTTTACAGTCGCAGCTCGAGTTGGCACAGCCTTCGGGGTAATTGCCTCAGTGGAAGATGGACCACTTCCTTTACGACCTTCGATCACGATCTTTCCATCTTGGGTGTAGACCTCAATGCAAGCTTTTTCCGTGCAATCAGCCCCAACAGCTGGATGCGTCGCTAACGCAAGAGCCTGACAAATAAGCGCCGTTGTAATGAGTAATTTCTTCATGCGCGGGAGGTTAGGTGGCTGATGCGATTTCCATCAGAAAAATAATCGCAACTGTGGATACGCTAGCCCGCATGGCTGCCCGTGATGGTGATGGATGGATTGAGTGCACTTGTGGCTCAAAACATTGGGGAAAGTTCGGAGCAGCGGGTTTACTTATCATTCGAGATGGTGCGATCTTGTTACAACATCGTGCACCGTGGGTGCATAACGGCGATACCTGGGGCATTCCAGGTGGTGCGCGCGATTCCCACGAGACGGTGATTGAAAGCGCTATTCGTGAAGCTGTAGAGGAAACTGGAATCAATCCGGCAGATCTAACTCCTGTGCATACATTTACTGATGATCATGAGGGTTGGAGTTACTCCACCGTGATTGCGCTTGCCAATGAACGTTTAGAGGGACATGAACTCAATGATGAATCTCATGAAGTGCGTTGGGTTGATTTTAACGATGTCACTCGCCTACCGCTGCATCCCAGCTTTGCAAAGACCTGGCCGTTGGTAAAGAACATTATTGACGAGTTAGAGGCTATCGCGTAATCGTTTCAGTGAATCTCGCACCACTGCCCCATCGCTAGTGCGCCACAAGGGTGGCATCGAGTTAAGAAGAACATTTCCGTATCTTTTGGTGACGATTCGGGAGTCAAGAATTGCAACAACGCCCCGATCATCAATGCTTCTAATTAATCGGCCTGTGCCTTGCGCCAAGAGCAGCGCTGCGCGTGGCACTGAAACTTGCATAAAGCCACTTCCTCCAGATGCATCAGCAAGAGATGATCGCGCCGAAATCACTGGTTCATCAGGACGTGGAAAAGGAATGCGATCAATGGCTACCAAAATGCAAGAATTTCCCGGAACATCAACGCCCTGCCATAAAGACATAGTGCCTAAGAGAATTGAAGTTTCATCTTTTGCAAAACGCTCAACCAATGGACCAACGGCATCGCCCCGTTTTTGCGTGATGATGGTGATAGGTAAATCAACTAACACTTTGCGCAGATGGGCATCAGCAGCTTCTACTCCACGCCAAGAGCTAAAGAGCGCCAAGGTGCGACCGCCAGCAGCATCGATGAGTTCACCGAGTTCATCAAGGACCTCTTGGCTTGGTCCATCTCTGCCTGGTTCGGGTAGATGCTTAGGCATATAAAGAACGCCCTGATTAGCAAAATCAAAGGGAGAGCCAACATCTAACATCTGCACATTTGCTGGATCGATATCGCCATCACTATTTTCCTGATCGGTATCTGTACCAACGACAAAGCCAATACTGCGCGCCATTGCATCAAAGCTATTTCCTACAGTGAGCGTTGCAGAGGTGGCAATCACAGGGCTCTGTGTCAACAAGTTAGAACGCAAGACATGCGATACCGAAAGCGGCGCTAGATGCAGGGTAGAAAATGTTGGCTCGTACCAGAGCACATGTTCATCGCCCATCTTTAATAACTTGCCAGCAGTAGTTGCTATCTCATTGACTGCGCCTTTAACTCGAGCTCTTTCAGCATTTTCATCTGGGTCAATGATGTCATCATCAGCGCTAATGAGTTGGACAACAGCTGTTGCTGCCTCTTTTAACTTGCGGATTGGCGCCTCGAGCGCTGAAGGAATCTCTTCGAGGCGACCTTGCGCTGAAAAATCACCTTTAATTTGCTCGCCGTAATCAGACATAGCATCATCAAAACTATCTGCTGCGTTAGTCAGGGCATCCGATGCTTTACCAGGAAGATATTTGCGTGCCATCGCAGCAGCCCGTTGCACTCGTCCTGCAGTAAGTTCTTCAGTAACAGCCTGAGTCGTGCGATCCATAAATTCGTGTGCTTCATCCAAGATCACCGCATCGCGTTCGGGCAGAATGGGGTGCGAATCAACTATTTCAATTGCCAACAAGGTGTGGTTGGTAACGACAACATCTGCCTCTTGCGCCCGCGCCTTTGCTTTTGCGGCAAAACATTGTGATCCCCAGGCACATGAATCTGCGCCCACGCATTCGCGGCCCGATAGCGAATTAGCAGCCCAGACTCTGCGATCTACTTCCGGTGCATCATCGCGATCACCAGAAACTCCAGGTGTCTTAGCCCAAGCAATCAAGCGCTTGGCATCTTTCTCTAAATACGATG
>JBEEIL010000054.1:0-5791 GCA_041169865.1 Actinomycetota bacterium | reverse complement strand
CGTTGTTACTCGAGATGACGTAGAGGCCAATTATTGAGGCCAGCATGAGAAGACCACCGAAGAGGCTATACAGCAGGAACTTCACCGCTGCTGCTGCACGTTCTCCACTGCCATATCCACCGATGAGGAAGTAGACCGGAATTAACATCGCTTCGAAGAAGACGTAGAACAGGAATACATCGGTTGCAGCAAATACACCAATCATCATTGTCTCGAGAATAAGGATGAGGATGTAGAAGACCTTGGCAGACCAACGTCCCCCTTCAGACTCATTCCAGCCAGCTACGACAACGATTGGTGTAAGTAGTACTGCCAGCAGAATTAAGACAAGTGAAAGTCCATCAACGCCCACCGCATAGTTAATTCCGAAAGATGGAATCCATTCCGCTGATTCACCAAATTGGAGCGCAGTATTTGATTTATCAAAGTTAAACCACATCATCAGCGCTGAAACTGCCACCAAAATCGTGGTGCCAAGAGCTGCCTGCTTTACGCGAAGCACCTGCTGTGCAGGAATCACTGCAATTAATAGCGCACCGATCAGAGGTAGCGCTCCTAGTAAGGTTACTGAACTCATAGTGTGACCACCCAGATTCCAGCGATCAGGGCGATCGCGCCGATGAGAATGAGCACGGCATAACTGCGTGCAAAACCTGTCTGAGATTTACGGAGCGCAGCTCCTGTACCAAGTGCAGTTCTGCCAATTCCACGAACAGTGCCATCAATGACGCTCTCATCAGCCTTCACTAATAGGCGAGTAAGAGCTTGGCCTGGGCGCATGAATACAGATTCGTTAAAGGAATCTTGCAACAAATCCTTACGAGCAATTCGAGTAAAGATTGAAACATTTTCAGGAGCTACAGCATCAATATCATTGAGTTGATACTTGATGACGGCGATAGCAACACCGATAGTGACCGCAGTTAGAGCCATCGCAGAAACTACGATTGGTGCAAAGAGATGCTCTTCATGATGATCTGCTCCGTGCTCACCAAATACAGGATTGAGCCAATTAGCTAAGGCATCGCCGCGATAGAAGAGCAGACCAGAAGTCACCGAACCAATAGCAAGTACAGCCATTGGGAACCACATTAAGAATGGTGATTCGTGAGGATGTTGATTCTCTTCCCACCGCTTAGGGCTCGTGAAGGTCAAAATCATTACGCGAGTCATATAGAAGGCTGTAATAACTGCTCCAAGAAGTGCAATTGACCCCAAGAGAATTCCCTTGAAACCGCCTGCGTTAAATGCAGTTTCGATGATGAGATCTTTGGAATAGAAGCCAGCAAATGGAGGCACTCCAATAATTGCTAGGTATCCCAAACCAAAGGTAATAAAGGTGATTGGCATAAATTTACGGAGCGCGCCATAGCGACGCATATCTACTGTGTCGTTCATTCCGTGCATCACTGATCCTGCACCTAAGAACATTCCGGCCTTAAAGAAACCATGTGTCAACAAGTGCATAATCGCGAAAGCGTAACCAGCTGGTCCAAGGCCTGCACCGAGAACCATGTAACCGATTTGAGACATCGTGGAAGCAGCAAGTGCCTTCTTAATGTCATCTTTAGCTGTACCGATGATTGCACCAAAGAGCAGTGTGATTGCTCCAACAATGACAACAATCAGTTGCGCCGTAGGAGCTGCATCGAAGATGAAGTTAGAGCGGACAATGAGATAGACGCCGGCAGTAACCATGGTTGCCGCGTGAATCAAAGCCGAAACTGGAGTTGGTCCTGCCATCGCATCGCCCAACCACGCTTGCAGTGGGAACTGTGCAGATTTACCTGCAGCTGCGATGAGCAACATGATGCCGATGGCAGTGAGCGCTGTTTCAGATGCGCTATGAGATGCCTCTTTTACTCCAGCAAATGAGACGGTGCCCAGCGTTGCAAATGCAATCATGATTGCAAAGGAGAGCCCCATGTCACCGACACGGTTCATGACAAATGCTTTCTTGGAAGCAGTGGCATAAGCCGGCTTCTGATTCCAGAAACCAATAAGAAGGTATGAGGCTAGACCCACGCCTTCCCAGCCAACATAGAGCGTTAAATATGAGTCACCCAAGACGAGCAACAACATTGCTGCGATAAATAGATTGAGATAAGCGAAGAAACGTCGACGATTTTCATCGTGTGACATGTATGAAATTGAGTAGATATGGATAAGAGTGCCGACGCCGGTAATAAGTAGGACGAAGCAGATTGAGAGCTGATCGAGCAAGAGTCCTGCATCGACTTGGAAAGAGGCGACGTTTATCCAGGTGAATAACTTCTGGGTAATTGCACGCTCTTCGGTCGAGCGGGCCAACATCTGAGAAAGTTGATAGAGGCCTACTCCGAATGAAGCCGCTGACATCGCAGTTGCGAGTAGATGTCCCCACTTATCTGCGCGACGTCCAGCTAGAAGCAGGATAGCTGCACCAACAAGTGGGAGCGCAATCAAATAAATCAATGAAGTTGAGGTAGCCATTGTTATCGCTTCAACAAACTAGCATCATCAATAGATGCTGATCGGCGGGAACGGTAAATAGCAATGATGATTGCCAGACCTACTACTACTTCACATGCAGCAACAACCATTGTGAAGAAGGCCGTGACTTGCCCATCAAGAGTTCCATTGATGCGGGCAAAGGTAACCAAGGTCAGATTTGCGGCATTGAGCATTAACTCGATACACATAAAGACAACAATTGCGTTACGACGAACTACTACGCCGATTGCTCCAATTGTGAAGAGTAAACCAGCGACATAGAGGTAGTTATATGGATTCACTACTTCTCCTCCTGCACTGTGTTATCAACTTCGCTGAGCGCAAATTGGCTCGACTCCAACATGTCACCACGAGCCTTCAAGGTTGCAGAGATTGAGTTCGGGGCAGGAGTTCCATCTGGAAGTAGCGCCGGTACATCGACTGCGTTATGTCGCGCATAAACGCCAGGATTTGGAAGACCAGCAGCAGATGCAAGAGATCCGGTGCGAAAACGAGCAATCGCTTGTTCACGCTGCGTTGGACGCGCAACAGTTCTTTGATGATGCGCCAAAACCATCGCACCGAGAGCTGCGGTGATGAGAAGAGCAGAGATTGCCTCGAAGGCAAATACATAATCAGAGAAAAGCAACTTGGCGAGCCCTTGTACGTTGCCATCTTTATTTGCTTCAGCAAGACCTACTGCTTCACGACCGAGCGATGCACGGCTAATGAGAGAAACAAGGAGTCCACCAAAACCAAGTGCTGCCGTAATCGCAATAGGGCGAAGACCTGGAATTGTTTCGGTGAGTGAATCAGAGGCATCAACTCCAACCAGCATCAGAATGAAGAGGAAGAGCATCATTACTGCACCGGTATATACAACGATTTGAACAATTCCTAGGAAGACTGCGTCTTGTGCGATATAGAAGAGCGCAATACTGATCATGATCCAAGCTAGCAAGAGAGCCGAATGGACAGCTTTCTTTACAACTAGCATTCCGATTCCTGCAATAACGGAGAGTGGGCCGAGAATCCAGAACATCACAGCTTCAGGAGTTTGAATAGTTAGCATTACTTTCCACCTTGAATCTGGGTGCCATTAACTGCCTGTGACGGGTGAGCTTCCTTAACATCTCCGTTGTAATAGTTGGTATCAGTCATGCCTGGATACATTGGATGTGGCGGAGCAAGCATCCCTTGGCGAAGTGGAGCTAAGAGATCTTCCTTTTCAAAGATAAGTTTTTCGCGCTTGTCATCTGCGAGTTCATATTCATTTGTCATAGTAAGTGCGCGAGTTGGACATGCTTCAACGCAGAGACCGCAGAAGATGCAGCGCAAGTAATTGATTTGGTAAACAGCTCCATGACGTTCACCAGGTGAGAGTTGATTGTCAGGAGTGTTATTGCCGCCTTCTACGAAGATCGCATCCGCAGGACATGCCCATGCGCAGAGTTCGCAGCCAATGCACTTCTCTAAGCCATCAGGATGGCGGTTAAGTTGGTGGCGACCATGGAAACGAGGTTGTGTAGGCGCCTTTACATCAGGATATTGAACAGTCTGATTCTTCTTAAACATAGATGAGAAGGTGACCCAGAATCCCTTAGCTTGTTGCGCAAGTGGAGCTGGACCTGGCTGCTCGACCTCTGTAAATGGAACCGAATTAATATCAGCCTGTCCGGAACTCTTCTTCTCCAAGTTCGCGTTATTGTTAAAGTCAGTCATTACTTATCTCCTGACACGTTAATTGATTGAATCTTCGATTGAATTTGTGGAAGTGATGGAACAGGGAAATTCGGCGCATCACCTTCTGGTTTTGGAGCGCGCGCCTGTTGCTTAGTGCGATCAATCAAGGAGCTAACTGCCATCACCAAGATGACCACTCCAGTTGCAAAAGCAATCACTGAAATTCGTGAAGCGCCTTCTTGTTGTAGAACGCGCAAAGTTGCAACAATCAAAATCCACGCCAAAGAAACTGGAATCAAAACCTTCCAACCAAATTTCATAAATTGGTCATAGCGAAGTCGTGGCAACGTTGCGCGAAGCCACATGAAGATAAAGAAGAAGAACGCCACTTTGGCAAAGAACCAGACCAAAGTGAACCAACCACCCAGCCAGCTTTCGGTAAAGCCAAGTCCTGGTAGCGCGTGATAACCGCCCAAGAAGAGAGTGGTTGCTAACGCTGACACAGCAACGATATTGACGTACTCAGCTAAGAAGAAGAGTGCGAACTTAAGCGATGAATATTCAGTGTGGAACCCACCTACGAGTTCACCTTCAGCTTCTGCCAAGTCAAAAGGCGCGCGATTGGTCTCGCCGACCATCGAAATCACATAAATCACAAATGATGGAAAGAGAACTATGGCGTTCCAAATGTTGTTGTGTTGAGATCCCACAATCGTTGAGGTCGACATTGATCCGGCATAGATAAATACAGCAACGAGTGAAAGTCCCATAGCGATTTCATATGAAACAACTTGTGCGCTAGAACGAAGTCCACCGAGTAATGGGTATGTTGAACCAGAAGACCAACCCGCCAGAACCACGCCATAAACACCGATGGAAGTAACTGCAAGGATGTAAAGAACTCCAACAGGGAGATCTGTTAGTTGGAGCGCTGTCTGCTGACCAAAGAGATTGACTTCACCAGTCATCGGGATAACCGCAAAAGCCATAAAGCACATCGATGTCGCAATAATCGGCGCCAAGATAAATACAACTTTATCTGCAGCCGCTGGAATGATGTCTTCCTTGAGCGCTAATTTCACGCCATCTGCAAGAGACTGCAAGAGACCAAATTTACCGACTCGGTTCGGACCAGTGCGAAGTTGCATCTTGGCCAAGACGCGACGTTCGGTCCAGACCGCAAGCAGCGTACAAACAACACAGATAGCAAAGACTAGGACTGCCTTAACGACAATTAACCAGACTGGGTCCTTCGCTAGAAGTTGAGCTGTTGTCATGCCTTCACCACCGTAACTACTTCGCCATGAACCGCATCGAGAGCAACTAAAGCTTGTGAAGCAAATGAATTACGAGGAATCCACACAGCATCATCATGAATATCTTCAACTAAAACTGGAATTGTGATTGAACCGTTGGCGTTTGAAACTCGAACCTGCTGGCCAGTTGAAACGCCCATGGCTGCTGCGCGCTTTGGTGATACAACTGCAACAGTAGGGCGACGAGTGCCAGCCAAATTATCTTCACCCATTTGCAGGGTTCCCATATCAAGAAGGCGACGCCAAGAAGTTAAGAGGGCTTGATCTCCGGAAACTACAGGAGATTGCTGTGGTGACACTTGCTTCATAGCCACGCGAGC
>JBEEIL010000053.1:0-11683 GCA_041169865.1 Actinomycetota bacterium | reverse complement strand
CGCGCCAAGAAGCATGGCTTCCGCGCCCGCATGGCTACCCGTGCAGGACGTGCAGTTCTCTCTGCTCGCCGCGCTAAGGGCCGCGCAAAGCTCTCAGCGTAAGGTTTAAGAGCTACCAAGGAACCTTCGTGCTTCCTCAAAGCGCACGTTTAACTGCAAGCTCTGATTTCGCTCGCGCAACTAAGAGCGGTCTTCGAGTTACCTCACAACACTTCGTCGGATATTTGTACATATCCCCTGTCACAAATAACGAGCGCGCAAAATGCGGGCTGATAATCAATAAGACAGTCGGTGGTTCTGTGCAACGCCACCGCTTAGCGCGAAAAATCCGCCACGCGGTCGCACCGGTGATTACAACACTTCCAACTGGATCACTTTTAGTGATTCGCGCCTTAAAGCAAGATGGCGATAAAAACATCACCACTGAAATTCTCGATTTAATTTCAAAACTTTCTACAAAGAGCGCAAAGGTGGCGAACCGATAATGCGTTTATTGCTAACCATACCTGTGCGTATATACCAATGGTTTTCATCGGTTTCTACACCGCATTGCAAGTACTACCCATCATGTTCTAACTATGCGATCACAGCCATCCGTCGATACGGCGTAAAGGGTGTGGGCATGGCGGCTTGGCGAGTAGTGCGCTGCAACCCATGGTCACATGGCGGCGTTGATTATGTTGATGAAGAACTCGATTCTGCAGATGCTCGAAAGGGCAATAAAAAAGAAGTGGTGGGCGCTCTCTAATGGGTTTTATTCTCGATCCTCTATACGCATTTGTTTCCGGAGTTATTGTCCTCTTTCATAAAGGGCTAACACCTATCTTCGGCACCGATTCGGGAGTCACGTGGTCTCTTTCAATTATGGGACTCGTTGTTTTGATTCGAATTATTTTGATCCCACTCTTTGTGAAGCAGATTAAATCGCAGCGTGCACTTACCGCTCTGCAACCACATATGAAAGAGATTCAAAAGAAGTACAAAGATGATCGCCAAAAGCAATCAGAAGAGATGATGAAGCTCTATAAAGAGCATAAGACAAATCCACTTGCATCATGTTTTCCAATCCTTGCCCAAGCACCAATCTTCTTTGCTCTCTTTACTGTACTCAATGGAATTGCTGCAAAGACAGATGAAGGTGTTTCAGCGCCAATCGCCCGCGGATTTCTTAAAGGTGAGTATCTAGATTCAGCAGCGCAAGCAACATTTTTCGGGGCAAAGATTTCTGAGACCTTTTTAGGATCACCTGATGTCACAGTAAAGATAGTGACAGTTCTGCTCATTATTTTTATGTCGGCAACAACATTTACAACACAGCGTCAATTGATGGTTAAGGGAATGCCAAAGATGGATGCCAGCAACAATATGATGTTGCAGCAGCAAAAAATCATGTTGTATGCATTCCCAGTAATTTTTGCTATCTCAGGCGTTAACTTTCCGGTTGGTGTTTTGATTTACTGGTCAACAACAAATTTATGGACCTGGGGTCAGCAGTACTACGTGATCAAGCGAAACCCAACGCCTGGATCTCCAGCCTATGAAGAGTTGCAGCGAAAGCGTGCAGAGAAGAAGAAGCTCGATGGCAAAGTGGGCGAAGCAGAAGGAATTGGCCAGACCGAGGAGCAGGCTCCTGAGGTCCAAGGGCAACGTAAGCAACCAAAGAAGAAAAAGAAGAAGCGATAAACGGACAATTACTACCAAATACTTTTTAAACATACTAAAGGGGACAGACAATGTCAGAGGTTACTGAAGTTCAAGAGGTTGAAGCAGCTGAGCCAAAAGAGGCGAAGGCGCCAAAGAGCATCGCAAAACTAGAGGAAGAGGGCGATATCGCTGCCGATTACCTCGAGGGCTTGCTCGATATTGCAGATCTTGATGGCGATATCGATATCGATGTTGAAAATGGGCGAGCATCCCTAGCAATTGTGGGCGGCAAACTCAGCCACCTCGTGGGCTCAGATGGGGAAGTCCTCGATGCAATCCAAGAGCTCACCCGCCTCGCTGTACAAACCGCCACCGGAGATCGCAGCCGTCTGATGCTCGATATCGATAGCTTCCGCGCTGGCCGCCGCAAAGAACTCACCGCTCTGGCTGAAAAAATGGCGGAAGAGGCGAAGACCACTGGAAACTCAATCAAACTTGAGCCAATGAACGCCTTTGAGCGAAAGATTATCCACGACACGATTCAGACCCTGGGGTTGACCTCGGAATCTGATGGGGAAGACCCAAACCGCTACGTCGTCATCTATCCGGCCTAAGCGCCCACAGCTAAAAGTTTCACGTGGAACAATCGGTAGAGGGGCTAGTCGGCCGCTACTTTCCTGAACGCACCCAAGAGATCCACGCCTATGCGCAGTTCTTGGCGAGTGCGGGTATCGAGCGTGGGCTGATCGGCCCCCGTGAGGGTGAGCGAATCTGGGATCGCCACATCTTTAACTGCCTGCCTATCACCCAACTTCTTCCTCAAGGAGCCTCCCTCTTTGATATCGGTTCAGGGGCTGGCCTGCCTGGGATAGTGATAGCCCTAGCCCGACCAGATCTCTCTGTTACTTTGATCGAACCCCTCGAGCGGAGAGTTGAGTTTTTAAAGGAGGCGACCGCCGGCCTCAATATCGAGGTCATCCGTGGACGAGCCCAGGATGTGAAGAAGAGCGCGGATTTTGTCACCGCCCGCGCCGTTGCCCCGCTTGAGAAGTTGAAGAAGATCAGCTGGCATATGGTCAAAACTGGAGGAGCCCTCCTTGCCATGAAGGGCGAATCTGCAGCCACTGAGATGGAGGGCGTGAAGAACGCCAAACTCCACGAGATCGAGCTGGAGGGGATTGGGCTCGGAAGGATCGTCGAGCTGCGCAAAGGGGGCTAGGTAGCGTGCTTAGATTCGTCTATGGCTGACGAAGTTTCACGTGAAACACCTACCAAGGTAGTTGGGGTCCGCCGCCTTAAGGAGGCGATGGCCAAACCATCCTCCACCCGAATCTTTACCGTGGCCAACCAGAAGGGTGGGGGAGGTAAGACCACCACCACCGTCCAGATTGCAGCGGCTATGGCTATGGGGGGCCTTCGGGTTCTCGTGATTGATCTTGATCCACAGGGCAATGCATCGACTGCCCTCGGTGTTGAACATCGTGATAGCGCAGGCGTCTATGAAGTTCTCATGGGAAGTGCCACGATGCCAGAGGTAATAAAAAAAGTTTCTGGATTTCCGGTGCTTGATTGCGTCTCATCAAATACATCGTTAGCTAACGCTGAAATTAATTTAGTTTCAATGGTTGCACGTGAATTACAGTTGAAAGCAGCAATTGATGAAGTAAGTGCAAATTACGATTACATTTTTATCGATTGCCCACCATCACTAGGTTTACTAACCATCAATGCATTTGCAGCTTCTAAAGAGTTATTAATACCAATTCAAACTGAGTACTACGCGCTCGAAGGTTTGTCGCAATTACTTGAAACATATTCAGTTGTGAAGAAGCGTTTAAATCCAAACCTCAACCTTTCAACCATTGTTTTAACAATGTTTGATTCACGTACACGCCTATCAAATGATGTCGCAGCAAATGTACGTTCACATTTTCCAAATGAGCTAATTGATATCCCAATACCGCGAGCAGTTCGCGTATCTGAAGCACCTTCTTATAACCAGACGGTAATGACATATGACCCAGTATCGCCTGGCGCGATTGCGTATATGCAGGTTGCGCGCGAAATTGCAGAACGTGGAAAACCAAAAGATGTAGTTTTTGATTCAAATGTTGTCAGCATTAATTACAAAGGCGGAATCGCATAATGGCGACAAAGCGCGGCGGTTTAGGAACTAATTTAGATTCACTTATTCCAACATCACTCACAGTTGCTGGAACAGAAGTTGCACAACAGGGTGAAATTCCAATCACTCAAATTTCTCCAAACCCACGACAACCACGAACAGTCTTTGATGAAACTGCCATGGCAGAACTTGTTGCATCAATTAAATCAATTGGAATTCTGCAACCACCAGTAGTTCGAAAAGTAGCTGAAAATAAATATGAATTAATTATGGGCGAGCGCCGCTTCCGAGCAGCGAAACTAGCTGGTCTAAGCAGTATCCCTGTCATTATTCGACAGACCCCGGATAACGAACTATTGCGAGAAGCCCTCATTGAAAATATTCACCGTAGCGAACTTAACCCGCTCGAAGAAGGCGCTGCATATGCCCAACTTCTCAACGATTTTGGCTGCACCCATGATGAGTTAGCTCTCAAATTAGGCAGATCTCGCCCGCTTATCTCAAACACAATCCGCTTACTCAACCTGCCAGATTCGGTGCAACGCAAAGTTGCAGCAGGAGTTATTTCGGCAGGACACGCTAGAGCGTTATTAGGGCTCACTGATGCAGCCGAGATTGAAAAATTGGCTTCACGAATAGTCTCTGAAGGTTTAAGTGTTCGCGCTACCGAAGAAATTATTGCAACGCTCAAACCAACAACTAATAAAGTTAAAAAGAACGCTGCAGTCAAAGGTGTTTCAGGAGCAGGGCTTGCAGCAGCTGAACTACTGAGTGACTATCTAGATACTCGCGTCAGTGTGCAGACCGGTAAAGGAAAAGGCAAGATTGTCATTGAATTTTCGGGAAGCGAAGATTTACAACGCATCGTCGATCTCATCGAAGGTTAATTGAGCGCAGTACCGCGACGCTTCATCTCTTGCTTAATAACTCCACCGAGAGCTTTCACGCCTTCACGAATTCTTTCGGGGGTTGGGTGGCAATATGAAAGTCGCATTGACCATGAACCCAGACCATCTGCGTAAAAAGCGCTGCCAGGCACGTAAGCAACCTTGGCGACAATTGCTTTTGGCATAAGCGCCTTCGTATCGATTTCTGGAGGCAAATTCACCCAAACATAGAAACCACCACCTGGCTTTGTCCAAGTCGCCTCTTGTGGGAAGTGTGCTTCAAGCGTTTCGAGCATGGCATCACGCCGTACTTTGTAGAGCTCGCAGAAATTAGCGATTTGATCGCGCCATGGTTGATCTGCCAAATAACTAGAGATAGTTAATTGAGTGAAATTTGAGGGACAGAGAATCGAAGATTCAGAGGCGATAACTAACTTATCTTTCAGTGATTGTGGCACCAAAGCCCAGCCAACTCGAAGGCCTGAAGCAATTGTCTTTGAAAAAGAGCCTAGATAAATAACATTCTCAGAATCTTCAGCGCGCATTGCGTTGGGTGATGGCTTATCAAAACCAAGTAAGCCATAAGGATTATCTTCTACAACAAAGATTTCTTCTTCGCGGCAGATGTTGAGAATTTCTGTACGGCGATCGGCTGGCAAACAGACACCAGTTGGATTCTGATAGTTGGGAATTACATATAAGAATTTGATTTTGCGACCAGCAGCGCGAACACTGGTAATTGCTGCGCGTAGAGAATCCGGTACCAAACCTTCGTTATCCATCTCAACATGAACAACCGAAGCTTCATATTGGCGGAATGTGCCAAGTGCTCCTACATAAGAAGGGGCTTCAACTAAAACCACATCGCCTGGATCGATAAAAATTCGAGAGATGAGATCAAGTGCCTGCTGTGATCCAGTTGTTACAACAACATCATCAGGATTTGCGCGGATACCTTCTAGAGCCATCACGTCGCAGATTTGTTCGCGCAACTTTGGATGTCCTTGTCCGCTGCCATATTGCAACGCTTCTGAACCATTGGTCAGAATTAATTCATTAACAACGCCGGCCATCATCTCCATTGGAAGCGCGGAGAGATTTGGCATTCCACCTGCAAGTGAAACTATCTCGGGGCGTGATGCAACTGCAAAGAGCGAGCGAATTTCAGAAGGCAACATTCCAGCGGCTCGATGCGCAAATCTCTTCTCAAGATTCTGCGAGGCGCCGGTTTGATAGCGAATTGAAATGTCGGACATAAGGAGAAGTCTCCCATATAGGTATTGGTGCTTGTGATGGGTTTAGCGACGAATACCTGCGTTACGCAGGTCGGAGATACGTAAAGTTCCTGTTTTCGCATCATCTTCAGCAGCGAGATAAAGGCGCTGGATTGCAATAACAAAACTTTCAGCAATGGTGTCACGGAAATCAGCCTGCGCAAGGCGCGCAGCATCACCTTCATTAGTTGAATAGCCAAGGTCTACACGTACGGCGGGCGCTTTGGTAAGACGGAGAGAATCCCAAGTTTTGGCGTGAGTGCGGCAGTTAATAAAGTCAGTGCGTGCGCAGATTTCGCGCTGAACAAGGGATGCGAATTTTTCGCCAACAATGGAGTGGATCCCATGTTGGTCACTACCGTAGAAAAATGTTGCAACGCCGCGAGCTTGTGGATTTTTATGGCGATCAATATGTAAAGAAATCAGTAAATCAGCGCCGTTTTTATTGGTGAATGCAATTCGTTCTGCCTCGCTAGGAGCATTCTGTGTTCCGCGCGTAAGAAAGACGCTGGCACCGAGGGCAAGAAGTCGACCTTCTAAACGTCGCGCTATGTCATAGACAATCTCAGATTCATGCAATTCTGAACCTGGATCAATAACGATTACCTTATTGGCCAGTGCCGGCCCTCTATTTTTTTGGACCGCGCTTTCACGCAGCGCTGTTGGCGCACCACCAGAAACAATTTTGGTCAGACGCAAGAGCGCAATGATTGTTGCAGGGCCGCACTTTCCATCTACTTGAACCCCAACAGATTTTTGAAATTCTTTAACAGCAGCCTCTGTCATTTCGCCAAAGATTCCATCGACGCGACCGCAGTTAAAACCCATCTCAGTTAATCGAGATTGCAGTGCTGCAACATCATCACCGCGCATCATGGGCGATGGTTGGAGATAGAGAGAGCGATCGCCTAATTTCCAACGCGACTCATCGAGCGCACGCACGGTCGCTTCATTGAGTTCGCCGGTGACGTGTAAACCACGCTTTTGTTGGAAAGAGCGAATCTCATCAGGAGACATCTCTCTCATAATTTATCTCCTACAAGAAGATATTAAATGAAGCCTTCGAGCTCTTTAAGAAGAGCTGGCTTTGGCTTTGCACCAATGATGGTCTTTACAACCTCACCATTGACATACACATTAAGCATTGGAATTGAGGTAACCCCATACTTAATCGCGATAGCAGATTCCTCATCTGTATTGAGTTTTACAATCTTTAACTTATCGCCGTGTTCTGCTGCAATATCATCGAGAATTGGCGCGATTGCGCGGCATGGACCACACCATTCAGCCCAGAAATCTACAAGCACAGGTGTGCTGCTCTTTAAGACCACCTGATCGAAATCAGCTGCTGTGACTTTGGTTGGTGCGCTCATATCTACTCCTATTTATCTTTCGTCATTTACTTTTTGTATGGTTACAAAGGTTACTAGTGGGATAAGAATTTTTCTGCGTCTAGCGCCGCTTGGCAACCAGAACCTGCAGCTGTGATTGCTTGGCGGTAGGTGTGATCGACTAGATCACCGCAAGCAAAGACACCGGCAAGGTTTGTTCGCGTAGAACGACCTTCGACCTTTACATAACCCTCGTTATCGAGAGCTACAGAAGATGTAACAAGTTCAGAGCGTGGAATATGCCCGATAGCAACAAAGAGCCCTGTGAAGTCGCGCTGCGAGACTTCGCCGGTTTGAGTGTTGCGTAGTTGGAGCGCCTCGACTTTATCTGCGCCCAGTACATCGATTACTTCAGTATTCCAGAGCATCTCAATCTTTGGGTTTGAGAGCGCACGGTCTTGCATAATCTTCGAAGCGCGCAACTGATCGCGGCGATGAATCAAAACTACTTTGGAGGCAAATTTGGTGAGGAATGTTGCCTCTTCAACTGCTGAATCTCCGCCGCCAACAACTGCAATTGTTTGATCACGGAAGAAGAAACCGTCGCAGGTAGCACACCATGAAACACCGCGGCCTGATAAACGTTTTTCATTCTCTAGACCAATTTCACGGTAGGCAGATCCCATTGCAAGAATGACTGCGCGAGCCTTAACTGTATTTCCAGAACCATCTTTTACAACTTTGACGTCACCGCTTAAATCCATTTCAACAACATCATCTGTAATTAACTCGGCGCCAAATCGCTTGGCCTGCTTACGCATGTTATCCATGAGATCTGGCCCCATGATGCCATCGATAAATCCAGGAAAGTTTTCGACCTCTGTTGTATTCATCAGCGCACCACCTGCTGTGACTGATCCTTCATAAACAACTGGGTTTAATTGAGCGCGCGCTGCATAGATTGCTGCTGTGTAACCAGCAGGACCTGATCCAACGATGACAAGTTCGCGTACTTCAGTGCTCATAAGCGCAGAGTACCGCCTACATTCTTCTTACTTCCTGCGAGCGCGTCGCATAACCTGCGTGGCGAAGGCGCGTAACCCTGCGATTTCACTCACTTTAAAGAAGCGGGCGCAGAAGAGGTAACCAAGTCCGCTGGCGACAAGTAAAAATAGAAGACGTAGTGCGCGAACCGTGAGCGTTGTCTCGTCATATGCCCACCCAAAATATTGTGCAATAGCAAAGAAGGGCAACATTCCAAGCAATGAAGCTGCAAATAACCGGCCGTGCTGGCCAGCAAATTCAGAGACTTGTAATCGACCAACATGCTTTTTTAAGAGTGAGATCGTGATGAAGAGCCCCACGATGTAACTAACCGAGAAAGCAACCCCAAGCCCAACAGTTACCCAGTTGCTATCTAGAGTTGCAAGGAAGAGGTATGAAAGAGCAACCGAGATAATATTGATAATAATGATCGATGTAACTTGAGTCTTAGTATCTTCAAAGGCGTTAAATCCGCGGATAAGAATTAAATTGATTGAGAATGCAACAAGCCCAAAACTAAGTGCAGACAAGACAAAACCGATATATCTTGAATCCTCAAGGCTGATGCCCATGTAAAGAACTTCGGTCATGAGAGGTCCGAAAAAGAGGAGAGCAACAGCGCTCGGTACAGTCACAACTCCCACCATTCGAATGGCGCGGATTAGTTGTTTGCGTACCTCTTCAAATTCTTTTGCAATTGCCAACTTAGAAAGATGTGGCAGCAGTGCGGTAACAATCGAAATTGTCACAATCGAATACGGCAGAAGCATGATGTAGTAAGCGCTTGTATATGGAGTAAATCCAACACCGGTTTCAATACCTGCTTGTGCGCTTCGTACCGCAGCGCTCGTGGCAACATTGACTGTTACCAAATACCCCAACTGCGAAATTAATACATAAATCAACGTCCAACCGGCTAAACCAAATGATTTTCCAAGGCCGGCTACTCCGAAAGTTGGGCGGAGGCGAATTCCTGAACGTTTAACCACCGGGATCAAGATGAGAGCCTGAACGACCACGCCCAGCGTGGTGCCCCAACCTAAAAGCTGTACCTGAAAATCAGTGATGGAATCGATTGTGATGGTGTGCTGGAAGACCAAAATTGCGGCGAAGACAACGATAACCACCACATTGTTGGCGATTGGCGCCCACATTAAGGGCGCAAATGAACCTCGTGCGTTGGCTACCTGACCGAGCATGGTGAAGAGCCCTAAGAAAAATATCTGCGGGAGGCAATATCTAGTAAAGGCGATCGCTATTTCACGTTCAGTTTCAAAACCTGGGGTTGAGAATTCAGGTGCATACAGTTGAACAAGTGCGGGTGCAAAGATCACGCCGATAGCAACTAAAGCTAAGAGAATTCCAGAGATAGTTGTAACTAAGCGAGATGCAAAACCATGTCCACCATCAGGATCATCAAATGAGCGAACTAGTTGTGGAACAAAAATTGCAGTAAGAGCCCCACCTACAAGCAAGTTGTACAAAATATTCGGCATCGTGTTTGCAACGTTGTAAGTATCTGCAAGTAGAGCCGTGCCAAGAACAGCAACTGCAAGTAGCGCACGAATAAATCCGGTTATACGCGAGAGAATTGTGCCAACTGCCATGATTCCTGATGCGCGAAAGAGTTCATTATTTTTCATTGCGACTCCTTCGAATTCGACGCACCGATTGGGTAATAGCGCCTAATAAGAGTAGAACAGCTGCACCAGTTGTAAACCATGCAACACGCGAATCGATAATGGTTGCGTTGATTTCAAGTTTTGAAACTTGCCCCACCAATTGACCCTTCGTATTAATCAGCTGTGCATTAACGAGCGTAGATCCTGGTGCGATCACATCGACAGGCACCAGTATCTGTTGGCGCGATTTAGGGGCGAGAGTAATGTTATTAACATTTTCGATTTGAATTCTTGAATTCATAGGAATCAGAGAAACGCTGACAACAGTAGTTGTATCAAAGCCATTCACCAGCGTGATTGGTAGTTGTGCATTTGCAGAAGTTATTTGATATCGACCAGCGGTAACTTTTAACTTCTCTAAAATTTGGTCAACTGCTTTATTGTTATTAAAGGTGAAATAAGATCTTTCTTGTGCATCGAGCAATGGATTCAGTGGGATGGCTAAACGCGCACGCAGATCAGTAAGTTCGGGGGCGTTTGTCAGCGTTCCTAACCCTGTTAATAGTCTGCGATTTTCGGTGTAATAACCAATAAAGTCGCTACTTATTCGAGATCGCCCTGCGCTCCAGCCATTCTGAGCCAGGACTGGTCGCCCCAGGAATTCTTCTAGTTTGGTCTGCGCGTACTGCGTATAGAATCGAAGTTCACTTGGAGCAATTCTCTTTAACAATCGCTCATCAGGATTTCCATATGGCAGCGCCACCACTGTGTTATCAGCGCTTCCAAATTTCAATCGATAGAGCCAATTTTCAGCAACAATCGCTCGTTCGGAAGGCTCTTCACCTTCCGCCGACTTTGCAAGCTCTAAAACCTCGTCAATGAGAGCAGCGTCTATAACGAACGTTTTGGTTGAGTTGGGATTTGTAAATATCAACCTACCCAACTTTCCTTCCGGAAGAAGCGATTGAGCTAGATCATTCTTGCGCAGCGTTCCATCAGCGTTTAGATGTGATTTATCAACGATTCGAACGACCGGAGTGTTTGCAGAAGAAAGTGGAGCGGAGATAAAAGTCAGAAGAAAGATCGCGACCAGCAATAAGCGTGCCCGCCTGAAGTTCATAGCGCGCTCAGTTCTTCGGTTGCATTAGTACGTGCAATCAGCTTCTTTTCATCCGGATATGCCAAACGCTCAACAATTTCAGTCAATGGAAACCAAGCGACTTCGTCAACTTCCGTCTCTTGCGCAGCCAGCGTTCCACCATCTTCGCGAAATAGATAATGATGAACAGTCTTATGAATTCTCTTTCCGCCTGCCATAAACCAGAAATCAATGACACCTAAAGATTTTTCAATTTTGGATTGAATACCTGTCTCTTCCGCGACTTCGCGAAGCGCAGCTTCTTCTGGGGTCTCGCCCTCTTCAATATGCCCCTTAGGGAGAGACCAGAGAATTCGTTTACCTGTTGCATCTTTAATATCGCGGCGCCCGATTAAGAGCCCCAATTTTCCAGTGGCATCGACAACCAGACCACCGGCGCTGACTTCATCAACGCGTTTTGCATATGGAGGTTTATTTTTTCCACTCTTGGGCGCAGCGGCCGACTTTGGGGGCGCTGGATGTTGAGACTGCGGAGAGCGGTTCGATGGGCGCTTGCGCCTACGTTTCTTCTTCGTACCTTCGCTGCCCGCACTAGGTGCCGGGGTCATAGCGCTAAGCCTACGCGACTACGCTTATCTATTGTGAGCGCTGAGAAGG
>JBEEIL010000052.1:0-9210 GCA_041169865.1 Actinomycetota bacterium | reverse complement strand
CAGCTACTGTCTTCACAAAGGACAACGTAGATCAGTTCAACTTCTAATTTCCCTGATTAGAAGTAAGGCACTACGGATTCAGGCAGTTCCCTTCGGGGAACTGCCTGAATCTCTTTAAGGCAAGTTTGAACAGTTAAAAACCAATAATGAGAATTGAGTAATTTAATGTCAGTATCTAAGCGACTTGAGTTTGGTGGACACGCTCTCGTGTGGGCTGGAGATTGGTCTGCTGCAGGTGCACGCGCTGCGATAAGTGGTGCCGCTCGCTCGGGTTATGACTACGTCGAGATCGCACTCCTTGATCCTTGGAACGTTGATACCGCAATGACGCGCGATCTCCTCGCCGAGTATGGCGTACGCGCCCATGCATCTCTAGGCCTTTCTCCGGCAACAGATGTAACAAGCACAGATACATCAATCATTGCAAAAGGGGACGAACTTCTGCGCAAGGCAACCGATGTGCTCTATGACTTGGGTGGCACTGAGCTCTGTGGTGTTCTCTACTGCTCACTCGGTAAATACCCTGGCCCTGCTTCAAAGGAGAATCGGGCGAACTCTGTCGCTGCCATGCAAAGGCTTGCAGATTATGCAGCTGACAAGGGTATTAATATCAACCTGGAAGTCGTCAATCGTTACGAAACCAATATCATCAATACAGGTATCGAAGGTCTGGCCTTTCTTGACGAAGTAAATCGCCCTAATGCATTTGTGCACCTTGATACCTATCACATGAATATCGAAGAAGATGGCATGGAGAAATCTGTTTTAGCAGCAGGAGACCGGTTAGGTTTTGTACATATCGGAGAAAGCCATCGCGGCTATCTTGGTACGGGTAATGTTGACTTCGACACATTTTTTGCAGCTCTCAAAAAGATTAATTACCAAGGCCCTATTACATTTGAATCATTCTCATCAGCAGTTGTAGATCCTGCGCTCTCAAATACACTGTGCGTCTGGCGAAATCTCTGGAGTGATTCAGATGATCTGGCAAGCACAGCACTCGCATTTATGAAGGAGCGCATTTAAGAATGCAAAGAGTTGGTTTTCGTTTGCAGGTTCGCCCTGAGATGATGGATGAATATGTGCGACGCCATGCAGAAGTCTGGCCTGACATGTTGCAGGCGCTGCGCGAGACTGGCTGGACCAATTACTCGCTCTTTCTTGATCGCACTGACGGGACTCTCTTCGGATACTTCGAAACTCCAGATCTTGCTGCTGCAAAAGCAGGGATGGCATCGCGCGAAGTGAACGAAAGATGGCAGGCCGATATGGCTCCTTTCTTCATCGCCCTGGAAGGAAAGAGGCCGGATGAAGGTTTCCTTGAATTAGAAGAAGTTTTCTACCTTAAATAAATATTTCGACCACTACGAACGAAAAGAAGGAGTACGACAATGGCATCACCAAAAGAAGCAAAGGAAGTACTAAAGCGCTTCTGGATTGAAACTCCATCCTGGGCTTATGGCAACTCTGGAACTCGTTTTAAAGTCTTTGCACAGCCAGGTGTGCCACGTGATCCGTACGAGAAGATTGCTGATGCTGCTCAGGTGCATAAGTTCACTGGAGCTGCCCCATCAGTTGCGCTCCATATCCCATGGGACAAGGTCGATGACTACAAGCATTTGGCAGATTACGCCGCCGATTTAGGTGTGCGCCTTGGAACAATAAATTCAAATACTTTCCAAGATGATGATTACAAATTAGGTTCGGTCTGCCATCCTGATGCCAAGATTCGCCAAAAGGCTGTTGATCACCTCTATGAGTGCATCGACATTATGGATAAGACTGGCGCTAAAGATATAAAGCTCTGGTTTGCTGATGGCACAAATTACCCAGGACAAGATAATTTGGCCGAGCGCCAAGATCGCCTCGCTGAATCACTCCGAAAGTGTTACGACCGACTTGGTCCAAATCAACGCATGCTCTTGGAATACAAGTTCTTTGAACCAGCTTTCTACTCGACAGACGTTCCTGATTGGGGCACTTCCTACGTTCACTGCCTTGAACTAGGCGAGAAAGCTTCAGTCTGTGTTGATACAGGCCATCATGCTCCCGGAACTAACATTGAATATATCGTTGCGTTCTTGTTGCGCAAGAAACGACTTGGAGCCTTTGACTTCAATTCACGTTTCTATGCTGATGATGACTTAATTGTTGGCGCAGCTGATCCATTCCAACTCTTCCGAATCATGCATGAGGTTAATCAAAATGGTGGTTTCGATGTTGGAACTCCAGTTTCATATGTGCTCGATCAATGCCACAACATCGAACCTAAGATTCCGGCCCAGATTCGCTCAATCACCAATGTCCAAGAGGCAGTTGCAAAAGCTCTTCTTGTTGATCAGGCGGCACTTAAGAAGGCACAACAGGCTGGAGATGTACTTGCTGGAAATGACATTTTGATGGATGCATACAACACAGATGTACGTACACTTCTTGATGAACTTCGCAGCGAAATGGGTGTCGAACCAGATCCTAAGAGCGCATATGCACGTAGTGGTTACGCTGAGAAAATTGCAGCAGAGCGCGTTGGTGGAGCACAAGCTGGATGGGGAGCCTAATGTCGACACCAAAAGTCGTAAAAGAACTTCTGGAACGTAGCAATCGCCTGGGTTCAGAGCCGAGATTTACCAATTATGCCGGTGGCAACACTTCGGCAAAGGGTTCAGTTCCAAATCCAGCAACTGGCCACGAGACAACTGTCTTGTGGGTCAAAGGTTCAGGTGGAGATCTCGGAACGCTGACTGAATCAGGTTTGGCAGCACTGGAGCTAGAAAAATTCAAGGCGCTGAAGAATGTTTATCGCGGCGTGGAACATGAAGATGAAATGGTCGCGCTCTTTGACTACTGTCGCTTTGGCACTAGTGGGGCTGCTCCTAGTATCGATACAACCATGCATGGTCTAGTTCCATTTGATCACGTTGATCACCTACATCCAGACTCAATTATTGCTCTTGCAACATCAGTCGATGGTGAAAAGCTCACTCGCGAATGTTTCGGCGATGAGATTCTCTGGGTTGATTGGCGCCGTCCTGGATTCCAACTTGGCCTAGATATGGCAGAGATTGCTACAAAAAATCCCAGTGCTAAAGGTTGCATTCTTGGCGGACATGGTCTGACTACATGGGGCGCTACTAGCAAAGAGTGTGAAGAGCGATCAATTGCGGCCATTACAAAAGCAGAGGAATTTATTAAGTCAAAAGGTAAGAAGGATCCGTTTGGCGCGGTCGTAGATAAGTACAAGCCTCTGGCTCCTGCTGCACGTAAAGCTCGCGCTGCCGAGCTTGCCCCGTATTTGCGTGGCGTTGCATCTCAAGATGTACGGATGGTTGGCCACTTCACTGATGCAGATGTAGTTCTTGATTTCACGCAGAGCGCAGAATTATTTAGATTGGCTGCTCTCGGTACATCCTGCCCAGACCACTTCTTACGTACCAAAATTTCACCAATGGTTCTTGATACCGCTCCAGATGCGCCGCTAGAAGATGTACTAGCGCGCATTTCAGAGCTCCATGAAAAGTATCGTGAAACATATGCCAGCTACTACTCACGACATGCGCTCAAGGACTCCCCTGCTATGCGTGGCGCCGACCCTGCAATCATTCTGGTGCCGGGTATTGGAATGTTTTCCTACGGAAAAGATAAGCAGACCGCGCGCGTTGCTAGCGAGTTCTACATCAATGCAATCAACGTCATGCGCGGCGCGGAAGCGATTTCCACCTATGCGCCAATTCCAGAATCTGAAAAGTTCCGCATCGAGTACTGGGATTTGGAAGAGGCGAAACTCAAGCGCGCTCCAAAACCAAAACCGCTTGCCAGCAGAATCGCATTAGTCACGGGCGCAGCCTCTGGACTCGGAAAAGCAACTGCGCTCCGTCTTGCAAGTGAAGGTGCTTGTGTAGTTGTTGCAGATCGCGATAAAGATGGAGCTATTGCAGTCGCTGCTGAAATTGGAAATTCCGATAAAGCTATTGGTATCGCAATGGATGTCACCAGCGAAGAAGCAATCGCTGAGGCTATAGCAGCTGCAAATCTGGCATTTGGTGGAATAGATATCGTCATTAACAATGCAGGTATCTCAATTAGTAAATCCCTTGTCGAAACAACGGTACAAGATTGGGATCTGCAGCATGACATCATGGCGCGCGGATCGTTTATTGTCTCCCGCGAAGCGACAAAGGCGATGCTGGCACAGAAGTTAGGCGGGGATATTGTGTATATCTCTTCCAAGAACTCAATCTTTGCTGGCCCAAATAACATCGCATACGGATCGACAAAGGCCGATCAAGCACATCAGGTGCGTCTATTGGCTGCTGAACTAGGTGAGCATGGCATTCGCGTCAATGGCATCAATCCTGATGGCGTTGTAAAGGGTTCTGGAATCTTCTCTTCTGGCTGGGGTGCAAATCGCGCTGCAGTGTATGGTGTTGAGGAATCTAAACTCGGTGAGTTCTATGCCAAGCGCACAATCTTGAAAAAAGAAGTTTTGCCAGAGCACATTGCTGCAGCAGTCTTTGTTTTACTTAGCGGTGAGCTCTCTCTTACAACTGGACTTCATATTCCAGTCGATGGCGGAGTTTCTGCGGCATTCTTGCGTTAAGAACTATGAAGTACTGTGCAGCGATAGATCTCGGCGCCTCAAGTGGGCGCGTAGCTATAGGTTCATTTGAATCAGGTGAACTTGCTATTCAAGAGGTGCATCGCTTCAAACATGAAGCCAAGCAGTTCGAAGATCGCGGGCTGCGATGGGAATGGGCCAAGATTGTTGAAGAGGTGAAGATCGGACTTCTCAAGGCGCAAGAGTTCGGTGAAATCATTTCAATCGGCATTGATACTTGGGCTGTTGATTATGGACTTCTCGATTCTCAAGGCGAGTTGATTGAAGACCCCTATTGCTACCGCGATTCGCGTACCGATGGGCTGATGCAATCTATCTCGGATTCTCTTGGTGCGGGTTGGATATATCAACGTACAGGAATTCAATTTATCTTCTTCAATACGGCCTACCAGCTCCATGCTGCTCGCAATACACCAGCAATAAAGGCAGCATCGACCTTCTTAATGCTCCCTGATTTATTGAATTACGTACTCTCTGGCGTAAAGAGCAACGACATTACCAATGCATCTTCTACTCAACTTCTCAACGCCTATTCGCAAGAGTGGGATTGGGAACTTATCGATAAGCTTGAAATCCCACGCCATATATTTCCATCGCTTCATAAACCTGGCACCAAGCTTGGGCAGATAAATGGTCATGGAGCGCTCGATGGCATAGCTGTCATCGCAGTCGGCTCTCATGACACCGCTTCAGCAGTTGCAGGAGTACCGCTTCGACCATCAAAAGATTCGGCCTACATTTCAAGTGGAACTTGGTCTCTTGTTGGTCTCGAACTAGATGCTCCCGTGACAGATGCCAAAGCTCTCTCCTACAACATTACTAACGAAGCTGGAGTTGCCGATCGCATCCGCTTTATCAAGAACGTTTCAGGAATGTGGTTACTAGAAGAGTCACTGCGCCACTGGAAATCTCAAGGGCAGAATTTCACGGCTGCCGAATTGGCTGCACAAGCAGAAAGATTGCCACGGAATCAGATTATTAACACCAACGATCCGCGCTTTGCAAAACCCGGTGCGATGCCCGACCGTATTGCCGAATATTGCGTTGAAACTGGTCAGGCCGTTCCAAAAACTCCTGCAGAATTTGCGCGCTGCATCTTCGATAGCCTGGCTGATGCATATGCACACTCTTTAAATGAATTAGAAGATGCAGCCGGCATAAAGGTAAAAGAGGTTAATATCGTTGGAGGTGGTTCATCCAACAGCTTGCTCAATCAGCTCACAGCGGATGCGACTGGTCTGCCAGTTCTTGCGGGACCGGTAGAAGCAACTGTATTGGGTAACCTCATTATTCAAATGATGAGCGCTGGCTGGATCAATAGCCTAGAAGAAGGTCGCACGTTGATTGCGCAAACGACAGAGCGAAGAGAATTTCAACCTCACATGGTCAGGAGTTAAGAATGCGGCACGCGGATCTCGTTCAGATACATGGCTGTGATGTAAAGGTCTCTCAATTGAGTTTAGGAACAGCTCCTCTTGGCGGGTTGTTTAAAAAGGTTGAAGAATCAGAGAGCGACGCAGTCTTCAAAGAGGCGCTGGATGCTGGAATTGCCTATATCGACACCGCTCCGCTCTATGGTTACGGCGTTGGCGAAATTCGAGTTGGGCGTGGAATTAAAGGACATCCGCGCCAACCTGCCATATCGACCAAAGTTGGAAGACTGCTCCGTCCTGGTAAGAATACTGAACACGATAAATTTCCTGATTCTGATCCCAATGTAGAAATTTACTTTGACCATAGCGCTGCAGGTATCCGCCGTTCGCTAGAAGAAAGTCTGCACCGCTTGGGTAGAGAGAGCGCTGAAATTGTCTACATTCATGATGCTGATAGCTGGGTCTCTGATGCCATCAATGTTGTCTATCCAGAGCTCCATAAGATGCGCGAAGAAGGTCTACTTAAGGCAATCGGAATTGGTATGAACTGGTGCCCAACCTCTGTTGCCATCATGAAAGAGACCGAACTCAATATTGCGTTGATAGCAGGTCGATTTACGCTCCTTGATCAGAGCGCCCAAGAAGAGCTCTATCCGCTGGCTATGAAGAAGAAGGTTTCCATTATTGCCGCGGGAGTATTTAATTCTGGAGTTCTGGCTAATCCAGTAGATGGTGCGCACTACGACTATGAACCGGCATCTGCAGAAATTCTTAATAAAGCTCGAACTATCGGCAAGTACCTCGAGCGTTACAACGTTTCGCTTCCAGCGGCCGCATTGCAATTTCCTCTGCGCCACCCAGCTGTTGCATCTGTACTAACCGGCGCGGGTTCAATTGCTGAGCTACGCGCCAATATCGCTTCATTCGATCTTGAACTTCCTCAAGAACTCTGGAGCGATATGGAGAACGAAGGACTTATCTCTCCTATAAAGCTTTAGATTGTCTTTGAGACCATTTCGCCGATACCTTCAATACCAGTCACAACCTTTTGTCCTCGTTGTAGGTACTTCGTTGGTTTAAATCCCATTCCAACGCCTTCAGGTGTACCGGTATTGATGATGTCGCCTGGGAATAGCTCCATAAACTGGCTGACATACCAGACGATGTGATCAATTCCAAAAATTAGGTCGCTGGTACGTGAATCTTGGCGCTTCTCGCCGTCGACAGAGCAGTAAAGTCGAACATCATCTGGGCTAAATTCATCGCTAGTGACAACCACTGGTCCCATGGGATTAAAAGTTGGAAAAGATTTTCCTTTAACCCATTGTCCGGCACGTTCAATTTGCCAGTGGCGTTCGCTGACATCTTGGCTAACGCTGTAACCAAGAATATGAGAACGCGCTTCCGATTCTGATTTCAAATAGAGAGCACGTTTTCCGATCACGATGCTCAGCTCTACCTCGTAATCGGTTGCGGTGGAATTTGGTGGAACTGCAATGTCATCATTGGGACCGATCAGGCAATCTGGCGCCTTCATAAAGACAACTGGCTCAGGTGGTGGGGTCATTCCAGATTCAACTGCATGGCGCGCATAGTTAAGGCCGATGCAGATGAGTTTGGTCGGGCGTGCAACAGGGCTGCCAATGCGCAGACCAGAAATATCAAATGGGGAAAGAGATGAGAGATCTGAACTCTTCACCTTTTCAAAGGCTCCCGCTGCGAGTTCGTCGCGATTCCAATCCTTAATAAGGTGATCAACATAGACTGCTTGAGTCTCATTCACCATTACTGCAGGACGTTCTGAGCCGATATTGCCGAATCTCGCTATTTTCATGGCCATAGATTAGCGCAAGGCTCATAAGATTCATACATGAAGATAGTGATTGCACCTGATTCATTTAAGGGAAGTGCATCTTCTATCGAAATTGCAGAATGGATTGAAAAAGGAATTCATTCGGTAATCCCAAATTGTGAAACTGTAAAGATTGCAATTGGTGATGGTGGTGAAGGCACTCTTGATGCTGTAATCACAGCAGGGTTTATCCCGCATGAAATACAAGTACAGGGGCCAACCAATAAAACTGTTCAATCCAAATTTGCGATGAAAGATGAAACTGCGCTGATTGAATTAGCGCAAGCGTCTGGGTTGTCTCTACTGCCTGGAGCCAAGTTAGAACCGTTGACAGCAACTTCTTATGGCACTGGGCAACTCATTCGATCAGCCCTGGATAAAGGCGCAACGCGAATTATTCTCGCAGTCGGTGGCTCGGCCTGTACTGATGCTGGTGCGGGAGCCTTACAAGCCCTTGGCGCCCGATTACTGAAGGCAGATGGAGAAGAGATTTCCTTAGGTGGAGCTGCCCTAAGTGAATGCCAAGAGATTGATCTCAGTGAACTAGATGCTCGAATTCCGCAGGTGGAATTTATTCTGGCTAGTGATGTCACTAATCCCCTCTTAGGTGAAAACGGCGCTGCCAGAATTTACTCACCACAAAAAGGTGCAAGCGTTGGCGATGTCGAAGTTCTAGAGCGCGCTCTCTCGCACTTTTCACAATTGGCGGGAGTAAGCCATATCAATACTCCTGGATCTGGTGCTGCTGGAGGATTTGGATTCATGGCCTTCACATTTTTAAACGCGAAGCCTCAAAGTGGCATAGAGATGACCCTTGAATTGGTTCACTTTGCAGAGCAATTAGCCGGCGCTGATTTGGTGATTACCGGCGAAGGAAAATTTGATTCCCAAAGTCTGAATGGCAAGGCTCCAATTGGCATACTAGAAATTGCTACTCAAAAATCTATTCCGGTCGCGCTCATTTGTGGACAGGCTTTGTTGAACAGTTCAGATGAAATCATCAAGAAATTTCATTCAATTGGCGCTTTAAGCGATGTTGAATCAGATATTGAAAAATGCATACTGGAACCTCGTCCAATAATCGAGAAGATTTCTGCAACCATTGCCAAGCAGTTAATTTCTTAATTATCCTTCTCTCCTACTTCGCTAAAGGAGCTCTACGTGTCAGAGAATAAAGTCAGCTATGCCGGTCAGGTTGTTGTAATCACCGGAGCAGCACGCGGAATCGGAGCGGCAACTGCCAGATTAGTGGCAGAGCGAGGCGGAAAGGTATTTGCTCTCGATATTGCACGAGATGGATTAACTGCACTGCAAAAAGAACTCTCTCTTGCAGACGATCAAATTGCAACTATTGATCTCGGAAATCAGAG
>JBEEIL010000051.1:0-12117 GCA_041169865.1 Actinomycetota bacterium | reverse complement strand
TCTCCGCGAGCGACTTCTGGATTATCTGTCACAGCTTCAAATGCAATCATGATGCTTGCTGGAAATGGCCAAGGTTGTGATCCAAGATAAGAAATCTCCGAAACTGTTACGCCCGATTCTTCAAATACTTCACGAGATACACATTGCTCAAATGTTTCACCTGGTTCAAGAAAGCCCGCAAATGTTGAGTAGCGACCTTCTGGCCATACCGGTTGATGTCCTAACAAAATACGATCTGCGCGATCTTTGATGAGAACAATTACTGCGGAATCAGTGCGTGGATGATGTTGTGAACTATCTCGCTCACATAAACGTGCTGCACCACCTAAATCAATTCGAGTTGGGCCACCGCATCGTGGGCACATGGGGTGCGCGCGGTGCCAGTTGCTCAGCGCAATGGCATGGAGCGCAACTTCCATTTCTTGGCCACCGAGCGAGCCACCAAGTTCACGTAACGTTGCAAATCCCCGTTCCTCATTAAGAGTCTTGAGTCGCTCTTCGCTGTGTGCAATCTTCCAAGATGTATCCCAGGCAAAAAAAGGTGTGCGCGATTGCGGATCTTGTCCAAGAAAGTAGCGAACTCCTTCTGAAAATTCACCTCTGGCTAGCAAGGTCGCAACATCTGCAGCGCTGTGAAAAGCAAGCGTTCCACCGGATGCTGCAATTCGTCCATCGATGCACTGCAGAATTCGAGCTTTATTCCACAGAGTATCCAGCGATGCTTGATTGGTGCGTAACTCACTTGCGCGATCGATGTGAGATGGATGTTGATTTATCGCGCTCATGCTCGAAGGTTACTAGTCTGTGGGGGTGCGAATCACCTCGTGGAATCTCTTGCATGGGATGGCTATCCCGCCCGGGCGCACTGATGTGACTCTGGCACGTGCTGTGCAATCGCTCAACTCTGATGTGTATGGCTTTCAGGAAGTTGACCATTTTCTACCGCGATCTGGCGTGCGCCCACAGATTCGCGATGTTGCCGAAGCGCTCAATACTCCACATTGGGCTATGGGCCCCAGCGTTATTGGCACACCTGGAGAAAGTTGGCGCAAGAAACATAACCATGAACCGGAAATCATTAGTAATCAATCAACGCACGCAGAGTTAATGCATGAATGTTATGGAATCGGAATTGTCTCAAAGATTCCAGTGGTGAGTTGGCATAGATTAAATCTAGGAAATTCCCCACTTGGGCTTCCACTGATTGTTCCGGGTGACGAAACTGGAAAGGGCAAACCACGTTTAATTTATGTGAAGGATGAACCGCGTTTAGCGCTTGCGGCTGTACTAGAAAATGGTTGGACCGTTGTAAATACCCACCTCTCCTTTGTTCCTCTTTTTAATCTGGTACAACTAGCGCGAGTGAAGAAGTGGGCGATTGCTCTGGCTCGACAGACAAATACCCGCGCTTTGATTATGGGCGATCTCAATCTTCCAAAGAATTTGCCCATCGCTTTCTCTTCGTGGAAATCTCTAGTAACAGCGAATACTTACCCCAGCTGGGGAGCCAAGATTCAATTCGATTATCTCTTGGCCCAGGCACTTCCAGAAGGTGGTTTTCAAGGGCTACCTATCTCAACAACTGGGATAAGTGACCACTTACCGCTATCCGCCGAAATCTTCGAATAGCACTTTTTTTGGCAGCGATTAACCTAAGGGCATGACCAATGAAGCAAAATGCCCATACTCAGTTAATGCAGGTAGCAAACTCAACACACAAGGTACTTACAACACTGATTGGTGGCCTAATCAGTTAGACCTATCTGTGCTACGTCAGAATTCACCTGCATCCGATCCCATGGATCAAGGCTTTGATTATGCAAAGGAGTTTAAGAAGCTCAATCTCAAAGCTGTGCAGAAAGATATTGAAAAATTAATGACGACATCACAAGAGTGGTGGCCAGCAGATTATGGACATTACGGTCCATTCTTCATTCGTATGGCGTGGCACAGCGCTGGAACGTATCGCACTGCAGATGGACGAGGCGGTGGCGGTGCAGGTCTACAACGTTTTGCTCCTCTCAACTCATGGCCAGATAACGTCAACCTTGATAAAGCGCGACGACTTTTATGGCCAATCAAGAAGAAGTATGGAAAGAAAATTTCTTGGGCTGATCTCATGATTCTTGCTGGAAACTGCGCGCTGGAATCTATGGGGCTTAAGACCTTCGGATTTGGCGGAGGCCGCGTCGATGTTTGGGAACCAGATAACACTTACTGGGGCAAAGAATCTGAATGGCTGAAGAACGAGCGCTACAAGGGTGATCGCGAATTAGAGAATCCACTCGCGGCAGTCCAAATGGGTTTGATTTACGTGAATCCTGAAGGACCAGATGGAAAGCCTGATGTCTTGGCATCTGCACGCGACATTCGTGAAACTTTTGCACGCATGGCAATGAATGACGAAGAAACAGTCGCACTTATTGCTGGTGGCCACACCTTTGGTAAAGCACATGGAGCAGCTGACCCTGGCAAATATGTTGGCGCTGAACCAGAAGGTGCGGCGATTGAAGAGATGGGTCTTGGGTGGAAGAACACCTACGGAAAAGGTAACGGTGCCGAAACTATCTCTAGCGGCTTAGAAGGCGCATGGACTCCTACTCCGATTAAGTGGGATAACACATACTTTAAGACCCTCTTTAAATATGAATGGAAGCAGACGAAGTCTCCTGCAGGTGCTACTCAATGGATTCCAACAGATGAATCTGCCGCAAAGGCAGTTCCAGATGCACACATCGCTGGAAAGACTCATGCGCCCGTCATGTTCACAACAGATCTGGCTCTGCGCATGGATCCTGCATACGAAAAGATCTCACGTCGCTTTGCAGAAGATCTTGACGCATTTGCAGATGCTTTCTCTCGCGCGTGGTTCAAACTCACACACCGTGACATGGGTCCAATTGCACGTTATCTCGGACCACTCGTTCCAAAAGAACAACTCATTTGGCAAGATCCACTTCCAGCTCGCCCTAAGCAGGTAATCGGTAAATCTGAAATAGAACTTCTTAAGAAGCGTATTTCAGCCAGTGGTCTGACTGTGCAACAGATGGTTGCTACAGCGTGGGCATCGGCATCAACGTTCCGAGGAACAGATAAGCGTGGTGGTGCAAACGGTGCGCGTATTCGCCTTGAGCCACAACGTAATTGGGAAGCCAACAATCCAAAGGAGCTCAAGAAAGTTCTAGCAGTTCTCGAGAAGATTCAAGTCAACTTCAATAAGAAGTCAGCGAAGAAGGTTTCACTTGCTGACCTAATTGTTCTGGCTGGCTGTGTTGGTGTAGAGATTGCCGCAAAGAACGCTGGCGCCAAGGTCAAAGTTCCATTTAAACCAGGTCGCACAGATGCAACTCAAGAACAGACTGATATTGCATCGTTCTCTGTACTAGAACCAACAGCAGATGGATTCCGCAACTACATCAGTAAATCTGATAATCGACCAGCTGAAATTCCATTGGTTGATAAGGCTGCGCTCCTTACCTTAACTCCGCCAGAGTTGGTGGTCTTGCTCGGAGGCCTACGTGTTATTGGCGCAAACTTCGATGGTTCAAATACTGGAGTATTGACGAAGAAGAAAGGAGCGTTGACCACCGACTTCTTCACCAACATCCTTGATATCAGCTACGAATGGGCTCCTGCCTCAGATGGCCTCTACAACGCTCATGATCGCAAGACCGGAAAGGTTAAGTGGAGCGCATCTCGCGCTGACTTAGTAATCGGTTCAAACTCAGAGCTTCGTGCACTTGCAGAGGTATATGCCAGCGATGATGCCGAGAAGAAGTTTGTTCAAGACTTTGTTGCTGCATGGAACAAAGTCATGACGCTCGATCTTTTCTAGATCTAAATGCTCTTTAGTAATAACAGATCGACGAGTTGCTCCTCAGTTAAGAGGTCAGCTCGTCGGTCTGTTTTATTTGTAGGAACATAATGGAATGCAGCAGAGACGGAGCCAACCGGAATTCGTTGCAGCTTCGCCCAAGCCAATCGATAGACAGCCAATTGCACAGCTGCAGATTTTCCGAGCTCCTTTGATCCGGTCTTCCAATCGATTACTTCAAAACCTGCCTCTGTTTTATAGACGGCATCGATTCGTCCACGTACCAAGATTCCTGCAATTACAGTTTCAAAGGGAACTTCCACTGCATAGGGCTCGCGATTAGCCCAATCGGATGCCAACCACTTCTCTTTTAGTTCTTCGAGTTTCTGATCTTCAGCTAAAGGTGTGAGAAGATCAAAATCTTCGTCATCAAAGAGCGTTCCTGCATTGAAATGGCTTTCAATCCAGACGTGAAAGGCAGTTCCACGATGTGAAAATTCATCGAGCGCCCGTGGCATAGGTCTGCGAATATTTTCTGCAAGCGTTGCGGCATCTTCATGGAGCGCAATAAGCGTTGAGGTCGAGATGCGAGGAGGGATTGGAACATCTCGCGCTCCGAGTCGATACTCCTCGTATTCAGCAACAATGGCCCGTGCATCGGCAAACCAACCTGATTCATCATCAGCGACTTCAGATAAATTGAGAACCGGAGCGGTTTCAACGAGCGACATTGTGCGTTCAAATACTGTCCGTTGTTCGCCAAGAAAATCTTGTGGCCAGAGCGCAGTAATCTCAATCTTTTCAGCGGGGTTACGTTCCCCATCAACTGGCGCTGTCGCGCTAGCAAGAACCGTACCCACCTTTGAGGCAACTTCTTCTACTTTCGTGTAAATCACTGATGGCGCCACAGGTTTTACTCCATCGCGCCAATATGAGGTAGAGCAGAAAAGGTGGGTGCGCGCTCGTGTCATTGCCACGTAACCCAAACGAATTTCTTCTCGCTCTTTATAGGTAACGCACTCTGATGCAAAATTTTCAATTGCTGACTTGGCTTGCGCATTTGTGGTTGCTGCGCCCCACGAAAAATGAGGCAACAATTCGCCATCGCCACGCAGAGCGAATGGAATGTGTCTTTCATTGGTGAGCCAATTATCCGGATCAGATTTATTGGCGCCCGGAAAAGTACCGTGTGCAAGTCCGGGAACCGCTACTACATCCCATTCGGCGCCCTTTGCCATGTGGATAGTTAAAATTTGAACAACCGAAGAATCAACTTCTGGGCTTCCGGCTTTAAGACCGCCTTCTTCTTCGCTTGCGATATCTAACCACTGCAAGAAAGATGAGAGCGATCCACCGCTACGTGCGAACTTTGCGGCTTCATCCATAAAGCGATCTAGGTGTCGTCGCCCATGAGTACCGCCATCACGTAACATGACTTCAGCTTCTAAGTTCAGATATCGCTCGATCTCGCTCACTAAATCAGTAAGAGGAGCAGCAGCACGTGCACGTAATCTGCGCAGATCGGCTGCAAAGGAAGTCAGTCGGCGGTATCCAGTTTCAGAGAAAAGACGTTGGTCGCATTTTTCAATTTCATCTAGGGCATCAATAACGCTTCCGATAAATTGATCATCTGCCTCGGCAGAGTCGGGATTTCCAGCGACAATATTTTTGACAATACTGCGACTATCAGCGCTAATTTTTTCTGATCTGTTTCGGGCAAAACGACCGAGGGCTGCAATATCGCGTGCGCCTAGATTTAAACGTGCGCCTGCAAGATGTCGCATCAAAGAAGCACCAGCATCCGGATCGTTAATAACTTTAAGCATCGCTACAAGATCTGCAATTTCGGGAACGTGAACTAAGCCACCAAGTCCAAGTACCTCAGATGGAATGCCCGCTTGGGCAAGTGCGCTTTGAATATATGGAATCTGTGAGCGTTTGCGAACTAAGACCGAGAAAGTTTTTGGCGCTTTGCTCTTTACAACCAAGCGCTCTGGGTTATTCCATAAAGGTGCAAAATATTCAGCAATTGCAGCGCTCTCTGCTTCGAGATTCTCAAAAATTCCACAGGTGAGATCTCCTGGCCCGGCGCCATCGCGTGGTTTGAGCCGCTCGACTTTAAGGCTCTCTAGCTGTCTCACTGAATCTGAAATCTCATTGGCAAGATCAAGGATTGCCCGGTCATTTCGATATGTAGTCAGGAGTTCATAGACATTTTTACCGGTAGCTCCCGGCGATTTGGGAAAGTTCTTATTAAAGGCTCCAATTGTTCCAGCGGATGCGCCGCGCCATGTATAGATTGATTGGCAAGGATCACCAACAGCCGTTACAGGGTGTCCACTACCAAAGAGCGCCGCCAACATTCGAACTTGCGATTGCGACGTATCTTGATACTCATCGAGGAGAACGACTGGATATTTACTTCGCTCCAAAACACCAACATCCGGAAAGTTGACTGCGATATCTGCGGCGAGTGCGATTTGGTCATCGTAAGAAAGTTCGCCTGATTGACGGCGGGATTCAATAAATGCGCGCACCATCGGCAACATGGCAATCCGTTGATTTAAGACCTTGGCAACTCGACGAGTTTCTTCATTGGTCGCACCTGTCATCTGAGAAAGTTGGGTAAGAACTTCCTCATCAGCAGCTTGAATCGCATCGAGTGAAACCCGGTGTTCAATCACCATCGAGGTCAGGCCGAGTAAATCCTTTACTACTGTGCTCACTGCATCATCAGTGGCAAATGTTCCGTTATCCCATTCACGTACCAATGTATTGGCTGACATCCAAAGCGCTGCTTCTCCAAGAGGTTGTACATCAGCATCGATTCCGTAGCGGATGGCATGTTCGCTCAGCAGTCGCCCGGCATAGGAGTGATAGGTAGTTACAGCGGTCTCTAAAGTGGAGAAAGTGCGCTCGATCCCTAACTTATCTTGCGCTTGTTGAAATTGACGAAGCCGTTTGCGGATTCGAGTATTGAGTTCGCCAGCTGCTTTGCGCGTGAAGGTAAGGCCCAAAATCTGATCAGGGCGGACAAAATTATTGGCAACGAGATAGACCACGCGCGCTGCCATCGTTTCAGTCTTTCCAGATCCCGCGCCAGCGATGACAACTGCTGGTTCGAGTGGATTTTGCTCGATAGAAATGATGGTTCGTTGTTCTTTACTGGGAAGATAAAAGTCTGGATCAACGGTCATGATCATTTCAGCGATGCGATCTGGGCTGTATATCTCTTTCATTGATGCACCGCCCTTCCTTCGAGGTGGAGCGGACACACCGGTTTGACGTTACATCTGCTGCATAGATCGCTCTTACGCGCTACAAATGTTGAACCAGACATGCCTTCAGCAATCGTTGCAATTGTTTCTTGAATTTCGGCTACATCGATTGGCGCACGTTCTCGGGTGGTTACCTTTTGAGTGTTATTTGCTAAGAAGACGAGTTCAGAGCCAGATACTTCTGTACCGTGCAGCTTTCCGGCAAAACCATCGAGTATCACTCCGAGTTGGTAGCAGGCTAACTGTAAATTTTCAGCAGCATCATTCTTGGAGATGACATTCTTGCCAGTTTTAAAGTCGATGATGTAGTACTTGCCGTCGCTATCAACTTCTATGCGATCAACGCTTCCTTTGATGGTAGCTCTTCCAACATTGATGGTAAATCCGAGTTCGACGCCTGCAATGGTGCGCTTTGATTCGCGGTGATACTGTGCAAAACGCTCGAGCATTCTTTTGGCGCGCGCAAGAGATGCTGCGCTAATCCAGCCTTGGCTATCGTCAATGAGCGGCCAGGCTGCAATTAACTTCTCTTGCAATTGCGCATCAGTGATTTCTGGTTCTTCCACTTTGATGCGAGCAAATTCGTGGATTACCGAGCCTAAGAGTTGTGCGGTGGAATCACCATTAGTTCCACCGCTCTTTTCGAGGAACCATTTCAGGCCACAATCTGTAAAACTTTCTGCTGAAGATGGTGATACCGGCACCTGTGACTGAGGGTCAACTACAGGGACTTCGGTAGATAGCGGTGTAGCTCCTAGCCACTCTTCTGGTTTAGCTTGGTAGATACCGTGTGAAGCTAACGTCTTAAGCAGCGCCGCCGCATTTTTATCTTGCTTCAGATTCACTTCGCGGCGAAGGGTAGCTACTAAAGCCGCTGCGGTAAGCGGACGTGGTGCATGACGAGTTAACTCGCTAAGTTGAAATCTTTCAGAGAATTCTTCAAAGAAGATTGATGGAGAATCGTCTTCGCGCGAAATTGCAGTGACAACCAATGACTCACTAGCCCTCGAAGTAGCAACGTGAAAGAGTCGAGCTTCGTCTTGTAGAAGCGATTGCGCAGCAATGGCGTTAAGTGCTGTTTCTGCTAATTCATCACCATGGCGAACTCGCTCTACTAAGCGTTCGGCGCCTAGTAGAGAGCTGCGCTGTTTGAGATTTGGCCACGCGCCTTCTTGGACGCCGGCAACTGCCACATATCGCCACTGTCGCCCCTTGGCAGAATGAACAGTGAGTATCTCTACAACATCAGGACGAACACCGCGAGATGTAATCAAGTCAGCAACGATTGTTTCGTGAGAGATTTCTTGCAAGAAGATATCTGGAGCAGTTCCTGGAAAACGCTCAATGTGGCGAGCTGCTGAATCAAAGAGTTGAATCATCGCGTCTAAATCACGATCAGCTTGCGCACCACGTGAACCGCCGCGAAGCGCCGCGGCTTTCCATGCATCAGCTAATTTAGTTCCGTCACTGGTCGTGGCGTTATTCCAGATCGCCCACAGTAAATCGTGAATTGTTGCGCTCTTCTTTGCCAGCGCCTTCTTTGCTGCACTTAATAGATGATGAATACGTAAGAGCTCAGCGGAGTCTTCAATTGCAATATCACCTGTAGTTATTGCATCAAGTATGAGTTGTGTACCGGTGCGTTTATCGTTGGCCTCATCGCGCGCCGCCAAGAGCGCAGCTCGAGTACGTCGAAGCGAAACAGAGGTGGCTCCCCCAAATTCGCTGGTCAATAATTTTTCAGCTATTTCCAAATTAAGCGTTTGCGCACCTGTGGCAACGCGGGCAAGCAGCAGAAAAGGAGCGATCGCAGCGTTATTGGCGAGCGCTTCGATATCTGCCGCTATTGGAATTCCCACCTGAGAGAAAGCGCGACGAATACTTGCCCCTGTTTGTCCGTGTGAACGAAGAATTACCGCCATCTCTGAATATGGAACCGCATGCATTAAATGAGCGCGCTTAAATAGGTAGGCGATGTACTGTGCTTCTTCGGATTCGCTAGCGAAGAGCGCTGCGCTATTCGTTGGTGTTCCTCGAAAGTTTTCAATGAAGGTAATCTCGTGCGCTCCAGCGCTGCGATAGTGATCTAGCGCTGCTGGAACGCCTTCGGGATCCGCGCCACGGAAACGTCCGACAGCGCTAGCGGGATCAGCCACAATGACCAGATCTTGTGGCGCAATCAGGTCTAAGAGCGCCCGTTGCGCAGGATCGCTCTCTTGAAACTCATCGACGATAATTGTTGTAAATCGCTTTCGAACTTCTGCAAGTAAAGGTGGATTATCCTGGAGATGGTTAATCGCGCTATTGATGATTTCAGATGGATCAATGCGCAATTTGGCATCTGCCGAACTCATCTCCTGTAGCGCCATGGCGCCGAGATAGCGCTGCCAAAAATTTGCGGCGGCGGGCCAATACTTTTCGCCTAGTTGCTGTCCTCGTTCAGCCAACTTTTTGGGATTTAAACCGCGTTCGTTAGCGCGCATAATGAGATCGCGGAGTTCGCGAATAAATCCTTGGGTTGCTAGCGGATTGCCCAGTGATTCTGGCGTCGGATGCAAATCTGCCGGCCAATTAATCGAACCTGCTTCGATATCCCCTTGGAGAAGTTGTGCAATAAAAAATTCTTGTTCAGCGCCGGATATGAGAACTAAATCTCGAGTCTGATTTGTTGTGCGCATTTTGAAGATTGAATAAGCAAGTGAATGGAAGGTGCGTGCTAAGGGTTCGTACGCAGTCTTACCGGCGCGAGTAACAATGGCATCGCGAAGTTCGGCAGCGCGTTCGCGTCCATAAGTAAGTAGGAGAATCGAATCTGGTGACTGGCCGGAGTCGATTCGTGAGAGAGCAGCGTCAACCAGCGTTCTTGTTTTTCCGGTTCCGGTTGCTCCCGAAATAATAAGAGGCGAGCCTCGGTGAGCGGCAGCTTCTCTCTGTTGAGCGCTCAGTACCAGTTCTGGAGCAGCGCCAACGGCTCTAACGAGGCGAAGCTGGGATGAGGTCACGGTTCGTATTCAACCCTAACCCAGTGACATCAAGAGGGATTAGCTCTGATTGTTCTTCTTTGCTCGTGAAGTTGCACGGGCGCGTTCTGCGCCATCGAGGGTTACTTTGCGAATACGCACCACGGCCGGGGTCACTTCCACACATTCGTCTTCGCGACAGAATTCAAGAGCCCCTTCCATATTGAGTTTCTTCGGCGGAATCAATTTCTCTGCTTCATCTGAACCAGAGGCGCGCATATTTGTGAGCTTCTTTTCGCGCACGCAATTCACATCCATATCTTCAGAACGTGAATTTTCACCGATCACCATACCCTCGTAAACCTCGTCGCCGGGTTCAACAAAGATAGTTCCACGCTCTTGAATGCCAGCCAACGCATATGCCGTGACTGCACCCATGCGATCTGAAACAAGCGAACCTGTTGCGCGAGTGCGCAATTCACCAAACCAAGGTTCATAAGAATCAAAGACGTGGTGCAACATACCTGTTCCACGAGTTTCAGTAAGAAATTCCGTACGGAATCCAATTAAGCCACGTGATGGAACTTTGTAATCAAGTCGAATCCAACCAGTGCCATGGTTCACCATCTGCTCCATGCGTCCCTTACGTAAGGCCATTAATTGTGTGAGTACTCCCAGATATTCTTCGGGAGCATCAATCGATAGACGCTCCATCGGTTCGTGGAGTTTTCCATCAATCGTTTTGGTAACAACTTGTGGTTTACCGACGGTAAGTTCAAAACCTTCACGCTTCATGATTTCTACGAGAACTGCTAGCTGAAGTTCACCACGTCCCTGAACTTCCCAAGTGTCAGGACGTTCGGTATTGAGAACGCGAAGCGAGACGTTGCCAACCAACTCTTTATCAAGGCGATCTTTCACTTGGCGCGCTGTAAGAAGCTTGCCGCTCTTACCTGCGAGAGGTGAAGTGTTAATACCGATGGTCATCGAGATTGATGGTTCATCAACTGTAATAAGTGGCAGCGCATGTGGATTCTCTAGATCCGCCAGAGTTTCACCCAAGGTGATGGTTTCGATTCCAGCAACCGCGATGATGTCGCCCGGATGAGCTTCTAGTGCAGGTACTCGCTCTAGGCCTTCGGTCATTAATAATTCAGAGATCTTTACCCGCTCTTGCGTTCCATCGGTCTTCATCCACACAACGCTGGAACCTTTTTTAATCACGCCTTCATGAACACGGCACAACGCAAGGCGGCCAAGGAATGGAGATGAATCAAGGTTTGTTACATGTGCTTGTAGCGGTGCGCCTTCGTGATACACCGGCGCTGGAATCGCAGAAAAGATTGTGTCGAAGAGAACGTCGAGATTTGACTCTTCTGGCATGCCGCCATCTGCTGGGCGAGTAAGTGATGCACGTCCGGCTTTTGCAGATGCGTACACAACAGGAAAATCAATCTGATCTTCGTTGGCATCAAGATCCAAGAAGAGCTCATAAGCCTCGTCGACTACTTCTGCGATTCGTGAATCTGGACGATCTACTTTGTTGATGAGCAGAATAACTGGCAGATTCTTCTGCAGCGCTTTGCGCAGCACGAAACGAGTTTGTGGCAGTGGACCTTCAGATGCATCCACTAACAAGATAACGCCGTCAACCATTTCCAGGCCGCGTTCAACTTCTCCACCAAAATCTGCGTGGCCAGGAGTGTCGATAATGTTGATGATGGTGTCACCGCGCTTTACAGCGGTGTTCTTAGCAAGAATAGTGATGCCTTTTTCGCGTTCGAGGTCCATCGAATCCATCATGCGATCTTGACCCTCTTCTTGCTTCTTATGGGCTGCGAATGCGCCGGATTGCCACAACATCGCATCAACGAGCGTGGTTTTTCCGTGGTCAACGTGAGCGATGATCGCAACGTTGCGCAGGTTGTCGCGGGTCTTCTTAGGAAGGTCTTTTAGGTGTGCCGGTGTCTTAGACATTGAATCTGAACTCCACTACGTCTCCGTCTTGCATGATGTATTCCTTGCCTTCCATACGCACTTTGCCCTTAGCTTTCGCTTCGACCAT
>JBEEIL010000050.1:0-7118 GCA_041169865.1 Actinomycetota bacterium | reverse complement strand
AAACACCGCGACGCTGAGGTGAACCCTTAAGCGCAGGTGTTGATGTCTTCGTAGTCTTTTCTGCACGACCACGACGCACTAGCTGCTGAATTGTTGGCACTACATTTCTCCATTTCATCTGGTGCAAAGACTTTGTCTTGTGCACCATTAACGTTGACTACTCTTTTCACTCACGCTCAGTTGCCGACCCACGCGGTCGGGTGTGTTGCACCCGAATCGCATTTCTTTTCCGATTAATTTCTTAACAGGACATCACGCAACAAGCGCGCCTAAAAAGCGCAGAGGAGAAAGGTATCGGCACGCTGCAGGAAAGGTCAAAACGGCCCTTTTACTCCTGATGAGCCAGATCCGCCTCGATTTTCGCCACTTTTCTACCTTCGGCGTGTCGTGCCCAGCGGCCACCGTTACTCTCGCCCGCTAGCCCTTCGTTCGGGCTCGTTACTCTCGCCCGAAGCGCAACCAGACGAGGTAGAGGGCTCCGCCCATTCCAACCAAGAGGCCGATCAGGGTCAGGTAAGTGGTGTTGAAGAAGCGGTCAGCTGCCCAGCCGACCCCACCCCAGAAGAGCAGGCCCGAGAGGAGGTAGCCGAAAATCGACCACATAGCGTTCTCTTCACGGCGACTGCTGGCGCGATGCTCGCGCTTCTGTGCGTCGGCAGATTCAGGATCGTGGCTCATGTGGGTCATGGGGTAATGGTAGATGAGTTTTTAGCCTCAAATAACTGGCGATTTCCCCTCCCATCCAGGCAAAAGTCAAGGCAACTGCGCTTATTCCAAAGGATTGTCGATCAACCTGGGATTCATTGGTGAAGCGGCCCAATAGCCAGAGAAATCCTCCGAGGGCCAGGAACTTAGCAAAGTAAGAGAACATCGCCAGCGACATTGTGGTTACTGGATCGAGATTGGTTGAAATCTTGGAAACCACAAGGTGAAGAATGAAATAGATCAGCACCACGATTTGAGCAAGTAGCGCTCCAAAAAGACCTGCTCTACCTTCCACAAAACTTGCTACACAAAGTGCAGCCACTCCAACAAACAAAGTTGGAGTCAGCGCCCCTTTGAGAAGAATAGATTCGTTGGAAGGCGAATTAGCCATTGAGTACTCGCTGCTTCTTTGACTTTGCAAAGAAGATAGTAAAAGCAAGAGCTGCTCCCGCAACGATTGCTGAAACCCATAGTGGAGCAAAAGCCGAGACCACAACTGGGAACGCAATTGTGGCAGTCCAGAGATACATAATTAAAGTTGTTCGTAAATGTGAATTACCGGCACGCATGATGCGATGGTGCATATGTTCTTTATCTGAACTAAAAGGTGACTGACCAGCGCGCAACCTACGGAAGATCGCCGAAGATAGATCAATAAGTGGAATTGCTAGAACTGCAAAGGGTAGCGCTAGCGGAAGCAAGGTTGGTCCAAGATTTTCTGCTGAAATTGCATTGGGATCAATCTGGCCGGTGAGAGTAATTGCAGAAGCTGCGAGTAAGAGCCCGAGGAACATAGAGCCAGAATCCCCCATAAAAATGCGCGCCGGGTGCGCGTTATGGGGCAAGAATCCAATACAGACTCCAATGATGATCGCGGTAATCAGTGATGGAGCACCTGCACGACTAAACCCATAGATAACCGCCAAAAGATATGCAAAGGCGAAAAATGCCGCGCCAGAAATTGCCACAATGCCTGCAGCTAAACCATCGAGGCCGTCGATGAAATTAACGGCGTTAATCGTCACCAAAACAATCAATACGGTAACTAACTGACCAATACTGGGTGGAAGTGTGATGACGCCATTGATTGGCAGCCAGAGGACCTGAATTCCGTAGATCAGCAGTATTCCAGCAGCTAAAGCTTGTCCGGCAAGTTTGGTAAGCGCATCTAATTCAAAGCGATCATCAATAAGTCCAATAAAAACTAAGAGGGTAGCCGCAAGAAAAATTCCGAGAGTTTCGCGGCCAAATGATTTGCCAACTAAGGAGAGGTGGTTCACCATCGCAAAAGTAAGTGCCATGGAAATCCACATCGCCAATCCGCCCCAACGCGGTGTTGGTGTTGTGTGAATATCGCGGGTGCGAATCTTGGCAACCGCTCCAAACTTAAGCGCCCATGTGCGCACTAAAGGAGTGACCACGTAGCAAAGCGCTGCCGCTAGAAGTAGCGTTACTAAATACTCACGCATAGGTAGGTGGGCTTATGCCTGGTAGATGGGAAACCGTGCAGTGAGAGCGTGTACTTCAGATTTTATTGCTGCATGTGCACTGGCATCATCTGTCTTGATAGCTCGCGCAATAAGAGAAGCAATCGTTTTCATCTCTTCTACGCCCATACCTTGAGTTGTTGTCGCAGGTGTTCCTACTCGAATTCCGGAAGTTACTGATGGAGCTTCTGGGTCGTATGGGATGGAATTCTTATTAAGCACGATTCCGGCTGCGCCACAACGCTCGTCAGCAACCTTTCCATTGACGCCTGTAGAACGAATATCAATGAGGGCAAGGTGCGTCTGCGTTCCGCCAGATACTGCTCTCATACCCTCGGCTTCAAGTGCTGTGCAGAGTGACTGTGCATTGACGATGACATCTTTTGCGTACTGTTGATATGCAGGAGTCGCACACTCTGCGAGCGCTACTGCTTTTCCAGCAACTGCAGACATGATTGGACCGCCCTGCATTCCCGGAAAAACAGCCTTATCGATGGCGGCTGCATGCTCTGCCTTGGAGAGAATCATTCCCCCGCGTGGACCGCGTAACACTTTATGCGTTGTAAATGAAACTACATCTGCATAAGGCACAGGAGATGGGATTGCCTTACCGGCAACAAGACCAATGAAATGAGCTGCATCCACCCACATGATGGCTCCGACTTCGTCACAAATGGCACGTACCTTTTCAAAGTCGATCAATGATGGATAGGCGGTGGCACCTGAACAGATCATCTTCGGTTTATTGGCGAGCGCTAAGTCGCGAAGTTCGTCGTAGTCAATTAATTCATTATCTTGTCGCACACCGTAAGAAACAATGTTGAACCACTTGCCTGAAAAATTCACCTTCGAACCATGTGTGAGATGGCCTCCATGTGGAAGAGACATCGCTAAGACAGTATCTCCTGGTTTTGTGAAAGCTTGATACACCGCAATATTTGCACTTGCACCTGAATGGGGCTGCACATTTGCGTGTTCTGCTCCAAAGAGCGCCTTGGCGCGATCAATTGCAATTACTTCTGCCTTATCTACTTCTTCGCACCCACCGTAGTAACGCTTTCCTGGATAACCCTCGGCATACTTGTTGGAGAGAGTTGAACCCAACGCCGCCAATACAGCCCGTGATGTGAAGTTCTCTGAGGCAATCAGTTGCAGATTGGTTTGTTGACGTACCAACTCAGAGAGAAGCACCGCGGCAATTTCAGGATCCTGCTGCTGCAGAAGCGTGAAATCGGGGCCATAAAAAGTTTCGGACATGGGCGTCAGCCTAATAGTTAGCGAGCGGAAATGCTTGGCGCGACCGACGTGAGATCTTTGGCAGATATCGCGCCTTCACGCACTATGCGCAGCCCAGCATCTGAGACTTCTACGACAGATGTCTTGGGCCCACTCTTGAGTTGTCCATTATCAAAGACGACGGCGACATCCCAATCTTTCACATCTGCCCGATTAATTTTTAACATGGGATCGTGTCCGGCGCGTGCCGCGCTAGCCGCCGCGAGTGGACCTGATTCTTTGAGTAAAGCCCTTACAAATCTGGACTTCGGGGCGCGAACACTAAAGAGATCTAACTCTTGGTTATCTCCAAGGTCCCACGTGAGTGCTCTGACTGGTCTCAAATTAAGCGAAAGGGCTCCAGGCCAAAACTCTTGCATTAAAGCCTTTGCTTCTGTTGGTACATCACGTGCAATGCCATCTACTGTTGCAGCGCTGTGCACGAGGACTTGTGATGCAATTCCATCTTCATCTCCACGGAGCACATGCATCGCTCTGACTGAAAAATGTGCGAAGGCATCCGCCAAATAAACATATCCATGTTCAAGTGGTGCAACAATCACAAATCCATCGCGCAACTCTTTTAAAGCGCGCGCAATATGTTTCTTCTGTTCCCCCTGCTTGAGATCGACACGTGGCATCGCTATCTCCTTATCGCGGTAGTAAATCGGGGGCGACCATTGAGGTCCTTATGCAGAAGAATATCTTTGAAATTCTTTGATAACGCCGTATTCACGAGCTCACCTTGCGTCTCGTGGTGTTCTATAGCCAAGAAGCCGCCGCTTTTGAGTAAGCGATCCGCCGCTGTGATGAAGGCTCGCGGAACATCCATGCCATCAGGGCCTCCGAATAGCGCCACTGCTGGTTCATGCTCGGCAACATCTTTCGGTAATACTTCTGCATCTGGAACATATGGAGGGTTGGCGATTACTACATCGCACTTAACTCCTTCAAGAGCGGTACTCACATCACCTTCCAGAATTCGCACTTTCTCATCAATGAATGAGACATTCTCTTTCAGCCAGACTAGCGCTTCAGCGCTTTTCTCAACTGCGATCACGTGCGAATTAGAAGCTTCCGTGGCAATAGCCAGTGCCAGTGCACCTGAACCTGAACCTAGGTCTACAACGCTCACTTCACCGGCCTGCTTTTCTAAATATGTGAGAACTGCTTCTACGAGTAATTCACTTTCAGGTCGTGGAACCAAAACTCCTGGACCAACTTTTAACTCGAGATGGCGGAAATAGGAAAAGCCGGTTAAATATTGCAGCGGTTCGTGAGCGCATCTGCGATCAAGTAACTTCCAAAAGGTTTCTTCGATAATTGTTGTATCGCCAATAGCGGCCAGTGCGCTCTCAACTTTCAAAGGGTTGTGAAGATCCATACGCGAAATGCCTAGAGTATGAGCGAGCAGATGTTCCGCTTCTACCTCTGCAAATCCTGCTCGAGCTAATTGCTCTTTGCCGCTTTGTAGAAACTCTTTGAAGGATAGATCCATGAGGTGACTTAGTTCGTAGACGAGAGTTTGGCTGCTTTATCAGCATCAAGCAACGCTTGTATAACGTCATCAAGTTCTCCATTGAGAACGGCATCCAAATTGTTTGATTTGTAATTGACTCGGTGATCGCTCAAACGATTTTCGGGGAAGTTGTAGGTACGGATTCGCTCAGAGCGGTCTACTGTGCGCACTTGGCTCTTACGTTCTGCCATTGCTGCCGCTTCTGCTTTTTCTTGTGCATCAGCTAAAAGTCGAGCACGCAAAATACGAAGTGCCGATTCTTTGTTTTGAAGTTGAGATTTTTCATTCTGACAAGAGACGACAATCCCTGTCGGAATATGGGTAAGACGAACTGCAGAATCTGTTGTGTTTACTGATTGTCCGCCTGGACCAGAAGAGCGATACACATCGACTCGAACATCATTCATATTGAGCTCGACATCGACTTCTTCCGCCTCCGGCAGAACTAAAACACCCGCTGCAGATGTATGAATTCTTCCTTGGCTTTCAGTTTCTGGAACGCGCTGTACGCGATGAACTCCACCCTCAAACTTCAACCGTGCATACGGAGTTGTTCCAGGTTCGGGCGAACCTTTCGACTTTACTGCCATAGAAATATCTTTATATCCACCAAGGTCGGATTCGGTTGCATCGATGATTTCTATTTTCCAGCCACGCTTTTCTGCGTATCGCTGATACATGCGCACTAAATCTCCCGCAAAAAGAGCAGATTCATCCCCACCTGCACCAGCTTTTACTTCAATAATGACATCACGGTCATCGTTGGGATCGCGAGGCAACAGGAGTTCTTCTAGCTTCGCTGCAGCCACTTCAACTGTTGACTCCATCGCTGGAATTTCTGCAGCAAATGAAGGATCTTCGGCAGCCATTTCGCGCGCTGCTTCAAGATCGTCTGCAGCCGATTTCCATGCATTAAAACCTGCAACGACAGGTCCGAGCTGTGCATAGCGACGTCCTAATTGACGAGCCTTTCCTTGATCTTCATGAATTGCTGGATCAGCCATCTGCTTTTCAAGTTCTTGATACTCGCGAACCATTTCGTAGGCTGATGCAAAGCGATCGTTACTCATGAGGCTTCTCCTTTCAATGCAATATCAATGCAAAACTCTTGGGCAAATAAAAAGACCGCTCCGCAACCATTAATGGGTTGCGGTGCGGTCTTTTGGTAAAGCTACTTCTTACCGAAACGCTCTTCGAATTTAGCGACGCGTCCACCAGTATCAAGGATGCGCTGCTTTCCTGTGTAGAACGGGTGGCAGACTGAACAAACTTCTACATAGATAGATCCACTGGCAACAGTTGAGCGGGTAAGAAACTTTTCTCCGCAACCGCACGTTACTTGGGTCTCTTTATATTCTGGGTGAATATCTTTCTTCATTTTTATATTCCTTCTTCTATGTCTGGGTCCGAGCGAATCGGTGAACCAGGGCCATGATTGCCATCAGGTATGGCTAGGCGCTAATACTCTCGCGAAAAGAGAAAACCGCAAAATCCGTGCGCACGCAGCACGGATTTTGCGGCCTTCACCCTGATTTGGGGAGAGAGTTATGCCGTTGGTGTCGCTGTTGGCGAAGGTGTTGGCTTTGCCGCCTTAACAGGCTTAGCAGGTTTAACCGGCTTAACAAGAGCTGCAATTGCAGCCTTTGCTGTTGCATCTGCTGCAGCGTTTGCGCTCTTGCGCGCATCTTTTGCTGCTTGCAGTTGTGCATCAGTTGTTACATTTGCAAGCGCTGCTTGAAAATCAGCAAGTGCTTTAGCGCCAGCTGCGCGACGAGCATCAATGATTGCGCGATGAGCGGTTACATATGTATCCATCTGCGCTTTAAATGTTGCTTGCGCTTGGGCGCGTGCGATTGCAGCATCTTTTGTATCTGCCGCTGTAGCTGTTGAGACTCCACCGAAAAGTGAAGTTGCGATTAACGCACTTACGAGAATCTTCTTTGAAATCAACATTGACTGCCTCCGTTTTCGCCGGCCCTTTGGCCTTGGCTAATAAGGAGATAGTGCGCTCCGACATTGTGGATTACGTGTGAAGACCTTGCGAAAGTCTTGCGGTCAGGCGGTGAAAGTTAAGAAATTAGCCCTCGTTTGGACCAGAAGTGGTCTTCTGGATCTGCATCAAGAACTCGACG
>JBEEIL010000049.1:0-12424 GCA_041169865.1 Actinomycetota bacterium | reverse complement strand
GCGATTTACTTCATTTAGCCAATCCAAGCGTTAATTGGCGATGTCAAGAAGTAGATCATAAATAGCCCTGCAACTAGAAGTAGCAGAGGATGAACATCCTTGCGTCGACCTTGGATATAGCGGATCACCACGTGGGTAACAAATCCAGCTCCAATTCCAACTGAGATATTGTAAGTAAATGGCATCAAGATGATGGTTAAGAATGCAGGGATTGCGATTCCGTAATCATCCCAATCTATTGACTTGATCTGTGTCATCATCAAGAAGCCCACAATTACTAGTGCAGGTGTTGCCGCTTCGTAAGGAATGATGGCTACTAGTGGAGCTAAGAAGGTAGTCAATAGGAAGCAGATTCCAGTTACTACTGAGGCGAGCCCAGTACGAGCACCTTCTCCAACACCTGACGCTGATTCGATATAGCTGGTATTCGAGGAGATACTTCCTGCTCCACCGGCAACTGCTGCTAACGAGTCAACCAAAAGGATGCGATCGTTATTTGGAATGTTTCCATCCTTATCGATCAACCCCGCTTCATGACCAATTGCTGTCACTGTTCCTACTGTGTCAAAGAAGTCTGAAAGTAGGAGTGTGAAGACAAGCAGAATCATGGTGATGAGTGGAATTCGGTCAAGTGAACCAAAGAGGTTAAATTGACCGAGCAGGCTGAAATCAGGTGTCGCCACGATATCGCTTGGCACTGCCGGGACGTTGAGGCCCCAGCCCTTTGGATTTACTTCACCGGTTGCGCCATTGAAGTTTGGACCGATCTTTTGAGTCGACTCGATAATCACTGCAGCCACTGTGGCAAGGATGATTCCAATAAGAATCGCACCCTTGGTCTTTTTGACCATAAGTGCAATCGTCAGGAAGAGCCCAAAAGCGAAAACGATGATTGGCCAACCCACCAGAGTTCCACCATCACCCAAGGTGACTGGAACCGGGCCTGCTGAAGTTCTACGAACGAAACCTGCATCGACAAGTCCAATGAGAGCAATAAAGAGTCCGATACCAACGGAGATTGCAACCTTTAGTTGAGTTGGAACAGCTCTAAATACTGCGGTACGAAATCCAGTGAGAACGAGAACTGTAATGATGATTCCCTCTAGAACCACAAGACCCATGGCGTCAGCCCAGGTCATCTGAGATGCAATACCAACTGCAACGAATGTGTTGAGACCGAGTCCTGTTGCAAGCGCTAGTGGGTAATTACCAACTAGTCCCATGAGGATTGTTAGGACTCCTGCCATCAACGCGGTCATAGCCGCAACGAGAGCGAGATTAGGTGCATCTCCTCCACCGATGTATTTGCCATCTGCATCCTTAGCAAGACCGATGATGAGCGGATTGAGCGCAACGATGTATGCCATCGTGAAGAATGTGACGAGTCCGCCACGAATTTCACGACCGACAGTGGAGCCGCGTTCAGATATTTTGAAGTAACTATCGAGCATGACGACCTTCCTGATTTTGTTAACGGGGGTGTTTGCGACCCCGTGTGAAATGACGGCTCACAGACCGGGGGAAGGTAGTTGAAGGCTAGAGGAGACTTGGATTACTGGTGGGTCAGACGCGCGATAACCCCAAGAGAAATCGCCACGGATTGACCAATCAGCAGGGCAAAGAGCGCCGTTCCTGACCCCACAGTTCCACCCATCAGAAAGCCGATGACCAGCACTGTGAGCTCAATCCCTAAGCGAACTCTTCCAACACGAACCCCAGTTCGATAATGCAGTCCTGTCATGGCTCCATCACGTGGACCAGGTCCTAGTCCACAGGTGATGTAGAGCGCAGAACCAATCCCAACTAAAGAAATACCTACTAGATCATAAAGAATTCCCATAGCTAACGATTGCTGCGCTGGAAAAATATGAGTGCCAACTTCAATGAATGTAGCGATAATAACGATATTGGCCAGTGTTCCAAAACCAGGTCGTTCCTTCAAGGGAATCCATAACAGGAGTACGCCGACGCTAATAACAAAAGTTGCAAGACCAATACTCATTCCAGTCTTATAGGTAAGTCCCTCGGCGAATACTGTCCAAGGAGCGTTACCAATTCCTCCTTGTATGAGAAGGGAATCTCCCAAGCCGAAGATTGCTAGTCCGAAAAATAGGATTGCAACGCGAGAAGGCGAGAGATCCCAACGTGTTTGTGCCCGCCACGGAGTCCATGGAACTGTTTTGTGAGGTTTAAAAAGATCAAGAAAGCGCCCTGGAATCATGTATCAATCCTATAGATTTCAAGGGGATACAATTGACTAATGCCAAGTAGCCTGACCTTTGTAGGTGCTGGAACCGTTCTCAATATCATTGCAATTTTGATTGGTTCGTCCCTGGGCATCCTCGTCGGTGCAAAGTTGACTCAGAAATCTCAAACTTTGATTACAGATGTTCTTGGTTTGATAACGATGTTGGGCGCCGTATCAGCGCTGACACCTTTGTGGTCGGACGAGTTCATCAACGCGCTACCAGACGGATCATCGCTATTGGCAATTCTTGCCGCGATGTTATTGGGAGGGTTAATCGGTTCGTTGCTCTCTTTAGAAGACCGATTAGACTCTTTTGGTGAAAATCTCCGCAAGAAATTTCGGGCTTCAGCTGAGAGCCCCTTTGTCGAGGGGTTTGTCTCGGCATCTCTACTTTTCGTCATAGGACCACTCGCGATACTTGGCAGCGTTAGTGATGGAATGTCACAAGGGATAGATCAACTGGTTCTGAAATCATCGCTGGACTTCTTCGCTTCAATGGCCTTTGCCTCCACCTTGGGTTGGGGAGTAGCAGCATCTGCGATTCCAGTAGGTATCTACCAAGTGTTTTGGACCGTCACCGGTCTGTTTCTCGGCAAAATTCTGACAGAGACCCAGATCGATGCGATGACGATAACCGGAGGCTTGATGCTAGTTGGCATCGCACTCCGACTTCTCAATATCAAGAAGATCGCTGTGGCTAACCTGTTACCTGCCTTGGTAATTGCCCCAGTGATTGTCTCGCTCTTGGCTTAGAAACTATCTCTGCTAGAAAGTTTTGGCATCGATTACGAAACGATATTTAACATCACTTGCCACTGTACGCTCATAAGCGGTATTGATGTAGTCAGCGCTAATCACTTCAACATCGCTGACGATTGACTTTTCGCCACAGAAATCAAGCATCTCTTGGAGCTCTGGAATTCCACCAATCATCGAACCTCCGATAGAACGTCGTCCGCTTAAGAGTGAACCCACATGGACTGCATAAGGCTTTCCAGGTAGTCCAATCACAACAAGGGTTCCATCCAATTTAAGGAGATTTAGGTACTGATTTATATCTAGCTCAGCGCTTACGGTATTCAGAATTACATCGAAGCTTCCTGTTACCTTCTCAAAAGCACCCTCAGAACTCGTATCAACAAAATGATGAGCGCCCATATTGAGAGCGTCATTTTTCTTCTTGGGGGAGTGTGAAAGCACAGTTACCTCAGCCCCGAGCGCTGCTGCAAATTTCACTCCCATATGGCCCAATCCACCTAGACCCATTACCGCCACTTTTTTGCCAGGACCAACTCCCCAATGTTTGATTGGCGAATACAGCGTGATTCCAGCACACATCAAAGGCGCCACACCTTCCAGTGGCAGATTATCTGGAATATGAACAGCGTAATCCTCGTTAATGACAAAGTAGTTGCAATATCCGCCCATTGCAGGGGTAGCGCCATCACGTTCTAGGCCATTGTAAGTACCAGTCATTCCTTCAAGACAATATTGCTGAAGCCCACGTTTGCATGAACTACACGTACGACATGAATCAACGAAGACGCCCACGCCAATTTTGTCGCCGACCTTAAATTTGGTGACGGAGGACCCAACTTTTGTGACAACCCCAGCAATCTCATGTCCTGGCACCATTGGAAATAGGGCCGGACCCCATTCTTCACGGACTTGATGGATATCAGAGTGGCATATTCCAGCGAAGAGCACATCGAGTGCGACATCATGAGCCCCTAATTCGCGTCGATTGAACTCAAATGGGACCAACTCTGCTTTTGCTGTCAGCGCTGCGTAACCCTTTGTATTTGAAGCCATTGTCTCTATCTCCCCGCGTCTTTTGCCTTGTTGTCGCCTGTGAAAATTAAAGTGTACTTGAATCTGAAAACGGGAGCGGGTCGGTGGATACATGCCCAGCTCGTGAGGAACGAGCAGTTACTTGTCTCATATGGTGGCGGCGACATAGGACTTCGTATGCAATTTCATCGCTTTTGCCAACGTCACCAACTACAACTTGCTCACCTTCAGTGACCATGACTCCGTTAACGGTTCTGGCATTGTGTGTTGCGCGTGAACCACACCAACAGAGAGCCTCAACTTGAAGAGTGTTTACTCGATCAGCTAGCTCTACAAGACGCGCAGAACCAGGGAATAACTTCGTTCGAAAATCCGCAAGAATCCCGAATGCATAGACATCTATGCCCAATCCATCCACAATCTTTGCTAGCTGATCAATTTGAATCGGCGCATAGAACTGCGCTTCGTCACAAATGATGTAATCGATCCGATCACCCATGGAGAGTCGTTCAACAACGAGCTTATGGATATCCAGTTCAACCTCTACTTCAATGGCTTCAGACTGCAAACCGAGGCGAGAGCTAATAACACCAGCGCCAGCTCGATCCTTGCTGGTGAAAATCAATCCGGAACGACCTCGGCTCTTGTGGTTGTGTGCAGTCTGCAAAGCAAGTGTGGACTTTCCGCTATCCATTGTTCCGCAGTAATAGACAAGTTCAGCCACGAGGGGAATAGTGCCACTTTTCGGAGAAATTTGCTCCTTCAACACTTCAACACCAAGTGGGATTCAGAGAACTCCCACGCGCTGCAGCGCCACTTGCAATTTTGCTGCAAGAGATGCACTCATCAGGCGTGAAATATGGGATCCATCTCGATAGGCAACAATCCCGTTGATCACGCTCTTACATTCTCCATCACATAACCAAGAGGTCGGATTTATACTTTTCAATCCTGGAATGGAGATCGGTTCAGACGGTTTAGTGTCGTTACATTGTGCAATCACGCCGCCGGCTAAGCAGTTTGGAATGTTTTGCTCTGGATGTGGAGTATCTGTCAGATAGATAATGTGCCGCGCATGTCCTTGAAGTGCATTGAAGGTCTTTCTCTGACCCTCTTGCCACCATTCACGACGTGATGAATATCCATTTGGAATCTGAAAATGTTGAAATCCGGAGAGAATTACTGCGTAAGGCTTTAGTTCTGCAATTCTTCTAAGTGAATTCTCACGCCAAGCAAAACAGTCAGCGTTCTTATACTCACCTGAGTCAATCTTCAACACGGCAGGACCTGGACAAGCTGACTTCGTAAGAGATATCAACTCAAAGTTCTCTTTCTTTGCAATCTCTTCTAAGGCCGGAAACCACTGGGCAGCGTGCGAATCTCCAAAGAGAACTACTTTGCGTTTGGCGCCTCTTTCGCCGTAGGTGCAATCGGGGGACTGAGTCTCCCCATTGTTTACGTGACACCCATCGTCGTAAATAATTGGTCTCTTTGTAACTTCCGAGACTGAAAAGGAAGATCCGTCATCTAGCTTGATGCGGTCATTCCATGAAAAGTAGATCACAGTTCCAAGCGCGAGTGAAAGCGCTGTAGCCAGAGCGCCACCTTGAACGATTGTTTTGGATTGGGGTTTCGAGTATCGAATTGGATCCTCGATAAAGCGATGAGTGAGATCTGCCAATATCAGAGTCGCTAATACGCAAAGGAATATCTCGAGGTGAGTTAGAGATCGTCCCCATGTAACGGATGGAATTACAAGAACGGGCCAGTGCCACAAGTAGAGCGGATAAGAAATCTCGCCCAGCCACTGAACTATTCGGGTATTTCCGATCGAATCCAAAAACTTGGGCCAATTATTGGCACAAGCAATAGCGAACGAAGTTCCGATAACTGGAATCAGCGCTGCTGTTCCTGGGAATGGAGTTGAATCGGTGTAAGCAAAAGTTCCGTACGTCAATAAAGCCAGTGCAATCCATGCATAGTTGGAACTAAACCTAATTTTCTTAGGAATGAACAAGAGGAGCGCTCCAAGTCCAAGTTCCCATGCACGTGTAGGCAGCGAGTAGAAAGACCAAATTGGTTCGCGAGCGGTGAGATAAAGGCTAAGTAGAAATGAGAACGAAGTGATTGCGCTAACCCCAAGTAGTACAGCTCTTCTTGAACCGTAACGAAAGAGTGCAAGAATGATAAATGGCCAGAAGAGATAGAACTGCTCTTCAACCGCGAGTGACCAATAGTGGATGACCACAGGTGGAGTAGCGTTGAGATTCTGATAATCCATCTGCCAGAGAGCGAATAAGTAATTTGAAACGTAAGCCGCAGCAGCTGCTATATCTTTTCCAAGACTTGGTCTTAGTGTGGATGGGTAAAGCGCCCACGCTGCAATTGCCGTAACAATCAGCACAAAAAATGAAGTTGGCAGCAAACGCTTTATGCGTCGAAGATAGAAGGCCTTCAATCTCAACGTTCCCGTTGATTCGAGTTCACGGAGTAACAATCCAGTAATGAGATATCCTGAAATTACGTAGAAGATATCCACTCCGATATACCCACCGGGCGTCAATTTGGCATGATAGGCAACCACCAAGAGAGCGGCAACTGCTCTCAGCGCCTGAATTTGCGGGATTCGTTTCATGTCGTTAACAATGAATCGATTCTCAGTTTCGGGAAAGATTTCATCAGACGGTCTCGACCCTCTAGAGCTGAAATTTCGATGAGTGAAACTACTGCTACTACATTTCCTCCTGCGCGTTCCACAAGTTTTATGGCGGCCTCTAAGGTGCCTCCGGTAGCTAGAACATCGTCAACAATCACAATTGAGGCAGATCCCGAAAGTGAATCCTGATGTATCTCTAAAATTGCCTCACCATATTCGAGAGAATAACTCTCGGAATAGACTGCAGATGGAAGTTTGCCACCTTTTCTAATCGGAACAAATCCTGCCGATGATCGCACTGCCATTGCGCTAGCGAAGATAAATCCACGTGCCTCGATCCCAGCAAAAGTTGATGCGCCCTCAGCAAGTTTGCAGAGCTCATCTACGACGGTAGAAAAGCCTTGTGCGTCGTACAACAATGGAGTGATGTCACGAAATAGAACTCCTGGTTGAGGAAAATCCGGAACTTCGCGAATAAGGGAGAGTGCGCTTTTCAGATTCATGCAAGTGATCTCACCATCAGTAAACCCACCAAACTGTGTCCGAACGGGGACTTGAACCCCGAAGCCCTTGCGGGCACTAGCACCTCAAGCTAGCGCGTCTGCCAATTCCGCCACCCGGACGAGTACCCGCTCGCTGTAAGAGACATCCTACGCGTTTGGGCTGAAATAACTGGGTAACGATAGCAACGCCAACGCTGGCACGCAAAAGAGCATGTATTTCATACTTTTCACGGCAGAATTGCGCCATGAATCTCGATAGCGAAGTAGTGAAGATTTGTCAGGAACTTATTCGCATTCCCTCCATCAACTACGGTGAAGGAAAAGGAGACGAGAAAGCGGTAGCTGAATACATCGTCGCATCTCTACGAGAAGTTGGTATTTCCTCTCAGATTTATGAATCGGCACCAAATCGTTGCAATGTCATAGCGCGCTTAGAAGGACGTGATCGCTCTAGACCTGGATTAGTTGTGCACGGACATATAGATGTTGTTCCCGCGAATGCGCAAGATTGGTCAGTCGATCCTTTTGCAGCCGAGATTCGCGATGGCATGATCTGGGGACGTGGTGCGGTAGATATGAAGAATATGGATGCCATGATTCTTGCCATCGTACGTAAGTGGGCTAAGACTGGATATAAGCCACCAAGAGATATTGTCTTGGCTTTCTTTGCGGATGAAGAAGCTGGTATGACTTTCGGATCGCGTTGGATGGCATCCGAGCATCCCGAGGTATTTGCTGGTTGCAGCGAAGCAATCTCTGAGGTTGGTGGGTTTTCGGTTACCGTCACTGGTGGTAAACGGTTGTACTTCGTCGAAGCTGCTCAAAAAGGTATCCACTGGATGCGGCTTACCGCTCAAGGTCGCGCTGGACATGGTTCCATGATGAACCCAGAAAACGCGCTCACAACATTGACTGAGGCGGTTGCAAAAATCGGTCGCTACCAATGGCCACAGAGATACACCCGAACCGTAAAGATTCTTTTCTCAAAGATAGCCGAAGCAACTGGTAAACGTTACGACGAATCAGATCTCAGACCCTTGCTTGCAGAGATAGGCCCAACTGAACGAATGATCGGAGCGACTCTTCAAAATACGGCGAATCCGACGATGCTTGAGGCGGGATACAAGGCAAATGTAATCCCTGGAAGTGCGAGTGCAGTTATAGATGGTCGTTTTCTGCCTGGATATGAAGATGAGTTAAATGAAACCATCCGGGAAATAATCGGTCCCGACATTACTATCGAGACAATCTCTCGTGATATCGCGTTGGAAATTGATTTCGAGGGTGACCTTGTAGAGGCCATGTGTGCTGCAATCAAACGTTTTGATCCAGACGGGATTCCCGTCCCATATTTGATGAGTGGGGGCACAGACAATAAGGCGCTCTCTGAGTTAGGAATTATTGGTTACGGCTTTAGCCCACTCAAGCTACCTGCAGACTTGGATTTTATGGCTCTATTTCATGGAGTTGATGAACGAGTACCGATTAGTGGTCTTGAATTTGGAGTACGAGTTTTAGAGGACTTCCTCGAAAACTGTTAGCGCGAGATTTCGTCAAGCGCCTGACGAACAATATCGGGGAGCGTTATTTCCTCGCTCTTCAAGGCGCCACGTAACTGAGCACCCGTGCGTGCTCCAATAATCGAGGAGGTAATACCTGGCGTATCGCGAACCCACGCCAGCGCCACCTCGAGAGGCGAGAATCCCAACCCTTCGGCGGCCGCGCACACAGCCTCAACTATGCGCGAACTTCGTTCGTCCAAGTAGGGCTCAACATGTTTTACAAAGTGAGGAGCAGCAGCCCGCGAATCAATAGGAATTCCCTTCCTATATTTACCTGTTAAGACTCCTCGCCCTAGAGGCGCCCAGGCGAGAATTCCTATATCCATTTCATCAGCACAAGGAATGATTTCTTCTTCAATGGAACGGTTAAGGAGTGAATATTCAATCTGTATGGATGTTATTGGAGCTTTTGCAGAATTGCTTTCTTGAAGCGTAAATGCTCGGGCAGTTTGCCATCCAGAGAAGTTACAAATTCCTACATAGCGCGCCTTCCCGGAAGAATATGCATAATCTAAGGCGGATAATGTGTCATCTAGTGGAGTTTCGAAATCCCATGAATGAATCTGCCACAGGTCTACGTAATCGGTTTGCAGCCGTGAGAGCGATCGGTCCAATTCGGTAATCAGCGCCTGACGCGAGTTGTTTATGGTCTTGACTCCATTGGGAAAAGTAGCCCCCGCTTTAGTGGCAATTGCAACTTCGTCTCTCTGAAAGAGAGTACCTATTAGGCCACCTATAACGCGCTCACTATCTCCGTCTCCATATGTAGAGGAGGTATCGAGAAAGTTACCTCCGGCTTCGATATAGGCGCGACATTGATCGGCCGCCTCATGAGTATCTGTATCTCGACCCCATGTCATCGTGCCTAGACCCAGGCGAGAGATTGATAGTCCGCTCTTACCCGCTCTGCGCATTTCCATGAGCGAGACCTTAGCAACAATCAAGGCTAATCTTGGTGCTATGAGTCGCCTCGTGTTTCTTCGGCATGCGCATTCAACTGCTAATGAAAAAGGAATTCTCTCGGGTCGCATTCCTGGAATTACACTGACGCAAAAGGGAGTGGAGCAATCGCTCAACCTGATCGAAAGATTGGGGGAGAGTAACTTCGAGCAAATCCGAGTAAGTCCTTTGGAGCGTTGCGCCCTCACGATAGAGCCTTGGCTTAAATCCCAATATTCTCAAGGTTTTGGTCTCTACCAAATCGATGACAATCTTAATGAAGTTGATTACGGGCAATGGAGTGGCCGAAAGCTATCCCGTCTTTCCAAAGAGACGCTATGGAAGACAGTACAAGAGAAACCCAGCAAAGTTACTTTTCCAGCAGGAGAGAAGATGAAGAACGTCCAGCAAAGGGCTTTACGTTCCGTACAAGAATCGCATCAACACAAGAAGACTGGAAACTTTCTCTTTGTCAGTCACGGTGATGTCATCAAGTCAGTTGTTGCTTCATTGGTTGGATTGCCTTTAGATTCATTTCAAAACTTAATAATCAACCCAGCATCGCTCACGGTGATCGACTTTGACGGGTCGCAAGGCAGGTTGCTGACCTATAGCGACACTACGACATGTATTGCACCGCTCCTAACGAAGAAGAAGATTGGAAAGGCTCTCCTTGGTGGAGGATCTGGTCTTCCTCGTGCGGGCAAAAAATGAGCCCTCGCATCCTGCTCTTCGAAGAGCCCGAAAGATTCGTAGTTGGGACGGTTGGCCAACCAGGAGAGCGCACCTTCTTCATACAAGCCAAGGATCGAACCCGTCTGATTTCGGTTTCACTTGAAAAGGGACAAGTTCAAGCTCTGGCTGAGCGACTTGTATATATGGTCAAAGAGATTCGTCAGAGCGATCCTACGATTGTCATCAATAACCTGCCTCGGGATGATTCACCTTTGGAAACCCCCATCGAAGAGGAGTTTCGGGTTGGCATTATTGGGCTGGCATTTGATACCTCTAGATCTCTCATACAAATTGATTTTCAAGCTATCGCTGAAGGCAATTCGACCGAGCCTGAATTTATTGATGTAGATGATCTCTCTAGCGATCAAGATATTGTCAGAGTACTCATCACTCCTTCCGAAGCAGAGAAATTTTCAAAGAGGAGCGTTTCGGTGGTTAACGCCGGGCGCGCACCATGTCCATTCTGCGGTGGGCCTATCGATCCGGGAGGTCATCTCTGTCCTCGCGCGAATGGATACCGTCGGTGAACGGTAATTCCCAAGACCTTGAAGAACATCTCCAGCATGGGGAAATTTCAGTATCGGGTCGATTGGTGGACGCCTCCAATGCGACTCTCTTTGGAACGTCGCTCTATAACGGAGAAGAAGTTTCAATAATTTACAAACCCATAGCAGGTGAAAGACCTCTGTGGGATTTTGCAGATGGAAATTTAGCCTCACGAGAATATGCAAGCTACCTGGTCTCTGAATTGGCAGGCTGGGGCGTCGTACCAAGGACTGTTCTCGCGGACGGTCCTTTCGGACCAGGAATGGTTCAGGAATGGATTGAGATTGATAATTCCATAGATCTGGCGACGTTCTATCGGCTCGATGATGCCAGATTACGAAAGATTGCCTTATTTGATGCGGTAGTAAATAACACAGATCGCAAGATCGGACACATTCTTCCGACAGAGGATGGAGAAGTCTTTGGATGTGACCATGGTGTTACTTTTCACGAGGAAGATAAATTGCGTACCGTGCTATGGCAATGGGCAAGCACGCCCTTTCAAGAAGATGAATTGGCGCAATTGCAATCTCTTTATGCAAAGCTGGACAAGCGCGATACTCAGATTGCCAATCTAATCACAGCCAATGAATATCGAGCCTTGCTATCTCGGATCGAACGGCTGCTTTCAATCAAATCTTTCCCGGTCCCTAGCCAAGATTGGCCTGCAGTGCCTTGGCCTCCTTTCTGAAGTAAGGTTTGTGTATGCGTTCGTGGCCGACGGTCTATATTCCCGAACTCCCTTCACAATTCAAGTTCCCGAACCTTTCAATCTTTGACACGGCGACGGGATCTCTTCAAGAGGTACCAAAACAAGATCTATATCGAATTTATGTCTGTGGGATAACTCCCTACGATGCAACACACCTCGGTCATGCCGCAACCTATCTGACATTCGATATCGTCATTAGATATCTCAAGGCGACAGGTTCTGCGGTGCGATACGTCCAAAATGTTACCGATATTGACGACCCTCTTTTGGAACGGGCTGTGCGAGATGGCGTTGACTGGCAAGAGCTGGCACAGTCCCAGATTGATCTCTTCCGCGGCGATATGAGCGATTTGCATATCATCCCACCTGATCACTACATCGGAGTTGTTGACGACATGTCTGCAATTCTCGAAGCCGTAAAGCGATTGGATTTCGCAAATTCAACATATGAAGTCGGTGGCGATAAATATTTTCGAGTTCATACCGACCCGGATTTCGGCACTCTCTCGCACCTAGCCGAATCAGAAGCGCTACGCATTTTTGCCGAACGTGGAGGAGACCCTGACAAAGTCGGAAAAGAGAACCCTCTTGATGCGCTGATCTGGCTGACTTCCAAACCGTGGCAACCCACATGGCCAAGTGAATTTGGGGCTGGTCGCCCTGGATGGCATATTGAATGTAGCGCCATTGCTCTCAAGTATTTAAAACCGGATGACGAAGCCGAATTCTCTT
>JBEEIL010000048.1:0-15576 GCA_041169865.1 Actinomycetota bacterium | reverse complement strand
AACCATAAAAACCTGCACCTACAACGGTGACTTTCTTTGCCATGGCGATTCCTTTGAGCGTATTAAGGTTTATCTTGATATCGAGAGAACTCTACAACCCCTTGGGAAGGGCGATTGCCAGCCCGAATAGTAGGAGAGCGATCGCCAGCGGTAAGTAGCGCTCAATTTTGCGTTGGTTCCACTGTGCAAGAGCAATCACGGCAGTACCGGCTGATATCGCCAATGCGCCTGATCGAACGAACCCTGCTACACCAAGAATAACTCCGAGTGAAATTGCGATGTATGCCAAGCGAAATTGAAGTCGGTTTATTGCTCGCATGCATCAACCACATTCATCAAGAGCATGGCGCGAGTCATTGGCCCAACTCCACCTGGCATCGGAGCAACAAATGCCGCAACATCACTTACGGAAGGATCAACATCACCAAGTAATCCTTGAGCAGTCCGTGAAATACCAACATCGATGACGGTTGCACCTGGCTTGATGAACTCTGCCTTTAAGAAATGTGCCTGCCCGATTGCCGCTACGACAATATCTGCACGCTTGGTATGGGCTGCTAGATCTTTAGTTCCTGTATGCGTGAGTGTGACAGTTGCATTTTCCTGCTTACGAGTAAGTAGTAGTCCAAGTGGTCTACCTACGGTTAATCCTCGTCCGATGACAACAACTTCGGCACCAGCAAGTGGAATTTTGTAATGGTTAATGAGTTCAACAATTCCGCGCGGAGTACACGGCAACGGTCCTGGATAACCAGCCACAAGTCTTCCCAAATTAATTGGATGCAGACCATCTGCATCTTTAGCTGGATCAATTGCCTCCAGAATTGTCTGGGTATTTATTGCATGAGGAAGTGGCAGTTGCACGATGTAGCCTGTGCATTCTTTGGCAGAGTTAAGATCCTTTATTGCCGACAGAACGTCTGCTTGAGTTGCGTTCTGCGGCAAATCCACGCGAAGAGAATTAATGCCGACCTCTTGGCAGTCGCGATGTTTACCGCTGACATATGAATGCGAACCAGGGTCATCTCCAACCAGCACCGTGCCAAGTCCGGGAGTGATGCCACGGGATTTGAGGGCTGATGTGCGCTGCGCTAAAGCACCTTTTATTGAGGCAGCCAGAGACTTTCCGTCCAGAATTTGTGCGCTGCTCATATCCACATCCTATTGCGTGCGTTACGCGTGTGAGAAATGTCGAGTGCCGGTAAAGAACATAGCAACACCGGCCTGTTCTGCAGCGGCAATGACTTCTTCGTCACGCACGCTGCCACCTGGTTGAACAATTGCAACTACCCCTGCAGCGGCGAGAATTTCCAGTCCATCTGCAAATGGGAAGAAGGCATCAGATGCTGCAACGCTATTGCGAACACGATTGCCAGCTCGATTTACTGCAAGTCGTGCCGAATCGACCCGATTGACTTGACCCATTCCAATGCCAACTGCAGCACCGCCTTGTGCCAGCAAAATAGCATTACTCTTGACTGAGCGAACCGCGCGCCAAGCAAAGTGCAAATCAGCAAGTACTTCTGAAGATAACGCTGCACCCGTTACTTGTTTCCAATTATTTACATCATCACCATCTGCGTTAATGAGATCTGTTTGCTGTACAAGCGCTCCGCCGGAGACGGGTCGAATCTCGAGCGGTGAAATTCGATTGATGGGGCAGGTCAAAATTCGAATTGAAGGCTTTGACTGTAAAATTTCCAACGCACCCTGCTCGTAGCTCGGCGCAATAATGACTTCGGTAAATACATCCGAGACTAAAGTGGCCATGGCAACGGTGACTTCACGGTTTGCTGCAATGACTCCACCAAATGCCGATACAGGATCGCAAGAGTGCGCTTTGGCATAAGCATCGGCGATATCGCTTCCAATTGCTACGCCACAAGGGTTTGCATGTTTGATGATCGCAACGCTTGGTTGCCCATGATCTAGTACGGCGCGCCATGCTGCATCAGCATCTGTGTAATTATTGAAAGACATCTCTTTGCCATGCAATTGAGTTGCATTGACGATACCTGGGGGTCCACCTCTAAAGATTGCTGCTTTCTGATGAGGATTTTCTCCATAGCGTAAAGAATTTTCGCGATGGTAAATCATTCCAAACCAATCAAGATCTTCCATCTCTTGGCTGATTGTGGAACCAAGCCAACTAGCAATAGTGAGATCGTATTCCGCCGTAGTTCGGAATACTTCAAGCGCTAAGCGCTTGCGCTCTTGATCGGTAAAGCCTCCGGCCTTCACTGCCGCTATTGCATCATCGTATTGCGATTCATGACAGAGCACTGCTACAGATCCATGATTCTTAGCCGCCCCGCGAAGCATCGATGGTCCACCTATATCAATTTGTTCAATACATTCTGCAAAGGCTGCGCCAGATGCAAGCGTTGCCGCAAAGGGGTAGAGATTTATGACCACTAAATCAAAGGGTGCAATATCGAGTTCATTGAGAGCCGCAAGATGTTCAGGGTTATTTTGATCCGCCAAGATTCCAGAATGTATGCGCGGATGTAAGGTTTTTACACGACCACCCATGATTTCTGGAAATCCCGTATAGGTACTTACTTCGGTCACCGCAATGCCAGCATCGTGTAACGTTTTTGCAGTCGAACCGGTTGAAAGAATTTCAACGCCAGCTTCTTGTAGCGCTCGTCCAAGCTCGAGCAAGCGGTTCTTTGCGTAAACACTGACAAGTGCACGTCGTATCGGCTTGCGATTAGCCATTGCTCTTCTCCTGAACAATTGAATCTAGCTGTGGAAGCAGTGATGCAATGGTCGCAACTATGAGACCTCTCTCCACAATCTTAATGCGCTCATGGAGCGACTCTTCGGTATCGCCTTCGAGAATTTCTACATTCTTCTGGGAAATAATGGCGCCGGTATCAACACCTGCATCAACCCAATGGATTGTGGTTCCGGTTTCACTCACACCAGCAGCGAGCGCATCTCTGACGGCATGCGCACCCGGGAATGCTGGCAGTAGCGCCGGGTGGCTATTGATAATGGGAAATTTGGTAGTTATGCGGTGAGACAAGATTCTCATGAAGCCGGCAGAGACAACTAAGTCTGGCCTGAGGGCAGCGATGAGCGTTTCTAGTTCTCTATCCCATTCACTGCGATCTTCCATCATGGGTATCGTGAATGTTTCAATCTTTGCTCGCTCTGCACGGTGCAAAACCCCTGCATCTTTCCGATCTGAAATAACTGCGACAATATCTGCATTTATTTTTCCGGTGGCTTGCGCATCAAAAATTGCTTGCGCAAGTGTTCCGCTCCCCGATGCCAGAATTACTAAACGCTTCATATTCTTAGAGTTGAGCCGAAGAACGCTTATTCATGATGAAAGCTGTCACTGCGGCCCCAATTCCGATTTCTAGAGAAAGCGAAAGAGCCAATTTCCAAATTGAGACCCCTACCGCGCCCATTTCGGTTGTGATTAAGGCACCACTTGCTAGATAGCCAAGAACAACAGCAATCGCAATTGTGAAGAAGTAACTTTGAATCAAAGTTTGCAGCCCGTAAGTCAGAGACCACAGTGCAAGAACTACACCCAGCCCAATAAAGAAAAATATTCCGACGAGAGCGACAGGATGTCGCTCAGTTGGTAAGGCGCCAAGAAGAGGTAGCGCTGGAATTTGCCCTAGCTCATACCACCATGGAGACACAATCGTATCTGCTCCTACTGCCAATCCCGAGCCCGAAAAATATGCGACAGCTGCTATCGCAGCATTTGGCAGATAGAGGATATTTAAAAGGAGAAGTAAGAGTCCGCCAAAAATCCCTGGCTGCAATGCGGTCGTGATGTTCTTTACTTGAGAAAAATTTAAGATAATGAGTATTGCAGTTACTACCAATCCCGTTCCTACGATGAGAGCGGAAATTCGCAAAGCTAAACGGAGTGAGCGAGAAGGGTTGACGCGGTAACCTGAAGATAACGTCGCAGTAAGTGCAAGTAAAAATGCAAATACCGGGGCTAGATACCACTGCGGAGTAACGCTTGGTGATCTGCTTACATAAGCCAGCAGCGTAAAGAGCGATGTGTACAGTACCGAGAAAATGACACGCACTCGATTGATGTCATGGAAGTCGCCCTGCAAACGATCAATTGCTCGATTAAAGGCTGATCTGATCACCAAGAAAGGTAGAACCAGACCCCCTAAAGGTAGATATGAGAGATAACCAGGAAGCGAAGTAGGTGGAAGCGATAATTGGAAAGGAAGGTGATGTGCCCCCAGCCAAATCCACACGGCGCCGCGTATCGGGTCTGAGGTTCCACCACTTGCACTTCCCGCAGTTGCCCACGCAACGAGTGCAATAAAAGAGAAGGGAAGTAAGAGTGTGGCAGCGCTTCTTACAACATGTGACAACGAGACCGAGAGGACGCGTTGCATAGCAGTCTTATCGGCCTAGTAGACCGCGCATTAATTGCGCTGTTTCGCTCGGGGTTTGCCCAACTTTTACGCCAGCTGCTTCAAGCGCATCTTTCTTTGCTTGTGCTGTTCCCGATGAACCAGAGACGATTGCTCCAGCATGCCCCATGGTTTTACCTTCAGGTGCAGTAAAGCCAGCCACATAACCAACAACAGGTTTACGCACATACTCTGCGATAAATGCAGCTGCTCGTTCTTCGGCGTCTCCACCAATTTCACCGATCATCACGATTGCTTCGGTTTCTGGATCATCTTGGAAAGCTCGCAGACAATCGATATGTGTTGTACCGATTACAGGGTCTCCACCGATACCTACTGCAGTGGAAAATCCGATGTCGCGAAGTTCATACATCATCTGATAGGTCAAGGTTCCTGATTTAGAGACGAGCCCGATAGGTCCACGCTTAGTGATGTCGCTAGGAATAATTCCCACATTTGATTGCTCAGGGCTAATTAACCCCGGGCAGTTAGGTCCGATGATTTGAGTCTTACCTTTTTGTAGAGAATAGGCATAAAAGAAAGCCGAATCATGAACTGGGATTCCTTCGGTAATCACAACCACTAGTGGCATAGCAGCATCGATTGCATCAATGACCGCAGCCTTAGCGAACTTTGGCGGAACGAATACAACAGAAACATTTGCTCCTGTTGCTGACATCGCCTCTGCCACAGTGTTAAAGACTGGAAGCGATGTACCGTCAATATCAACAACTTGGCCACCTTTTCCAGGAGTGACTCCACCAACAACTTTGGTGCCCGATGCCAACATTCGGCGGGTGTGTTTGGTTCCTTCTGAACCAGTCATTCCCTGAACAATGACCTTACTTGAAGAATTAATAAAGATAGACATTACTTAGCCGCCAATTCTGCAGCGCGTGATGCTGCTCCATCCATAGTTTCAGCTTGCTCGACCAACGGATGGTTAGCAGCGTTGAGAATCGCGCGCCCTTCGAGGACGTTATTTCCATCTAGGCGTACCACAATCGGTTTTGTCGCCTTTGGACCCAAGAGCTCAAGGGCTTGAACAATCCCATTTGCAACTGCATCACATGCAGTGATGCCACCGAATACGTTGACAAATACGCTCTTAACATCGGGATCGCCCAAAATAATTGATAAGCCATCTGCCATAACTTGTGCTGATGCTCCGCCGCCGATATCGAGGAAGTTTGCTGGACGCATCCCACCAAATTTTTCGCCTGCATATGCAACTACATCCAGCGTAGACATCACTAGCCCAGCGCCATTTCCGATAATCCCTACTTGCCCGTTATCGAGCTTTACGTAATTTAAACCTTTTTCTTTTGCAGCTGCTTCGAGGGCATTGGCTGCAGCATGATCTACCAAAGCTTCGTGGCTTGGTTGACGAAATTCTGCATTTTCGTCCAGCGTGACCTTTCCATCAAGGGCCACGATGCGGCCATCTTCCGTCTTCACAAGTGGATTAACTTCAACGAGAGTTGCATCTTCGGATTGGAATGTTTCCCATAGTTTTACGAGTACGTCAGCAACCTGGTCTGCTACTTCGTTAGGGAACTGTGCCTGCGCAACAATTTCTTTAGCTTTAGCTAAGGAGATTCCATCAACAGCAGAAACTGGCACCTTGGCTAATTTTTCTGGCGCGGTGTGCGCAACTTCCTCAATATCCATGCCACCTGCAACAGATGCCATTACCAAGAAGGTGCGGTTTGAGCGATCGAGCAGAATTGAAACGTAGTACTCATCCGCAATTGGCGCTGCTTGCGCAATCATCACTTTATGAACGGTATGGCCCTTGATATCCATACCGAGAATGGCTGCGGCTTTATCAAATGCATCGCCAGCATCGTTTGCAAGTTTTACGCCACCCGCTTTTCCGCGACCGCCAACTTTGACCTGCGCTTTAACGACAACCTTTCCACCCATTGTGGCTGCGGCAGCGCGCGCTTCTTCAGCAGTCGTTGCAACGGCTCCTTGTAAAACGGGAACGGTGTGCTTTTCGAAGAGATCGCGTGCTTGATATTCGTAGAGATCCACTCATTGCTCCTCATGGGTGCGATTAACCAGATTTGTGATACTGACCTGGGGCAATCTTAAGTGGTTATTTTAGAGAGGCGTGACAGGGGCGTATCGAAGCAAAAGGCGTTTATCGCCGTATTGCCCGAAGTTGATAGTGGCCTCTGCCTTATCACCTTCACCGGCGAGGGCGACTACTGTGCCCAGACCGAATGTGTCATGTGACACACGCTGCCCTACTGCAAGTTCCATCGCAATTGATTTCTTTCCAGTTGCGCGAGGTGGAGGCGCTGAAGGAAGTCTCGATTTCTTAAGAGCAGAAGTGGAGAAGCTGGAGCGAGTTTCATTCTTCCACTCGATGAGTTCCGCGGGGATTTCATCAAGAAAACGAGAAGCAGGGTTGTAACGTGGTGAACCAAAGGTGAGTCGATATTCGGCGCGCGAAATATAGAGACGCTTCTCAGCGCGGGTTAAACCAACATATGCAAGGCGACGTTCTTCTTCAATCTCGCGCGGATCATCCAAAGTGCGCGCATGGGGAAATACACCATCTTCCATACCAGTGAGAAAGACGGTCGGAAATTCCAAACCTTTTGCCGTATGTAAAGTCATCAAAGTGACAACTCCCCCATGATCACTATCAGGTCTATCTGGTATCTCATCCGCATCTGCGACCAGAGAAACTTTCTCAAGGAACCCCGATAGCGAAATTTCCTCATCTTCTGCAAGCTCTTCATATGGTCGTTCTTCATACTCCATTGAAGCAGAGACTAATTCTTGCAAGTTCTCGACTCGTACTTCATCCTGCGGATCTTTACTATTTTCAAGTTCTGCTAAAAGCCCAGATTGTTCGAGTACCGCTTCAATAATTACCGAAGGTTTGGTCTTTGCTTCAACCAACGTTTGCAAGGCAGTGAGCATTTTAGTGAAGGCCACTATTGATTGAGCTGCCTTATTTGGAACACTGCTCGCTTCGGATACGCGCAATAGCGCGCTCCAAAATGAGATCCCTTGGGCGCTGGCAAAGGCTTCTACTTCTTCTAAGGCTCGATCACCGATGCCACGTTTAGGTAAGTTGATAATACGGCGGAGCGAGACTTCATCATCAGGGTTGGCGAGCACACGTAGATAGGCCAATAGATCTTTCACTTCTTTTCGCTCATAGAAGCGCAATCCACCAACAACCTTGTATGGGATGGCAGCACGCATAAAAATTTCTTCAAAGATACGAGACTGGGCATTGGTGCGATAAAAGACGGCTGTATCTCCAGGATTTGATAGACCTTGATCCTGCAAACTACGGATCTCAGATTTCACAAACTCTGCCTCGTCATATTCGGATTCAGCTATGTAGCCCGTTAGCGGAGCACCAGAACCAGCATCTGACCAAAGATTCTTCTCTTTCCGAGATTCATTCTTAGTAATTACTGCATTTGCAGCGCTGAGGATATTTTGTGTGGAGCGATAATTCTGCTCAAGTAGAACTGTGGTGGCATTTGGATAATCCACTTCGAACTGCAGGATGTTGCGAATGGTCGCCCCGCGAAAGCCATAGATGGACTGATCCGCATCTCCGACCACGCAGAGCTCAGCAATTGGAAAACCATCACCTTCGTCGCCTGTGAGCTCTTTGATTAAGACGTACTGAGCATGGTTGGTATCTTGATATTCATCCACCAAAATATGGCGGAAGCGAGATCGAAAACGCGCCTTTGCTTCGGGATATTTTTGTAAGACTTGCACTGTCTTCATAATCAGATCATCAAAATCCATCGCATTGGCTTGCTGCAATCGCTTTTCATACATTGTGTAAACGTCTGCGACAATAGTTTCAAATTGATTAGTCGCTTTGCTGAGATACTCGTAGGGAGTTTGTAGCTCATTCTTGGCGTTAGAAATTAAATGCTGAAATTGGCGAGCCGGATACCGCTTTGCATCTAAGTTAAGGGTCTCCATGACACGAGAAATCAACTTCTGTGAGTCTGCAGAGTCGTAGATGCTGAAAGAACTGCTGTATCCAAGGCGTTCGGCCTCTTGCCGCAGCATGCGAACGCACGATGAGTGAAATGTCGATACCCACATTGATTTTGCAATTGGGCCGACTAAATCAGCAACGCGTTCCTTCATTTCACCGGCAGCCTTATTGGTAAAGGTAATAGCCAAAATTTCGTAGGGACGTACATCGCGACGCGCCATGATGTAGGCGATTCGTCGCGTCAGAACGCGCGTCTTTCCAGATCCCGCACCAGCGACAACTAATAGCGGTGAGCTGGCATGTGCAACTGCCTTCTGTTGCTGGGGATTAAGTCCCTCGAGCAATGGATCCGTCGCAGTCATGGCGGGCAGTCTATTAGGCTTCACCCACACGAGAAGATAAAGGTGAGTTGTGGAACCGATAGCAGATTCAGAGATCAAGCGAGTCCTAGTGGTCAATGCCCATCCTGACGATTCAGACTTTGGCGCATCTGGAACTATTTCACAATGGGTTCAGCAAGGAATCGCTGTCTCATATGTGCTCTGCACCAACGGTGATCAAGGTGGTGAGGCATCTGAATATACGCGTGAAGAGATGCCAGCTGTGCGTCAACGTGAACAACGCGCAGCATGTGCAGCTCTCGGCATTAGCGATGTTACTTTTCTAAATTATGTCGATGGCCATCTCGAACCTACTCTGCAACTTCGCAAAGATATTGTTCGCCAAATTCGACGCGTGCAACCAGATCGAATTATCTGCCAATCACCGGAACGAAATTGGGAGCGCATTGGCGCTAGCCATCCAGATCATTTAGCTGCCGGCGAAGCGACTATTCAAGCGGTCTATCCAGATGCGCGAAATCCATATGCTTTTACAGATTTACTTGAGAAGGAAAACCTGCAACCGTGGAAGGTACGTGAAGTCTGGATGCAAGGCCATGCACACCCAGATCACTTCGTTGATATTACCGATACATTCCACTTCAAATTAGCTGCACTCAGAGAGCACGCTTCACAGACAGGCCACATGGCTAATCTGGAGGAGATGTTGCGCGAATGGGGTCAACGTAATGCAGGTATTGGTGGGCTTCCAGAAGGTCGTATTGCTGAAGCTTTTAAAATCGTCAACACTGACTAGCGAACGGTTGCTCTGACGATTTCTACCATTTGAATCGGGTAGCCATCGGGCGCATACATTGCCTGAGTTCCGCTCATCTTATAGGCGCCAACTTCGCCAATTTTTTTCACTAAATCAAGTCCCTTAGTGATCTTTCCCCAAATCGTGTAATTCGGTGGAAGTTGAGTGTCACCATAAACTAAGAAAAATTGGGAACCATTGGTCTTTGGCCCAGAGTTAGCCATGGCAACCGTTCCGGCCGGATAGTTTTTAGCAACATTGGCGGGAAGATTCTCATCCACGTATCCGCTCCACCCAGCGGGAGAACCACTACCGGTGAGTGTTGGATCTCCACATTGCAATACAAATATTCCTTGTGTGGTTAAACGATGGCAGAGAGACTTGTTGTAGTAGCCCGCTTTCGCTAGCGCTGAGATTGCGCTGACTGTTACTGGTGCTTTCGATCCCAACATTTCAATCACAATATTGCCGCAATTTGTTGAGAGAGTAAGCATCTTGTTGGTTGGCTTCACTGAAGCTGCAGGTTGTTTTACCTTGATAGGAATCTTTCCTTTGGCTGTAGCAGTTTTGCAACCTGGCACTGTTACAGGGCGTTCCGCAGAATGACTGGGCGTTGTGGCAACTGTCGTTGCTGCAATTAACGTGAGAGCGACTATTGCTACCTTTGCGGTTTTAATCATCTCCGACTTCCTATTCCCATTCAATCGTTCCTGGTGGCTTGCTCGTGATATCGAGGACGACTCGATTTACTTCACGAACTTCATTAGTAATTCGAGTGGATATCTTCTCAAGAACTTCATAGGGGATGCGAGACCAATCGGCGGTCATCGCGTCTTCACTTGAAACCGGACGCAACACAATCGGGTGCCCGTATGTTCGACCGTCACCCTGAACTCCCACACTGCGCACATCAGCGAGCAGCACCACTGGGCATTGCCAGATAACTCGATCTAACCCTGCCGCTTTGAGTTCTTCGCGGGCGATGACATCTGCCTCACGCAAAATATCAAGACGGGCTTTGGTGACTTCGCCAATGATGCGAATTCCTAGGCCCGGGCCCGGAAAAGGTTGGCGCCACACGATGGATTCAGGCAAACCGAGTTCAAGTCCTACCTGACGTACTTCATCCTTAAAGAGAGTGCGTAGAGGTTCGACTAAAGAGAACTTCAAATCATCGGGAAGTCCACCCACATTGTGATGTGACTTGATATTTGCGGTTCCACTTCCACCACCAGACTCAACAACATCGGGATAGAGGGTTCCTTGTACTAGGAATTCCACATCGCCACCGGAGGCAATGTCACGCGCTGCTTTTTCAAAGGAGCGGATAAATTCTCGCCCGATAATTTTACGTTTCTCTTCTGGGTCGGTGACTCCGGCAAGCGCCTGTAAGAATTGATCCACTGCATCAACGACTACGAGCTCGATTCCAGTTGCTGCCACAAAATCACGTTGAACTTGTTCGGATTCTCCTGTGCGTAGCAAGCCATGATCAACAAAGACGCAGGTGAGTTGTTTTCCTACCGCACGTTGCACAATTGCCGCTGCAACCGCGGAATCCACGCCCCCTGAGAGACCACAGATAACTCGTTTGCTGCCAATAACTGCCTTTGCTTTGGCAATTTCATCTTCAGCAATATTGGCTGTTGTCCACACCGGCTTGCACCCTGCGATATTGATAAGCCAGTTTTGCAAAATTGCTTGGCCATGCTCGGTATGTAGAACTTCAGGGTGAAATTGCACTCCAGCTAACTTGCCTGATGCATCTTCAAATGCAGCAATCGGTGTATCGATGGTTGCGGCACTCACCGTAAAGCCATTCGGTGCTTGCGACACCGCATCTCCGTGTGACATCCATACCGATTGCGATTGCGGTAATCCGGCAAAAATCTTTGAACCTGTTTTCACCGATAGCTGGGTTCTTCCAAACTCAGATTTGCCGGTCTGTGCGACTACCCCTGATAAGGCTGCTGCCATTGTTTGAAATCCGTAACAAATACCGAAGACCGGAATTCCCAATGCGAAAATAGCTGGATCAACTTTGGGTGCGTGATCGGCATAAACAGATGATGGGCCACCAGACAAAATGATTGCTTCTGGGCTTTTGGCGCTTACTTCCGCTGCAGTGATGGAAGAGGGAACAATCTCTGAGAAAACCTTGGCCTCACGAACTCGCCGTGCAATCAATTGTGCATACTGCGCACCAAAATCAACGACAAGTACACCGTGGCTAGCGGCCATGAATAACCACATCTACGCGCTGGAAAGACTTTACATCGGAATAACCGCAGGTAGCCATGGCGCGACGAAGTGCACCAAAGAGGTTCATCGATCCATCTGAAGTATGTGAAGGTCCAATAAGAATTTCTTCTAGTGATCCAACTGTGCCCACGTTAACGCGCGCACCGCGCGGAAGTTCTGGGTGATATGCCTCTGATCCCCAGTGCCAACCTAGACCTGGAGATTCGACTGCTTTAGCAAGTGCAGATCCCATCATGACTGCATCAGCACCACAAGCAATCGCCTTGGCAATATCACCTGACTTACCAACTGATCCATCAGCAATCACATGAACATAACGTCCACCCGATTCATCGAGGTACTCGCGGCGAGCTGCGGCAACTTCGGCAACTGCAGAGGCCATAGGAACTTCAATGCCAAGCACAGAACGAGTTGTATGCGCTGCTCCCCCACCAAAACCAACAAGCACGCCGGCTGCGCCAGCACGCATCAAGTGAAGCGCCCCAGTGGTTGTGGCAACACCACCTACGATGACAGGCACATCTAATTCATAAATGAATTTCTTTAAATTCAAAGATTCGTTTTCAGCGGCGACATGTTCGGCTGAAACAGTAGTTCCACGAATAACAAAGATGTCGACACCAGCGTCAATTACCGCCTTATGTAGTTCGGCGGTACGTTGTGGTGACAAAGATGCAGCGACAGTGACTCCGGAATCACGAATCTGTTTGATGCGCTCTTTAATTAATTCTGGACGAATTGGCGCGCTGTAGATTTCTTGCATACGACGAGTGGCATGCTTATCTGGCATAGATGCAATTTCACCGAGCGGAATTCGTGGATCGTCATAGCGAGTCCAGAGCCCTTCAAGATTGAGGACCCCGAGTCCACCTAGTTTTCCAATGGCAATCGCAGTGTCAGGTGAAACGACTGAATCCATAGGTGCGGCTAGGAGTGGAAGTTCAAATTTGTAAGCATCAATCTGCCAACCTGTTGATACATCTTCGGGCGTGCGGGTGCGGCGACTGGGGACGATTGCGATATCGTCAAATGAATAAGCCTGATGTGCACGTTTTCCAGGGGCGATTTCGATATCCATGAGTTATTTCTTCTTGCTGTAGTTGGGGGCATCGGCCACATGCAATACATCATGTGGGTGGCTCTCTTGTAAGCCGGCTGCAGTAATTTGAATCAAGCGACCTTCGCGACGTAGCGTTTCAATATCAGGCGCACCTGCATATCCCATACCACTGCGTAATCCGCCGACTAGTTGATGAACTACTTCAGCAACGGGTCCGCGATAAGCAACTTTTCCTTCGATACCTTCGGGAACCAATTTATCTTCAGAGAGAACGTCATCTTGCATATAACGATCTTTGGAATATGACTTCTTCTCACCGCGTGACTGCATCGCACCGAGTGAACCCATTCCGCGATATGCCTTGTACTTACGGCCATCAATTTCCACCAGTTCGCCTGGAGATTCTTCACAACCGGCAAGCAGTGAGCCGAGCATTACTGAGTGTGCACCGGCGACAATTGCTTTAACAATGTCACCTGAATATTGCAGACCACCATCTGCAATCAGTGGAATTCCCGCTTTGTTACATGCTTTGGATGCTTCCATGATTGCAGTCACTTGTGGAACTCCAACACCTGCAACAACGCGAGTTGTGCAGATTGATCCTGGCCCAACACCCACCTTGACGGCATCAGCGCCGGCATTGATGAGCGCCTGTGCACCTGCACGAGTCGCAACATTTCCGCCGATAATTTCAGTAGTTGGCGAATACTTTTTGATGCGAGTAATCGCATCAAGAACGGCGCGATGATGGCCATGAGCTGTGTCAACGACAACGACATCTACACCGGCTTCAATGAGCGCTTGAGCGCGTGCAAATCCATCATCGCCAACACCCACTGCTGCTCCAGCAAGCCCAACGTTCTTTACTAATTTAACGTGAGTTACTTGCTCATCAACCGGGAGATTGCGGTGGATGATGCCGATGCCACCAGCTTTTGCCATAGCTATAGCCATCGTTGATTCAGTAACCGTATCCATGGCTGAAGAGACCACGGGCACGGCAAGAGTGATATTGCGAGTTAATCGCGTAGATGTATCAACTTCAGATGGGACTACATCAGAAGCATCGGGAAGAAGTAGGACATCGTCATATGTCAGGCCAAGGAGCGCGACCTTCTCAGAATCCATCATCGCAAGCGCTCCTTCTTATTTAGCAAGTGCGCAGTCTACCTGCTCAATCAGGCGCCTAAAGCCTGCATAATCTCGTCACAAGCATGTTCGAGACCCTCTGCTTTGATGACTTCGTGGCTTTCAATTGCATCCCAACCAGGCCCACCAATAACGACGCGTGGGGCGGGACGGATTGCTGGAATTTCTCGCCAGTATTTCTCTTCTGCATTCTTGGGTAGCTGTGCCCAGAGGAAGATGGCAGGCGGTGCACATCGTGACACCATAGCTGAAAGCGCAGAGAGTGGAGTACGAGCGCCAAGAACATAAGTCTCAACATTTCGCTCACATAGCGCTGCAGCAAGCGCATGTAGCGCCAACGAGTGAAGCTCTTCACCCACCGCCGCAAGTAAGACAGGGCGTGCGTTAATTGGACGTTTTAATTCAACGACGCGTTGGTGCAAGATCTTCTTGAGGATTTCAGAGAATAAATGTTCAATTTCAATACCTGATTGATGTACTTCCCATTCTTCGCCAATCAAAAAGAGCGTGGGGACAATGACGTCAGACCAAGCGCTTTCAATACCGTGTTTAGTAATTTCGCGCTCTAACGTCGCTTCAATAAATGCGCGATCAAATGCTTGTAGCCCTTTATGAATAGCGTCAACAACATCTTCGCGGACTTCAATTTCCTTCACGATTTTTGAAAGCTTTACCTCGCCCTCAAATTCACGGGCTTGCTCAGCCGCATCTGAAGGTGAAACACCGGCAACAATAAGGCGGCGCATCATGGTGAGTTTGGCGAGATCACTTGGGCAGTATTTGCGATGTTCGCCTTCAACATGTTCTGAAGGGCCAAGGCCATAACGGCGATCCCAGGTACGAAGCGTTGCAGGAGCAACACCGATGCGGCGGGCCACAGCGGCCACCGTCAGCTTCTCTTCAATATCACCTGAAGGTCTAGAAGACATGGCGTTATCGTCCCCTCTAGTGGGGGAACTCACCACCTGAAAATCGGACATATCGCCCGTGTGAACAAGATTTGGCGCGGTTGGTGCTTGAACAACTTATGAAACGGTTGTACTTTAAGGCTAAGAACGACAGAGGAGAAAAGCCATGGCTGAACTATCACGTCTACCGCAACCTATCGCAGAGGTCTGGGAGTGGCAGTACGAAGGCGCTTGTCGCGATAAAGAGCCGGAGATGTTCTTCCATCCCGATGGAGAACGTGGACCACGCCGCCGCAATCGCGAGAATGCCGCCAAGGCTGTCTGCGCTACCTGTCCTGTGATTAACGCATGCCGTGAACACGCGCTCGCAGTTCAAGAACCCTATGGAATTTGGGGCGGACTTTCAGAAGAAGATCGCGCCGCTATCTTGGCTCGTCGTGGCATTCCTTTGATTTCTCACGCATCTTAAATTTATTTCCTCCTTCAAAAGAAAAATCCCCCGTGGCAACCACGGGGGATTTTCTACTTATTAGTGGCTATGTCCGCCTGGGCCATGTGAATGGCCGTGGCCGGCAGCTGCTGGTTCTGCATCTGCTGGACGTTCGAAGACAACTGCTTCAGTTGTAATGAACATTGCAGCAATTGAAGCAGCGTTAGCAA
>JBEEIL010000047.1:0-17975 GCA_041169865.1 Actinomycetota bacterium | reverse complement strand
CACCTCTGGGTTCTCTGGACCGACTACTTCAAAGCGCCACACTTTGAGAAATATCCACAACTTCACTCACTCTTTAATGAAGCAACCAAGCTTGCTGGAGCTGCGGGAACCAAGGGCACACAAGATGTGAAGGTTGCTGACCAACTGATTGCAAAGATTGATGAAATTGCAGAAATTTTTTGGGAGACCAAAAAGGCGTAATCTCCGAAGTAAGTTGACTATTCGTTAATTAACGACTGGGCGGCAGTTCGAGCGAGGAAAGATAACCGCTCAACTGTCGCCCTAGTTATTTCTGCTTGTGCCAGGTGACGTTCACCGTCATACACATCGCACTCAAAAGTGAGTTCACGTCCTTCAATATTAATTACTCGGGCATTACCTCGTATTTCGACTCCAGCGGTTGCAGATCCCACAATCTCCAACGATGAATGAGTAAGAAATGTGGTTTCTCCTGCATCTAAATATTCAGATAACGCAGCAACGCAGGCGCTCTCCATCAGAGATAGATAGATTGAGGGTGCAACAACTGGTAAATCTGAAACCCCCATCGTGACACAGGTGTCGCCGGGACGAACAGCGAGGACTGAAAAGCCAACAGCACCGAGGACTTCCTCTGCAGGTCTCATGCTTTGAAGGTTAGTCCTCGTCGTCGATGAAGTGCTGGATATGCGTCTGTTCGATTTGAATTTCTCGATGTTCCACATTTCCAAATTCATCAATCTCAATGGAAATCTCGGTCATGCTGAATTGGGTGACAACCTCTGTTGTTGCCCCTGCTGCCATCTGAGCACGAAGCTGGCGATGGATGCTCTGATGTAAATCATCAGGCGCCTTCTCATCACAGGAGCGCTTTAAAACATCTTGCAACATCTGCTGCATAGCGCGCTCATGTTCTATCTCGGCAGCACATGCGGCACACATTGTGATGTGGCTAGAGATCGCTTCTGCTTGTGGGATTTCCTGAAGTTCGCCTTCAATAATAAAAATTACTGATGCTAGAACATCACCACATTGAATTTCGATGTAACTCATTTGCTGCCTCCCTCCTTCTTATCCGGAGTAGGTTCCTCAACTGAGTATCCGAGCTCTTTTGCGTAGCTAGCGAGCTTTTCACGTAGTTGTTTGCGACCGCGATGCAAGCGAGACATGACAGTTCCGGCAGGAGAGCCAACGATTTCGGCTATCTCTTTGTAAGAAAAGCCCTCTACATCAGCTAGATAGACAACAATGCGAAATTCTTCTGGAATTTCCTGGAGCGCTCTCTTGATGTCACTATCAGGTAGGTTTTCTAGCGCCTGCACTTCTGCAGACTTGCCCTGATCGCTGGTATGAGATTGCGCCTCCGCAACTTGCCAATCTTCAAGTTCATTATTGGAAATCTGCGGTTGGCGCTGCCCCTTGCGATAGGAATTGATAAATGTTGTTGTGAGAACTCGGTAGAGCCAAGCGCGCAGATTGGTACCTTCTTCAAATTGGTGGAAGGATGCAAAAGCTTTGAGATAAGTGTCCTGAACAAGATCGCGAGCATCTTCAGGGTTCTTGGTATAGCGCAGAGCTGCTGCATACAACTGATTAGTGAACACCAAAGCATCGCGCTCGAACCGAATCGTGCGATCGGCAGCGCTTTCTAGTACCAAATCCTTGGATGTCATTACTAATAGCGTATATCTAAAAGAGCGTTTCTGGCGCGCCGAGTTCAATCGGCTCAATGAGCTCTGGACCATTGTTTGCAACCAGGTTTACGCGCGATGACACGGGCACCGGAAGAACTCCTTCGGCTGGATCTGCGGAGACCATTAAATTGAGAACTTTATTGGTATCTCGATTTTCTGGATCTAGCCAATCGTTCCATCTTGATTCTGGCATAAAGACGGGCATGCGACTATGAATCGTTGCCAACTCGCCAACTGCTTCACGAGTAATGATGGCGGCGCTTTGAATTACCTGACCCTTCTCGCTTTGCCAAGTACTCCAAATTCCTGCTATCGAAAGTGGTCGATTATCTTTACGACTAATGTAAAACGGTTGCTTGGGAGAATATTTTCCGAGAGAAGTAGCCCATTCGTAATACCCAGTCGCTGGTATCAAACAACGCGAAGTTCTGAAGGCGTGGCGAAATGTTGGCTTCTCGTGGATAGATTCGCTTCGCGCATTAATGGCATGTGATTGAGAAGCGCGGGCATCTGCCATGGTTTTCTGCCAAGGAGCAATAATTCCCCACGATGCGCTATCGAGAATTCGAGATGATGACTCAGTTCTAATAATGTAAATCTCATTGGTGGGTGCGATATTCCAGTTAAGTGGAAGAGATTGATCAAGGGTTGAACCATCCAAAGCAAAGGATTGAACAATCTCTTCGGCGCCTAAAGTTTGCGCATATCGCCCGCACATACTCGAATCCTAACTAGAGGCGAAGCAAGATAGACTTCATATATGAGTGATGCGCACTGGCCTGCACCCTTTCGGGGGCGCACACCTGTGCGTGCACACGTCACAATCCCTGGTTCAAAATCTGTCACCAATCGTGCGTTGATTTTGGCGGCGCAGGCAACATCGCCATCTTTATTGAGTAAACCGCTTGTATCTCGCGACTCAGAATTAATGTCTGCTGGCTTATCTGCGATGGGAGTTTCAATTGAAGACCAAGGGGGCGCCTGGAAGATAAGTCCGGCTCCTCTACATGGGCCTGCGCGAATAGATGTTGGAAATGCTGGAACAGTTATGCGTTTTCTTCCCCCACTTGCCGCACTTGCACAGGGAGATATTTCATTCGATGGCGATCAGCGTTCCTATGAACGTCCGTTGGGACCAGTTATTAAAGCGCTTGAGGAATTGGGAATTGAAATAGATCACGGAGGTCGCTACAGCCTGCCCATGGTGATCAAGGCGCAAGGCAAAGTTCGAGGTGGGGAACTCACTATTGATGCCAGTGCATCAAGCCAGTTCCTCTCAGCGCTGCTACTAGTAGCGCCAAGTATGGGCGATGGAATTACCGTCACTCATCGTGGTGGCCCTCTTCCCTCAATGCCACATATTGATATGACTGTTGCTATGTTGCGCGAATTTGGAGCGCAGGTCACTGTTAATGAAAAGGCGCAAAGCTGGAGCGTTGCACCAGGTAACTTGAATGGTCAAGATTTAGTGATCGAACCAGATCTATCAAATGCTTCGCCATTTTTATCAATTGCAATGGTCTGTGGTGGAAGTATCACCATCACCGATTGGCCTCAATCCACAACTCAACCCGGTGATCAATTACGTGAAATCTTTACGCAGATGGGCGCACGTGTTGAATTTACTGAGCAAGGACTGACTTTAACTGGCGGCGATGCAATTCATGGCATCGATATTGATCTTCATAATGTCGGCGAACTTACGCCATCTATTGCAGCGCTTGCAGCCTTAGCTGATTCACCTTCACATCTTCGTGGGATTGGCCACCTTCGACTGCACGAAACCGATCGCTTAGCGGCTCTTACCCGAGAAATTAACGCGCTCGGAGGCAACGTTGTAGAAGAAGAGACAGCGCTTCATATAACTCCCGCTCCACTTCATGCAGGTGTATTTCACACCTATGAAGACCATCGTCTTGCAACGGCAGGGGCAGTTATTGGTTTAGTTGTACCTGGTATTGAAGTTGAAAATGTAGCGACAACACGTAAGACCTTGCCAGATTTCCCTGGCCTTTGGAATAGCTTGGTTGTATGAGTCCACGCGAATACGATGAATCGGATGCTCGCATTCGTCCATCTCGCACAACGCGCAGACGTAGCAAAGATCGTCCGGTCCACGCTGATTCAAAAACTGCCTTTGTTACTACTGTTGATCGAGGCCGCACAACATGTGTTACTGATGACGGAATAGTTATCACTGCGATGAAAGCTCGCGAACTAGGTCCAAAATCCGTCGTTGTAGGAGACTATGTGGAGGTTGTAGGCGATCTTTCCGGTGTTGAAGGTTCTCTTGCTCGCATCGTAACCGTCAATGAACGAAAGAATTCTCTGAGTCGAACAGTCGATGATGCTGCTCGCGTTGAACGTACGATTGTTGCAAATATTGATCAATTGATGATTGTTGCAGCGGCGACTAATCCAGAACCACGAAGAGGGCTGATTGATCGCTTTCTTGTGAGCGCTTTCCATGAATCTATCGCTCCCATAATTTTAGTTACTAAAGTGGATCTGTCACCCATACCGGATTTCTTCCGCGAATATCGCGCCCTTGGCGTTGAAATCATTACAACCTCCTCCAAACTTGAATCTCGTAAAGAGGAAATTGTGACTATCAAGAGTTTATTGCGAGGGAAAATTTCTGTACTAGTTGGCCATTCAGGTGTTGGAAAATCAACGCTTATCAACGACCTTGTTGATAGCGCAGATCGCGCCACCGGAGATGTTAATGATGTTACAGGGCGTGGGCGCCACACCTCCTCTAGCGCGCTAGCGCTTCCACTTACCGAAGGTGGTTGGATTATCGATACCCCAGGAATTCGTGCCTTTGGGCTTTCGCATCTAGATAAGAATCGAATTATTGAAGCTTTCCCGGATATCTACCAGGTGACGCAAAGTTGTATGCCCCATTGCTCTCATCACGAAGTAAGTTGTGCATTGAATGCGTGGGTCGAATCTGATCTTGCAGCCAGAGAAGAACGCTTAATTAGGGTCACGAGTCTGCAGTCGCTCCTTGAAGTTAAGCCTGTTGATGAGCAGCGATAGACTGACCTTATGGCCTCTAGTCGCGGTGAAGATTTAGCACTTGCGCATCGATTAGCAGATGCCGCCGATGCGATCACTCTTGCTAGATATCAGGCGATCGATCTCACCGTCACAACTAAGCCCGATAACACGCCTGTCACCGATGCAGATAAATCTGCCGAGGATGCTATTCGCGCACTCCTTCATGCTCATCGCCCTGGTGATGGAATTGTTGGTGAAGAATTTGGTAATGAAGGGCTGGAGAAAGATCGCTACTGGGTTATCGATCCAATCGATGGAACAAAAAATTTCTTGCGAGGAGTTCCGACGTGGGCAACTCTGATTGCTCTGATGGAGAGAAGTTCCGATGGACGAGAAAAAGTTGTTGTAGGAGTGGTCAGCGCCCCAGCTCTCTTTCGTCGCTGGTATGCCTTTGAGGGTGGCGGTGCATTCGTGATCGTAAATAAAGGATCAGATTCCAGCGCTGCGCCGCGCAAAATCTCCGTATCTGCAGTTTCAAAGATTGAAGATGCATCGATTTCGCACTCCGATTTTGTTGGGTGGGGGGCACGCTTGGAACCATTCCAACGATTGCTCACTCAAGCTTGGCGTACTCGTGCACATGGTGACTTTTGGTCTCATATGTTGGTAGCAGAGGGCGCTGTTGATATTGCAGTAGAACCATCGCTTGCTCTCTGGGATATGGCTGCGCTCGACATTATCGTGCGCGAAGCAGGTGGGCGCTTTTCAAACCTCGAAGGTATGGATGGTTCACTCGGCGGAAATGGACTTTCTACAAATGGAATCTTGCACGACTACGTTCTCAGCGCCTTAAAACCTCAGGGAGCATGATGCAATCACTTGTCGTGCAAACGTATGCAGTTGCTGGAATGACATGTTCTTCGTGCGTCAATTCAATTGAACGCGCCCTTCATGAACTTCCAGGTGTAAAGGCGTCAGTTAATTTCGCGTCTGAGACAGTTCATGTGATAGCTCCAGCCGATATAACAGAAGATCGCATCATTAAGCAGATTAAATCTGCTGGCTATTCAGCGAGAATTCTCTCAGACCCGGCAGATCCTGCGCTTCATCGTAGAGGTGCAGCTCGAGCGCTCTTCTTTGCAGCGCTCTTTGCTCTTCCATCTATAGCAATTTCTATGGTGATGACGTGGCATCAGCCAATTAATGACTGGCTCATTAATCTTTTTGCTGATTACGAATTATCACTTCCACCTCATGCAGAACATCTATTTGTGGCTTGGCTTGCACTTGCACTTACAACTCCACTTATTCTCTTTGTCGCTTGGCCAATCCATCGTGCTGCTCTGCGCAACATCTTCCACCCCACTATGGATACTTTGATTTCACTCGGTTCCTTAAGCGCATTTGGGTGGTCAATTTATGCAACGTACACAGATCAAGGTGATGTCTATACCGAAGTTGCTGCAGGCGTACTTCTCTTTGTCATTCTTGGCCGTTATCTAGAATCTCGCGCCAAGCGCAGAGCCGGCACTGCACTCGCATCTCTCCTTGCATTGGGAGAAAAAGAAGTTTCCGTGGTGCGAAACGGAATAGAGGTGCTCATTCCGATTTCTGAACTTCAAGTGGGAGATGAGTTCGTAGTAAAACCAGGTGCGCGTATTGCAACTGATGGAACGATTATCTCGGGACAAAGTTCAGTTGATAACTCGATGATGACCGGAGAAGCAACACCTGTCGAGGTTTCCCCCGGTATGAAGGTCATCGGATCCGCGCTCAATAACAACGGAAGGCTGATTGTGCGCGCCACTCGTATAGGTAGCGACACTGAGCTAGCTCGCATCACTTCGATGGTTGTTACAGCCCAAGGAAGTAAGGCTCCCATTCAGGCGCTGGCCGACAAAATTTCGGCAATCTTTGTGCCGATTGTTACTGTCTTATCTATTTCCACCTTTACTTATTGGTACTACTTCGCTGAAAAGAGTCTCACCGACGCAATCTCTACCGCAATTACGGTTCTTGTAATTGCCTGCCCATGTGCGCTGGGATTGGCAACTCCAGTAGCGCTCCTTGTTGCATCCGGACGAGGTGCACTGCGAGGCATCGTCATCAGAGAACCACGAGTACTAGAGGCATCACGCGAAATTAACGTCGCAATCTTTGATAAAACGGGCACTCTCACTGATGGTGCGATGAAGGTGCAAGAAGCGGTTATTCCAATTTCTGCTCAGAAGATACTTGGCGCATCTTTCACACAGATACTTACAGAACGGAATATTTTATCTTCAGCTCTTTCCTTAGAGAGTCAGAGCGATCATCCACTCGCAAAGGCAATCAGCTCTTATTGCGCTAGTCGCGGAGCAGAACAGCTCCCCGTCTCAGAACTTACCCAGACTCCTGGAATCGGTATAGCAGGGCGATTAAATATTGCCGGCAAGTCACCAGTTGTCATTATCGGATCGCCCGAATCCATCGCCCACAGCACAGTCGCTTTTGATGCTCATATCACTGCAGCAATTTCCGAGGCACAGCGCAATTCTCGAGCAGTAGCAGTTCTTGCCTGGGATGGCGTAGCTATTGCTTGCTTTGCTGCAGCTGACAGCGTGAAAATTGATGCAGCTCAGACAATCACCCAATTACAAACTCGTGGGATTGAAAGTTGGTTAGTTACCGGAGATAACGCAGAAAGCGCGGCCTTTGTCGCTGGCGCAGTTGGAATTGGTACAGAGCGCGTTATCGCCTCTGCTACACCAGAAGATAAACTCACCAAAATTGCAGAGCTACAAGCGCGCAATATGAAGGTAATGATGGTGGGCGATGGCGTCAATGACGCCGCTGCGTTAGCGAAAGCTAATCTCAGCATCGCTATGGGAACAGGAACTGATGCTGCAATATCAACGGCAGATATCACCGTGATGCGTCCACAACTTATGGCCGTCATTGAAACACTTGATCTAGCCAAGAAAACAGTAAAAACAATCAAAGTAAATCTGGGATGGGCATTTGCCTATAACGTAATCGGTATTCCAATCGCTGCCCTTGGATTGCTCAACCCGATATATGCGGCTGCTGCTATGGCTGTAAGTAGCTTATTGGTTGTGGCTAACTCACTGCATATTCGTTAGCCACTTCCAAAAAGACATTGGTAGCGGGGGCAGGATTTGAACCTACGACCTCTGGGTTATGAGCCCAGCGAGCTACCGAGCTGCTCCACCCCGCGTCGGATGTTGCAAGTGTAGGTGAGCAGTATCTACTTCACCAAATCGGTAACTACTTTGCTCGTGACTGTGCAGCAATAGCAGCAGCAATTGCTGACTTAAGTCGATCTTGTGCTCGACCGTATGCTGCAAAATCTCCCTTTGCAAGAGCAGCTTGTCCATCTGCGATTGCTTGCTTTGCACTTTGTAGCGCACTCGCAAGGTCAGACGATTGACTTGATGTATTTCCACCGCCAGCAGATGTGGATCCACTTGTTCCGGAATTACCACCAAACACCTGATCCAGCGCGCCCTTCAGAGTGCTATCAAATCCGATGACATCACCGAATGAGACAAGCACTTTCTGTAGGAGTGGATAGGCCGCTGCATTTGCAGTCGCTCTTACATAGACAGGTTGTACGTAGAGAAGTCCATTACCTACCGGAAGTGTCAGTAGATTTCCAAGTACTACATCGGAACCACCCTGACGCAGGAGCGAGAGAGCGTTAGCAACTTCCGGTTTCGCCTCAAAGTTTGAGGCTACCTGTGATGGTCCTGCAATATTTGTACTGCGAGGAAGTTGAAGTACTGTAATTTTTCCGTAGTCGGGGCCTGCATTTGAATTAACAGCGGCAAATGCTGACAAGTTTTCACGTCCACCTCGAGGCACAAATGGCGTTGTGAGTGAGAATGCTGGTTTATCAGCTCCTGGCATCTGGAGAGTCATGTAGTAAGGAGGTTGCGCGCCAGCATTTGCACCGAATGTAGAAGGGTCACGTGGTACGCGCCAGAAATCTTGACCGCCATAGTAAGCAGCTGCGCTCTGGACATGGTACGAGCTCAAAATATCGCGTTGCACACGGAACATATCCTCTGGATAACGAACGTGCTCCAATAAATTGGCTGACATCGCGCTCTTTGGCTTAACAGTATCTGGGAAAGCCTTCATCCAGGTTTTGAGCACTGGATCTTTCTGATCCCATTGATACAAAGTAACGGTTCCGTCGTAGGCATCTACAGTCGCCTTCACCGAATTACGAATGTAATTTACTGATCGGTTGGCTTGTGCGGTAACAGCCGCAGAGTTGGTTGTGAGCGCATCTGCAGTGGCATCTGCAAGTGATGTTGAACGCGAATATGGATATCCGGCGCTGGTTGTATATCCATCGATGATCCATGTGATCTTTCCATCAACGATCGCTGGGTATGGATCGCCATCAAGTGTTAACCACGGAGCGACCTTAGCCACACGTTCACGTGGTTCGCGGATGAAGAGAATCTTTGACTCGGAGTTGATTAAGTTAGAGAGAACGATTCTCTGTTCGCCGTACTTGATTGCAAAAATCAATTTATTGAGGAGGCTGCCAACCGGCACACCGCCTTTACCTGTGTATGTGTAATTCTTCTGACCGTTAGCAGAAGAGTCATCAGGATAATCAAATTCAACTGGTGAATCAGACTTGCCACCGATGATTGAGTAGTCAGGAACATTCTCGCCAAAGTAGACACGTGGCTGGAATTCACCAAGTCCCTTAGTTGGAGGAAGGTCTCCGACCAAGAAGTTTGGTTTCCCATCTGCATCGACGGTGTTTCCGTATGCTGCAACAAAACCAAAACCATGGGTATAAACCAAGTGGTCATTGATCCAGTTACGGCTTGGGTTTCCTTCAATATTCAATTCACGAACTGCCACAACTGCATCTCGAGAAACGCCATTTACTGTGTATCGATCAATATCAAGTGATTCTGGGAAGCCGTAGTAAGGCTTGATCTGTTGCAACTGGCGGAAGGTTGAAGAGAGAACATTTGGATCCATCAAACGAATATTTCCAATTGTGACTGCATCTTTAGAGAGCTGACCTGCGCTCGTTGAAAGTGTTGCGTTGTAATCTTGCATCACGACGTTATCGATGTCGTATGCGGCGCGAGTTGAGTCAATATTTCGCTGAATGTAAGGCGCTTCCTTTGAAGATTCAGAAGGTTTCACCTGGAATTGCTGGATTGCGCCCGGATAGATTCCTGCAATAAGGACTGAAGAAATCACCATGAGCGCTGTACCCGCAGCAGGCAATAGCCACGATTTACGAACAATATTTGCAAAGAAGAGCAGAGCGCAGATTACGGCGATAGCAGAGAGAATGGCTTTGGCAGGAAGAAGTGCGTTCACATCTGTATAGGTAAGTCCGGTAATTAGGCGACCCTCTTTGAGAGCTAGCGCATATCGATCAAACCAATAGGCAACCGCCTTCAGTAATACGACAAGACCTAGCAATATAGAAATCTGCACACGTGCAGCAACTGTGGTTCGTTCGGTTTCTACTTGAGTTCGGATTCCACCATACATGTAATGAACGAAGGCGCTAGCAAGAGCAGCCAAGATGAGGGTAGAGATTCCCCATCCGATGAGAGCTTGATACAACGGCAGCTTAAAGGCAAAGAATGAAACATCTAAACCGAACTGTGGATCCTTCACGCCAAAATCTGTTGCATTTCTAAATTGCAGCCACTCTCTCCAGAAAGTCATTCCTGATGAGCCTGCGAAATAAGTAAAGGCGGCAATGATTCCTGCAAATACTAAACGGCGAATAGGTTCAATCTGGGCGCGCAATCTTTCAACGCCATTAACCTCAATGCTCGTTGGCACGTATAGCGGACGTCGTTTGTAGGCGATGTAAATATTGCTAGAAATAATCGCTGATGTGATGAGACCGACGATGAGAAATAGCTGAATCTTGGTAACTAGCACGGTGGTCCACACATCGGTGAAACCGACTGATTTGAACCAGAGCCAATCAACGTAATACCCACCAAAGTATGCAAAGGCAGCGCCGAGTCCGAAGATGATGGCACCGGTGATGATGAGCGGTGATCTATTTCTATTCATGCGCTTAGGTTAGTGCAACCAATTACTCCTGCAGAACTGGAATCTAGGGGCTTTCTGAGGTGGTTGAGAGCATCTTGCAAGGTTGCGACGGCAATGACAGAGATGCCGCTCACATCGGTAGGTAGATCTTCACAGTTGTCTCGAGACATAAAGAGCAGCTCTGCTCCCGCTTCCTTGGCGGCGATAACTTTTTCGGCGATGCCTCCGATTGGGCCGACCTTGCCCGAGTTGGAAACAGTTCCTGAAGCGGCAACTTTTCTTCCCTGTAATAAATCTTCGGGTGTTAGCAATTCGGTAAGGCCAAGTGCAAAGATCAATCCTCCACTCGGGCCACCAGTATTTTTTAACGAGACATTAAGTGCGCCTGTACCTAATTCAGAGGTTTCCACCTCCGGAAAATTCTTGGCAAGTAGTGACTTGGCGGCCACGATTGCAGTGTTCTGTGACTCCTTCATCTGCGCGGTTGCTTTCTTTACTTCAGTCTTAGTGTCAGTACCTTTTTCATACACAGCAGAACGCGGAATAACGGCACAATCTGAGCGCACCCAACACTGCACAATTTCAGCGCCAAGGACTTTCGCATCGGGATTGGAAACCCAGATAGATAGCAGATACATCTGTCCGTCAGGTTTATATGTAGCAATACGTTGCTGATACTCCTTATTAATTTTCAAAATTTTAGGAAATAACGGCGCCGCTTCTCCTGGCTGAATTACTACAAAATTAACTGGAGTTACCAGCGGAAGAGCGATAACGAAGAAAAAGAGAAGTCTGACAAGCAAAGGGGTGCGGGAGAAGCGCATCGGCTTTTTCCGACTCTGACTACTGTTTTTCAGATGGCGCTGGACCATCTTCAGGTAGGGAAGATTTTTGGTTTGAATCGCTACGGAAAGAATCTTGAAATCTCTGGAATTGACCTACAGAACGCGACGTTTCAGTTTCGAATTTGCTCTTAAATTTTGACACCCAGATCACATAGCCCAAGCCACCTAATAGGCCCGTAATAGGGACTATCCACCAAATAAGGGCTGCAAAAGCGGTGCTGCTTGCAAGGGATGAGATCACGGGCTCATCCTAGCCCTCACAAGACAACTCGGCTTTTCGGGAAGATTTTCTACACTGCCGGCGTTACAACCCACAGATAGAATTTTGACCTTCGATAGAAAGTTATGTGAGCCACACATCGCACAGGTGAGGGAGTTAGTAGTGACACCGTTTGGATTTACTCCCGACAATAACGATGACGAGAATCAAAAGCCTGATGATTTTGCGGCGATGATGCGCCAAATGCAAGAACAGATCCAGAAGCAATTTCAAGAGCTGGGAATTAACCCCGCAGGATTTATTAATCCTTTTGCAAATTTTTTTCCTGGGGGTAAAGGCAAACAAGAGGCGCTTCCTCAGAGCGTTGTCAGAGATACTGCAAAGAAATTTGTCCAAGCGCAAGGTTCAGAGCCACTCGGAACTAATGACGTAACAGTTGTAAAGAACGCTCTGGAGATTGCAGAACTTTGGCTCAATGAAGCGACAGTTTTTCCCGCCACCTCAAGTGGTACAACACCTACTGCTCTCAGTCGCCTTGATTGGGTGGACACCACTCTCCCCGGATGGCAAGCAACTATGGAGCCATTGGCTACTGGATTAGCGTCGGCAATCTCAGGATTGCTCGATCAGGCCATGGCAGCGCAAGGTGCAGAGGCGCCAGAAGGAGAAGGTGAAGCTCTAGCGAATTCCATGGGCGCTATTGCTGGATTGCTCCGCAGCTTTATTGGTTCGCTCATTGCAACACAACTAGGTCAAGCAATAGGCAGTATCAGCGCAACTGCAACTGGCGCACACGATGTTGCTCTTCCACTGCTTGATCCTGCTCGCCCAATTTTGATTCCGGAAAATATTGAAAAATGGAGCACCGATCTCGAAATTCCAAAGTCAGAGGTCTATCTCTTCCATGCCTTGCGAGAAGCAGCAATAGCGCGTTTATTTGCTCATAATCCTTGGATAGTGGGGTATATCAGAAGTGCGATAGTCGAATATGGGCGCGGCATTCACATCGATATGGAAGCAATTCAAAGACAAGCTTTCGATGCCATGCAGAACTTTGATCCATCTCAGATTGACCCAACTGCTGGTGAAAATTCATTCACTATCGCACTTAATAATGGAATCTTTACTCCAGAAGAAACACCTCAACAACGAGCTGCGCTTTCAAAACTAGAAACTGCACTTGCGCTCGTTGATGGTTGGGCTGATGATGTTACTAATCAAGCTTCCGGAGAACGTTTACCTGCAATTTCACAACTTCGCGAAATGTTTCGACGCCAACGCGCAACCAACGCGCCTGCACAACAGCTCTTCAAATCACTTTTAGGTTTGGAAGTTTCACCGAAGCTTGCACGAGAGGCGAGCGCGTTCTGGTCAAAGGTTCGTGAAGAAAAAGATGTAGCTGCACGTGATGCACTGTGGAGTGGAATTCTTCCCACAGCAGAAGAGATTCTTGATCCGCTGGCATTTCTCTCGTCAACCCAAGTGCCCGATGACCTCAGCGGCCTTCTTTAATTCGGATTTTGTGCTGGAATAGAAAAGCGAAGTCCCCGGGCGCACATTTCGATATCAGCCTTCCCCTTGCTGATATCAAACGGTTATCCGAGGACTTCGTAGGCGCAAAGTACGACGAAATTTCATGAGAATCAAATAGGAATCGGTCAGACACAGAAATTTTTTTCTGTCAAGAAAAGTGCATCTCCATATTTTTTGCGAGATCGGCGCTACATTTCCTCAATGACAAGTCGAGAGTTAGTAGATGGAGAATTCGTCGACGTCACACTTCCTGGAATTGAAGAGGGTGAGATTCTTGTCATCCGTTCTACTCGCCGAAAAAAGAGCATCTCGGCCTATCGCCAGGGTGGTCGAATAGTCATCTCTATCCCAGCCCGTCTCAGTAAGGCCGATGAACGCGCAATCGTCCCCGAAATGATTGCCAAGATTCGTAGCCAAGAGGCGGCGCGAACCCCTGGCGAAGAAGATTTGGCAGCCAGAATCGATGGCTTGCTCACCAGACTCGCCCCAGAAATTACGGAACGACCCATTTCGGTAAGTTGGAGAGCGATGCGCGAGCGTTGGGGCTCGTGCACCAGCGCAGACCTGACCATCCGCATCTCAGATCGCCTCAAGATGGCCCCGGAATATGCCCTTGATTATGTTCTCTTCCACGAAGCCATCCATCTTCGCCATAGTGATCATGGCGAGGCGTTCACGCAGATGCTCTCGCGATTCGAGGACTCTGAACTGGCCAGCGCCTATCTCGATGGGTATGAGGCCGCTGAGCGGGCTCTCCTGCCCCCTGTGGAGCTCGATAAGTTCTAACCACAATCCCCGCGTAGATTCAGGATTTTGAGCGTGAGCAGGGGTATCGTTATTACCAGCACGCATGAGCCCAAGCCCATGTGTCGAACGGAGGAAAAAATGGCAGAGACATACAAGGGTGACGCTTACTGCGTTAAGTGCAAGGAGAAGCGTGATTTTGAGGGAACTGTAAAGGTCTCCGACTCTGGTCGTCGTATGGCACAGGGCATCTGCCCAGTCTGCGGTACCAAGGTAAATCGCATCCTCGGCAAAGCTTAATTATTTGCAGTATTGATAACGTCACAGACGTAGTGAAGGCCCTCGCGAAAGCGGGGGCTTTCTCTTTTCTCACCGTTGACCCATCGCACTCCATTGGTTGCACCGAGTAGCGCTCGCAGGTCACTACCCACATAAAAACGGAGGTGATCGCAGAGCTACACCACAGCAGTCAGAAGATCTCGCACTATGAAAAGACTTAAGCGCGGCGTCACCTTCTTTCCATCCATTCATTCAGATGAAACCATCTGCGGGACTCTCAAGAGATCATTTCGAATCGCAAGCCCTGAGGCGAGAGAGCAAGTCCAACTCTTATCCGGGCCTGACTTCGCGACATCAACTACTCACTTGCCCACAATTCAAGAATTGGCGGCTCTCGGACTTTTAGATAGCAGTGAAGGAAAGTTACAGCTCACCAAGCGATATGACCTAGAAGCAACTTCTCACGATGCAGCCTTCCAACAATTACGTGCACGCGTTGCTGCTGAACTTTCGCAAACGACCTGGATTGATGGGGTGACCGATACCGGCGTCGAGGTATTGAGCGCTCGTCAGAAATTTCTCATCGAAATTTCTGGAGCAAATCGTGTGGCAACGCTTCTCTATTCCATTCTCTTAACAAGTGGAGTAACACAGGCTCGCTTTTCACCACAATCATCGCAACGCATCTCTGACTTAGATATTGGTGTAGCAGGAATTTTCCCTAAAGATATTGGTACTCCGTTGGCTAAAGAGCGCGAATCACATCGACAAGATTTCTCGCTCTTTCCGTTGGATAAACGACTCAATTACCTCGATGAAGTTTCAACGCCTGACTTAGTTATTCAATGTGGAGATTTTGATCCAGAAAGGTATGCACAGTGGATTGCAGAAGGTCAGCCATTTCTCTATATTCCGCAGCCAATTGCAGATGTTGCTGAGATTGGGCCGCTCGTTATTCCCGGTAAATCTCCCTGTATTCGGTGTGCGCAATTAGCTCAACCTGGTTTTGCTCGTTCTTTCATGCCATCATCAAAAGATATGCAGGTGAGTAGCTACCCAATCATTGCTGCGCACTACATCGCATCACTTGCAGCTGCAATGGCTCTTGGTTTCTGTGATGGGCTTACACTTGAAAAAGATTTCGGCGTGACAGGAAAGGTAATCATCTGTGATTACCAATCTCTGTCATCGCCTCAAGAAATCTTGATTGCCTTAAACCCGCGCTGCGGATGCACCTTCAACTAGTCGGGCAGCAGCAATCACTTGACGTGGAGGACGACCTGCGCGGCGCTTGCGTTCGATGATGACGCCATCTTCGATCAGCTGGCCTCCCCAAACACCGCACGGCTCTTGGCGTGAAAGCGCACCGTCGAGGCACTTATCTCGCACTGGACAAGGTCCGCAGAGCGCCTTTGCTTGAGCAATCCCCTGATCTGTCTCCGAGAAGAAGAGCTCAGGATCTGCCTGATGGCAGGGCAGGGTGAAGGCCTTGGCGTTGTCATATGTGAATGTCACATCATTTAAGCCAATCTTCTCGCCGGTCTCTGCCCAGCCTGGTACCTGTAGTTCACTGAAGAGAACTGTCATAGTCCTCACCTCTTCTCTCTTGTTTACTTTCTCTCTCTGATACTGATTCTCTTTGTTTCTCTGTTGTACTTATTGGGGGTAATAAAAAAGGACCTACAAATCCTTTGTGGATTTGAGGCCCTAGATCTTCTAGTGGGTCTATTCGAATTTACTCGACTAGAGCTCCTTTGGCCTCAGCCACCGCATAAAAGTTGGCGTAAAACCAGCGCTTTGTAGCGGTCTTTGAGGTTGTATGAGCATGAGAAGGAACAGCAGCGCGTGCGCCTGCTGTTAACGTTGAAGTGAATACTGAATTCATCTCAACCCCTTCTGTTTCTGTGTAAGGCAAGGGTACGCGAAGGGTATTCATTCTGGCAACCCCATTAACGACCCCGTAAGTAACCCTGATTCGCGTAAAAAAGGGCTGGGGCTGCGCTTGTATGAAATATGTAAATCAGACTTGGCGCGGGTGATTCCTACGTAGAAAAGGCGTCTTTCTTCATCGAGGGAGGCATCCGCAACCGGCAATTGTCCATCTGATGCGCCAATGAGAAAGACTCTTTCCCATTCCAAACCTTTAGCAGCATGCAAAGTAGCAAGCGTGACAACGGGCATTGTCGGAGGATTATTTTGTTGGACGCGATCTTCTACTTCACGCAGATAACCGCGCAGAGTCTTTGGGGTAAATGAAGCATCGCTATCGAGCTCTCGCGCTAAATGCAATAGTGCAGCAATTCCATCAATGGTTTCGCCTGTCAGATACGGCTGAGCTAGTGAGCGAAGCTCGTCAATCCATCCTTGTCCCTCTGCGGGGATAACTGATGCCTTCCGGACCTCTTTAATGAAATCACGAATCTCTTTGCGCTCAAAGAATCTCTCAGTGCTGCGAAGCTGATACGGAAGATTGAGCTTTAACATCTGTTTCTCGGCCACCTTCAGTTGCGCATTGGTACGCGCCAAAATTGCAATCTCTTGAGGGGCTGTGCCCTGTGCCAATAAAGCGGTGATATCCGACATTACTCCAGCGATTTCGCTCTCTTCATCCGTATAAGAAGAGACAGTCGGTTTTGAACCATGTCCATTCTGAGCAACGAGCTCTTGTCCCATCTGGCCATGGCGCAAGAGCGCGTTGGCGGCAAAGGTAATTTCGGGGGTCGAGCGATATCCAGTGCTCAGACGAATAACTTGTGCTTCTGGAAAACGTTGGGTAAAGGTATTGAGAAAAACTGGAGTAGCGCCAGCGAACGAATAAATAGTCTGTGCTGGATCTCCGACTACACAGATATCTTTTCTTGTTCCAAGCCAAGCATTAATGAGTCTTTGTTGAATGGGTGAAATATCTTGGTATTCATCAATTGTGAAATAGCGATATTGGTCCTGTACACGCTCTCGCACATCGCGTTCTTCTTCCAACATAGCAGCACAGAGAAGCAAGACATCTTCAAAATCGATGGCTAACTCTTCCTTCTTGATTGATTCATATGCTGTGTAAACCTGGACTAACTGTTCTGGCAATACCCGTGGTTTTTGAGTTCTTTTAGAAATCTCATCGAGAAAATCTGGTGGCGCCACTTGTGAAACTTTCGCCCATTCAATTTCAGAGGCGATATCTCGCATCAGCTCACGATTTGTGGCTTTTAGCGTTTCGCTTAAGCCAGCACGATTGATGGCTTCGGTAAGAAATCCAGTCTTAGTTGTCATCAAATCAGGGGTTCGCCCACCAAACACTGTCGGCCAAAAGTAGAGCAACTGCTTCAGAGCAGCGGAGTGAATGGTTCGAGCTGCGACAGTTGGAACGCCAAGAGCGCGTAAACGTGTGCGCATTTCGCCGGCCGCTTTGGCAGTAAAGGTCAGCGCCAAAACCTTTGCTGGATCCATGGTTCCGATAGCTGCTGCATAGGCGATGCGATGAGTGATCGCGCGCGTCTTGCCAGTACCTGCACCAGCAATAACACAGACAGGGCCGCGAGTGGCTAACGCGACGGTTCGTTGATCAGGATCTAGTGCCGAGAGAATTTCTTCTGCGAGCGCCATATTTCTATCGCCACATTTCTA
>JBEEIL010000046.1:0-55698 GCA_041169865.1 Actinomycetota bacterium | reverse complement strand
TTCGAAGCGGCGGTTAATCCGAGCGGACGACGGGGTTCGAACCCGCGACCTGAACCTTGGCAAGGTTCCGCGCTACCAGCTGCGCTACGTCCGCATTTACAGTGAGCAAATCTAGCGCAGTACGGGCGGTGATGACAAAGCGAGGAATTTCTCTCGCGAGTTTGGTGCAGTCTATGCGTAGCCTTGCCCTCATGAACACTGATTATCAATTCTGGATGGGTGGCCGACTCGCCACGTCATTAGAAGAGATAACACAGGACCCCAAGAAATTGGATGGCGAAGGCTTTTGGACCACAGTTGTTACATTCGAAGGTGTGCCTACGTTTGCTCGCTTTGGCAAAGTAGAAGAGAGGGAATTTCCAGAATCAAAATGGGAAGAACTCCACACCGTATGGGTGAGTTCCCAGAATCAAGATCAGTATGAAATGTATGTGTCAGCGATCCGAGAAGAAATATCACAAGGATCTGTCTATCAAGTTAATGCCTGTCGGATTCTTACCAACCGATTAGCCGATCCTGATCGGTCACTGTCTGGGCTATTTCATCTATTGTTGAAAGAGAATCCGGCGCCTTTTGCGAGTTATGTGAAATTGCCGGATATTGAAATCGCGTCAGCATCACCGGAGCTTTTTCTATCAAGAGCCGGTAGAGAGATTAAAACCTCTCCGATAAAGGGGACTATCCGCGAAGGTGAAGTGGAGTTCGGGGAGAAAGACCAAGCCGAAAATCTCATGATTGTTGATCTGATGAGAAACGATTTAGGAAGAGTCTGCAAACCCGGCAGCGTTGAAGTGGCAAGTCTCTTTAGGCATGAGGAACACCCGGGACTTACACATCTAGTATCAGACGTAACTGGTCGAATCAGAGAGAACATGAAATGGTCAGATATTCTCAACGCAACAATGCCTCCTGGGTCGGTTAGTGGCGCACCCAAGAGCGCTGCTCTTTCCATCATCGAGACGCAGGAAGGTGAGCGAGGTCCTTACTGTGGAGCCATTGGATGGATTGAAGGCGAGAATGCAGTTCTCTCGGTCGGAATTCGTACCTTTTGGAAGACCGAGGATGGTTTACTCAAGTTTGGCACGGGTGCTGGAATTACGTGGGGGAGTTCACCAGTAGCCGAATGGGAAGAAACTCAACTTAAAGCGCGGAAATTGATATCCATCGCTGGTGGTCGATTCTAATGGCGATTGGGGTTGATTCATATGGTTTCCCTAAAACAGAGGGAATTTTCGAAACTATAAAGACTGTCAACGGAGCGGCGTTAGAACTCACTCGCCACATGCGCAGAGCAGTGAAATCTGCACATTCACTCGGAATCACTTTGCCTTCGGAAGCAGAACTTCGCGCGAAAATTGCACAAACCATAAATGACAACCCACATCCAATAGGACGGCTTCGCATCTGCCTGTATTCAGATGGGTGCCACATATCTCATGATTCGTATGAAGAACCTTCAAATCCGCTGCGATTGACCATCCATTCGCAGACAGTGAAGGGATTCGAACATAAACAATTTCCTTACGACGAGAGATTTGCAATTATCGATGCAGCAAAACTAGAAGGATATGACGATGCCATTCTTCTCAATTCCGGGAACGAAATTACCGAAACTGCGGTCTCTAATCTGATCCTACTTATCTCGGGAATTTGGGTTACCCCTCCGATTGGATCTGGAGCCCTGCCAGGAATCATTAGAGGTATTGCAATCGAAAAATGTAACGTGAAGGTTCGGGATATCCACATTTCCGAGATACCTGAAATTGAATCCGCCCATTCATTGGCGAGCCTTCGTATTGCACAGCCAATCTCGCATATTGGCGAGATGAAATTGCACATTGGGAAGCAATCACGCGATATTGGGGCTGCAATTCGCAGCCACATCCAAGCGCATTCGGTAGGCTAGACACATGTCAACGATTTCTATTTCGGTAGACGGTGCTGCCCGCACCATAGAGGCGGATCAGAAGCCGACCCATATCTTCGCCGAATCTAAAGAGATTGTTGTTTGCAAAATTAACGGAGTTCTCAAAGATCTCTGGACAGATCTTGAAAATGGCGATGAAGTGGAAGGCGTTTCCATTTCTTCACCAGAAGGACTTGCAGTTTTGCGCCATTCAACTGCGCACGTTATGGCACAAGCAGTTCAGCAGATTTTTTCACAAACCCGTTTGGGAATTGGTCCTCCCATAACGGATGGTTTCTATTATGACTTTGACCCGCAACAACCCTTCACTCCGGAGGATTTAGAGAAGATCGAAAGCGCGATGCGCAAAATTATCAAAGAAGGCCAGCGTTTTAAACGTCGAGTTACAACCGAAGTAGACGCACTGAAGGAACTTTCCCACGAACCCTACAAGTGCGAGTTGATTGGAATTAAGGGTGCAGGAAATGACGAGACCAGTGTTGAAGTAGGTGGCGCAGAACTGACCATTTATGACAATTTGGGTAGAGATGGAAAACCAGTGTGGTCAGATCTCTGTCGCGGTCCGCATTTGCCTTCGACGAAACATATTCCTGCCTTTAAATTGATGCGTAGCGCTGGGGCTTATTGGCGAGGCTCAGAAAAGAACCCAATGCTGCAGAGAATTTATGGAACTGCGTGGCCTTCTCAAGATGAGCTCAACGGATATCTTGAACTTCTCGCGGAGGCCGAGAAACGTGATCATCGTCGACTTGGTCAGGAATTAGATCTCTTCTCATTCCCGGAAGAAATCGGTTCTGGTCTTGCGGTCTTTCATCCCAAAGGTGGAATCGTGCGACGTGCGATGGAAGATTATTCACGGAAGCGTCACGAAGAAGAGAATTATGAGTTCGTCTATTCACCGCATCTGACCAAGGCTGCGCTCTTTCAAAAGTCTGGACACCTTGATTGGTACTCGGAGGGTATGTACCCACCGATGATCATGGATGAAGAACTCCATGCTGATGGCACGATAAAACGTGCCGGTCAGCAGTACTACATGAAACCGATGAACTGCCCGTTCCACAACCTTATCTTTCAATCTAGACAGCGTTCTTATCGTGAACTTCCGCTACGTCTCTTTGAATTCGGCACCGTTTATCGGTATGAAAAATCAGGAGTTCTGCACGGAATTACTCGAGCTCGTGGATTCACCCAAGATGATGCGCACATCTACTGTACAAAAGAGCAGATGCCGGGCGAGCTTGATTCATTGTTGACCTTCGTTTTGAATTTACTTCGCGATTATGGACTCCAAGATTTCTATCTAGAACTTTCAACCCGTAACCCTGAAAAATCGGTTGGAGAAGATAGTGATTGGCATGAGGCCACCGAGGCTCTACGGAGTGCGGCCATGGCACAAAATCTCGAATTGGTTCTCGACGAGGGTGGCGCCGCTTTCTATGGTCCCAAGATTTCGGTCCAGGCCAAGGATGCAATTGGACGTACATGGCAGATGTCAACTATCCAAGTTGATTTCCAACTTCCACAGAGATTCGAATTGGAATTTGCAGCAGCAGATGGCAGTCGTCAACGTCCGGTAATGATTCACCGTGCACTTTTCGGATCCATTGAACGTTTCTTTGGTGTACTTACTGAACATTATTCGGGAGCGTTCCCACCATGGTTGGCTCCGGTTCAAGTTGTAGGTATTCCAGTTGCGGACTCGTTTGCGGATTATCTTGCCAATGTGATTTCAGAGATGAAGGCGTCAGGAATACGAGCAGAACTCGATTCTTCCGATGATCGCATGCAGAAGAAGGTTCGTAACGCGCAGATGCAAAAGATTCCTTTTATGGTCATCGCCGGAGAAGAGGATATGAACGCTAGAGCAGTTTCTTTCCGTTATCGCAATGGCGATCAAAAGAACGGGATCCCAATTGCCGAAGCTATTGCTGAAATCAAGGAAGCAATCACTTCTCGTAAGCAGGTTTGAGAATGAATAGTCTTTCGGGTGTAGGTATGCCAGATGGTTGGCAACGTCTATGGGCGCCCCATCGTCTTGATTATTTACGAGGTGAGAATCGGCCCCTTGAAAGCAACGATGTCAGTTGTCCATTTTGCAGAATTCCAACGCTAAGCGATGAAGAGGGTCTTGTTGTCGCTCGTGGCACACATACGTATGCAGTCATGAATCTCTATCCCTACAACCCTGGACACCTTCTCATTTGCGCCTTTCGACATGTGGCGGATTTGACGGAGCTCACCGTCGACGAGCGACATGAGATTACTGATATGACCGCGCACGCGATGTCGGTCATAAGAAAGGTATCTCAGGCTGACGGATTCAATCTAGGAATGAATCAAGGGGCGATATCAGGAGCAGGTGTTGCTGCACATATTCATCAGCACATCGTTCCGCGCTGGTCAGGAGATGCAAATTTCATGCCGATAATTGGAAAGACCAAGGTATTGCCACAATTACTAACAATGACGCGGGAAGAGTTAGCTGCTGCTTGGTAATTGGTCGATGTAACCGCGCACAACATCAACTCCGATTCCCTTGATTAGATTGACAGGAATCGCAGGAAAAATGATTCCGGCTGCGAAAGCACCTTCGTCCATCTCAGATATTTGTTCAAAGTACTCCTCGCGAAATTCGCGAACCAGCTCTTCATGCTCTGGATCGCAATGACGGTAGGTAGGTGGATTAGTTGAGTAATCGATAATTTCAAGATCCTCTAAGCGTATGAGAGCCGCTGCCTCACCAGCGTCGTCATGAAGAACCAAATATGGAGTAATGACATCGTCAAGAACTCTTCTGGCCAAAAGAACAGCATCATCGAAATCCTGCTCCTGACCCTCTAATCCATTCACAATCACTACCCTTGGAATCTGAAAATCATCCAATTCGTGCCACATGGAGATGGTGTCGGCATCGATACCTGCCGATGGGTTGATGGCAAATATTGCAAGATCAGAGTCACTGCAAATCTGGTCTGCCACAACCGCGTGAAAGGCATGTGCTAGCGCCACCGGTGAGGCGCTAACGTGGCCGTAGATGTGGACTCGTTTTACAGGCAAATTCACAGGCTCAGATTTGGAAGTTGGCATATGGCTAAGCCTACGATGGTGCCGATGATTAGTAGCTCACTGAAACCAACCGTCACGAGATTGATTAATCCTGTGGCTCGTATCGCTGTCTCAGTAGGTCTTACCCCTAATGCAATCACGATTTTGGGAGCATGTGGTGTGATTGCGTCTGCCGGCTGGTTCTACCCGCGAGAAGAGTTTTTTTGGGGGACTCTGGCAATAGTTTTCTTCGCACTCAGCGATCTCTTTGATGGTGCGATGGCAAGAATTTCTCAATCTGGAGCAAGCACCTGGGGTGGATTTCTAGATTCGACTATCGATCGCATTACTGACTCATCAATTATCGTCGCGGTTCTCTTCCCACTTATTGCTGCGGAAGATTCACTTGCTTATTTGGGACTGCTCACTTTGGTCACCGGTTTTCTCATTCCCTACATTCGGGCCAAAGCGGAAAGTTTCGGAATTGATTGCTCGGTAGGGATCGCCGAGAGAACCGAACGCCTCATCATTATGCTGACAGCGATTGGATTCCATGGACTAGGAGTCCCTTACGTGCTTGCTGGCGGTTTCTGGCTATTAACTTTGCTAGGAATCGTCACGGTTCTCCAACGTATTCTTGTTGTTTATAGAGGACTGTCTGCGCAATGAAAGAGCGTCTCGTTGCTGGCGGCTACTTTTTCGGCTGGTGGATAGTCAGAGTAATACCAGAAAAAGTCGCTTACACAATTTTTAGAAAGTTGGCAGACTTCATCTGGCGCAGAGATGGAAAGAGCGTTTCTAGGTTAAGAAGCAATCTGAGCCGCACCGCTCCCGAACTAAGTGAGTCCGAACTTCACGTGTTGACCAAGAATGCGTTGCGCTCATACATGCGATATTGGTGCGACACTTTTAGAATTCAAGATTGGAGCAAGGAGAAGATACTTAGCTCGGTAACTGTGTCCAATGGAAATCTCTTGATCGAGAGAATCGAAACCGGAAAAGGAGTCGTTGTTGCGCTGCCACATTCTGGAAACTGGGACCTAGCCGGAGCTTATTTCTGCGCGCTAGGGATTCCATTAGTGACTGTTGCCGAAAGATTGAAACCGGAAGCCTTGTTTCAGCGCTTTCTACAGCATCGCACGCGCATGGGTTTTGAAGTGTTGGCACTTGATAAACGCTCCTTCGGAGTTCTTTTGACCAGGGCTCGCGAAAAGAGACTGATAGCTTTAGTGGCAGATCGAGATCTATCTAGATCTGGCATCGATGTTAAATTTTTTGGCGCACCTGCACGTATGCCTGCTGGGCCAGCCCTGCTAGCAGTAAAGACGGGGATACCGCTCATCGTTGCTCATGTTTCTTACACGCCTCATGGCATTCATATTGATTTTCATGACGTGGTTGTCCCGTTTCAAGGCGCCGATGAAGAAAGAATTGCGAAGACTGTCCAGGAATGTGCGAAGCTCTTTGAAATCGGGATCAAGGAGCATCCCGAAGATTGGCATATGTTGCAACGGATATGGATTGATGGCGATTTTGTCGAAAGAGATTCTCGTTCATGACTCTGGCAAAGAAACGGATTGGAATTGTTTGTCCATACGGGTGGGATGCCCCTGGTGGCGTGCAAAGCCATATTAGCGACCTCGCTGAATACTTAATTGCAGCCGGACATCACGTCTCTGTATTAGCTCCGTCGCTTTCCGAGGAAGGTTTACCTGAATATGTTGTAAGTGCCGGAAGACCGATTTCTATTCCGTATAACGGAGCTGTTGCTCGTGTTCTCTTTGGACCGATCGCATTTGCCCGGGTTCGACAATGGATTTCGCAAGGGAATTTTGATCTTCTTCATCTCCATGAGCCTGCGATTCCTTCAATATCTCTCCTTGCTTGCTGGGCCGCGGAAGGACCTATGGTTGGAACTTTTCATGCTGCAGCTAAGAGACAGAAAGTATCTTTCGCGGTAGTCCCATTTCTTGAGCCGGTGATTGAGAAACTCACGGCGCGCATAGCAGTGAGTGAAGCCGCTCGACTGACGCTTACGGAGCATTTAGAAACCGATGCGATTGTTGTGCCGAACGGAATTTACGCAGATCGTTATCGAGACGGAATTATTGATAAACGTTGGAGCGGAAACACAATCGGTTTCATTGGGAGATTTCAGGAACCTCGTAAGGGGCTCTCTATTCTTATCGAGGCGCTTCCTCGTATCATGCAATCTTTTCCCGACACCCAAATATTTATTGCGGGGCCAGGAAATCCTGAGGCAACGCTCGAGGTAATCGATTCCCATTTGCGACATCGAATCCATTTTCTTGGTCGTATCTCTGATCAAGAGAAGGCCAATTTCTTAGCGTCAGTAGGAATATATGTTGCGCCAAATACGGGAGGCGAGTCCTTTGGCATTATTCTCGCGGAAGCGTTGGCCAGCGGCGCGTGCGTAGTAGCGAGCGACATTCCAGCTTTTGACTCTCTTTTGGGCCATGGAAAATACGGAACACTCTTCGACTCTGAAAATAGTGTGGATCTAGCAGAGAAGGTCGTTCAACTCTTTTCCGATCCGCAAACCCGCAAAAATAAGGCAGACCTAGGAAAGGATTATGCGCAGAGCTTTGATTGGGATGTAGTTGCAGAGAAAATATTTGATGTGTACGAGATGGCAATGGTTGGAGGAAGCAAGGTCACGCTCGCTTCGGAAAATCGAGCTTGGAATAAATTGTTAGGAAGGGATTGAATCTTGTGAGTAGATATCTTCCGATACTCATCCTCATTGCAATGATTGCCTGGTATCTGTCCTATTCAGCGACCAGACTGGATCGACTTCATCATCGCGTTGAGACTAGTTGGGCAAATCTAGACGGTCTATTACAACGACGTGCTGCTATTGCCATCGAGATTGCACGCACTGAAATATCTGATCCGGCAGCGTCCTTGCTCCTTACCTTCGCAGCTCATCAAGCCAGAGACGCAAACATGAGAGATCGTTCTCAAGCAGAGTCGGGTCTCAACGGTGCGCTGGAGATACTTTTAGAAGGCGATCACAATAATTTTCAGGAGAAAGAGCTGGAACTCATCAACGAATTGAAGGATCTCAATGAGAAGATAGAGATGGGTATTGCAATCCATGTCGATGCTGTCAACCGCACTATCAAGGTACGGAAAAAGCCAATAATCCGTCTATTTCGTTTAGCCGGGAGCGCTCCTGAACCAATTGTCTACGAGTTTGAAGCAGATGTTCGCTAAAAAATTTCTAGGATTCTCTGCAGCCGGAATCTCGCTTGTAATTGTTGTGTTGGGGTTCTTGAGCCCCATCTCTAGGAATTCAATTAGTGACATCTTCGAAGAGAATATCTATAACTCGTTGAGCGGTCGGGAAGGAAGCGATGGCCAAATCCTGGTTGTAAAAATCGATGACACTAAAATGGCGCGGCCTCAGATAGGTCTTGAATACGCAGATATCGTCTACATAGAACAAGTAGAAGGAGGTTTGACACGCCTGGCTGCTCTTTACTCTTCAATAATTCCTCGTGAAGTAGGTCCAGTGCGTTCTGCCAGAATTTCGGATCTTGAGTTACTTGCTCAATTTGGAAAGATCGGTTTCGCATACAGTGGAGTCCAGACGAAGTTGCGACCAGAAATTTCAGCGGCAAACCTCTTTGACCTAGGCGCACAGAGTTTGTCTTCAAAAATTTACACGACAGATCCTTCAAGAATCTCGCCTTATGCCATGGTTCTTAGGGCTGATCTCTTAATGGAGTACGCAGGCGATCGCGGATATGAATTTGCGAAATCAAAGTCTGCTGGTTGGAATTTTTCTGATGAGACATCTCTTGGAAAACCAATTGTTTCCGCAAAAGTTAACTGGCCTGCAAGTTCCTATGAAGTTAGATGGTCGAAGGAGAAAGGCAAGTGGGAGTTGTTTCATGCGCAGCGGCCCAATCTTTCTTCATCAGGCTCAGTCCTAACTGCAGATACTTTTGTCATTCAATTGGTATCAATTACAGACTCTAGCTATAAAGATAAAGTTGGAGGTGTAACTCCATTCTCAGCGACCATTGGTTCAGGTCGGGGATTCATCTTGAGAGATGGAAAATATGTAGAAGGCATATGGACACGCTCATCAGCCGAGAGCGGAACGACCTGGAAAACTAGTTCTGGTGAGGAGATTCCTTTTGCTCGAGGTTCAATTTGGGTCGCGCTGACCGATAAGGAGCCCATTTTCACGCCCATTTCCGCGGATGCACCCGTTGGTCAAGCAAAGTAGACTGTAACTCTTCAAGAAAAGATTTCTCATAGTCGCAAGGAGCCGTAGGAATGTCAGAGCACTCAGGCAACGAAGCAGTAGGCACCGCCCGCGTTAAGCGTGGAATGGCTGAGATGCTTAAAGGCGGCGTCATTATGGATGTCGTCAATGTCGAACAGGCCAAGATTGCAGAAGATGCCGGCGCTTGCGCAGTTATGGCTCTCGAGCGAGTTCCTGCAGATATTCGAGCCCAAGGTGGCGTTGCGCGAATGTCTGACCCTGACATGATCCAGCAGATTCAGGCAGCGGTCTCTATTCCTGTAATGGCAAAGGTGCGCATCGGACATTTTGTTGAAGCGCAAATAATTGAAAGCCTGGGCGTTGATTACATTGATGAATCAGAAGTTCTTACGCCAGCTGACTACACAAACCATATAGATAAATGGAACTTTAAAGTTCCATTTGTATGTGGTGCGACCAATCTTGGTGAGGCGCTGCGCCGAATTAACGAGGGTGCTGCCATGATTCGTTCCAAAGGCGAAGCTGGTACGGGCGACGTTTCAAATGCGATGACGCATATTCGCACCATTGGCGCAGAAATTAGGCGCCTTACTTCTCTGCGCGAAGATGAACTTTATGTGGCAGCAAAGGAATTACAAGCGCCATACGCCTTGGTAAAGGAAGTTGCTGAAACTGGGAAATTGCCAGTGGTTCTCTTCACAGCTGGTGGAATTGCAACCCCGGCGGATGCAGCGCTGATGATGCAGATGGGCGCTGATGGTGTCTTCATTGGTTCGGGAATTTTCAAATCTGGAAACCCTGCGCAACGTGCGGCAGCCTGTGTTAAAGCCACAACTTTCTATCAGGATGCCAAAGTTCTAGCTGATGCATCTCGCGGGCTCGGCGAAGCAATGGTTGGGATCAATGTTGCAGATATTCCAGTACCTCACCGACTTGCAGAACGTGGTTGGTAGTAATCGCTCAGATGATTGTTGGGGTTCTTGCATTACAAGGTGATTTCCGCGAGCACATTGCAGCGATAGAAGCGTGTGGTCAACAGACGATAGAAGTACGCACTCCAATTGATTTGGCAACCGTGGAAGCACTTGTATTGCCGGGCGGTGAGTCCACCACGATAATTCAATTGGCAGAATCATTTGGTCTGTACCAGCCCATTAAAGAACGGATTGCAAAAGGTCTACCTGTGTACGGATCTTGTGCAGGAATGATTCTGCTTGCGGACCGCATTCTTGATGGAAAATCAGGGCAGAAGAGCTTTGGCGGTTTAGATGTCACTGTGCGTCGTAATGCATTCGGTCGACAGGTTGACTCGTTTGAATCTGATTTAGTTTTTCATGGACATGCAATTCGCGCAGTGTTTATCAGGGCTCCCTGGGTAGAGGAAGTGGGTAAGGAAGTGGAAGTCCTTGCTACAGCCGCAGGGCATCCCGTTGCTGTTCGTCAAGGCAAACTCTTGGCGACTAGTTTTCACCCAGAACTAACCGCCGATCGAGCCGTATACAACTACTTTTTTGAAGAGATCTGCAAAGCCAGATAAAGTTCGTTACAAGTTTCACCCGAGAACACTCTAGAACGAGGTGTAGAGATGTCAGGCCATTCCAAATGGGCAACGACCAAACATAAGAAGGCAGTTATCGACAGTCGTCGAGCGAAGAACTTTGCCAAATTGATTAAGGCTATTGAAGTTGCGGCTCGAAATGGTGGACCTGATGTTGATGGCAACCCAACACTTTTCGACGCCATTGCAAAGGCGAAGAAGAATTCCATGCCTGCCGACAATATTGAGAGAGCCGTAAAGCGTGGCGCCGGTCTTGAATCGGGTGGTGCTGATTGGCAAACCATCATGTATGAGGGTTATGGGCCCAATGGCGTGGCCATCATGATCGAGTGTCTTTCTGACAATCGCAATCGCGCAGCATCTGAAGTCAGGGTTGCTGTGACTCGTAACGGCGGAAGCATGGCTGATCCTGGATCGGTCTCGTATCTTTTTAATCGTAAAGGCGTGATTATCGTAAGTAAGTCAACAGGTGCGACAGAAGATTCCATCCTTGAGGCCGCTCTTGATGCAGGGGTAGAAGAGGTCAACGACTTAGGTGAATCGTACGAAGTTGTATGTGAAGCTAGCGATCTCGTCGCTGCACGTACCGCTTTACAAAGTGCAGGAATTGACTACGAATCAGCAGACTCTTCCTTCTTACCATCTATGCAGATCCCTCTCGATGCCGAGGCTGCCGTTAAAGTCTTTGAACTCATTGATGCCATCGAAGAGCTCGATGATGTGCAGAACGTCTATTCAAATTTCGATGTCTCAGATGAAGTCATGGCGAGCCTTTCCTAAGGTAAACCTTTCTTAGTCCTAGGCTTAGAAGTTATGAGCCACCTACACAAGCGAGTCCTGGGAGTTGATCCAGGTTTGACGCGCTGTGGCATCGGCGTCATTGAAGGAAGCGTGGGCAAGGCTTTAAAATTGGTAGGGGTCGGTGTAATCCTTACATCAAGCGAACTTCCTCTAGAAAGAAGACTTTTGCAGTTAGAGGAGGAATTAGAACAATGGATCTCTTCTCATCAGCCAGATGTCATTGCAGTTGAACGAGTATTTTCGCAACATAATGTGAGAACTGTGATGGGCACAGGTCAAGCAGCTGGAATAGCGCTACTTGTGGCAGCCAGGAGAAACATCCCGGTCGTAATGCATACTCCGTCGGAGGTGAAGGCAGCCGTCACTGGATCTGGGCGAGCAAATAAGTTGCAAGTGGCAGAGATGGTGAGACGTCTACTTAATTTGGAATCAATTCCCAAACCTGTTGATAGCACTGACGCGCTTGCTTTAGCAATCTGCCATCTCTGGCGCGGTAGCGGAGACTCCAAGATTGAAGCAGCGTTGAAGGCTGAAAAGTCGAGGATTTCCAAGTTGGTACAGCGATGATTTCACTGGTCAATGGAATCGTTCGATCAGTCGGAAACGATAGAGCGATTGTGGAAGTGGGCGGAGTTGGATTGAGCATTTTGGTAACGACTCAAACATCTACCCAATTAAATATTGGAGCGCCTGTACAACTCTTCACGTCCTTAGTGGTGAGGGAAGATTCACTGACTCTCTTTGGCTTTTTGGATGAGGAAAGCAGAAGCGCCTTCGAGCTTGTTCAAACGGTTACCGGAATAGGACCAAAGGTTGCCCTAGCGATTATGGGTAGCCACTCTCCGCATTCATTAGCAGCAGCTATCGCACAAGAAAATATCGCAGCAATTGAGAAGGTCCCAGGTATAGGCCGCAAGGGTGCGCAGCGGATAATTCTTGAATTAAAGGGCAAGATTTCGGACTTTGCTACTTCATCGAAGGTCGCTCATCATCAACCGGCCTGGAGAGAACAGCTGATATCGGCTCTCATCTCACTTGGATTCTCAGCAAAGGATTCAGATGCTGCCCTCAATGCCGTGGCCTCTGAGTTCCAAAATCTTGGTTCAGAGCCAAGCGAAGCTGAACTCTCTGAGTTGCTTAAACGCGCTCTGCAGAGCGGAAGGCGCAGTTAAGTGAGCGACGAACGCATTGTTGATGCCAGCGAGCAGAGAGATGAAAATTCGGCCGAGCATGCGCTACGCCCTAAAACACTCGATGACTTCATTGGTCAACATAGAGTTCGCCAGCAAATCGATGTTCTTCTAAGCGCTGCACGTCAACGAAATTCGGCTGCAGATCACATTCTTCTCTCTGGTCCACCAGGACTAGGCAAGACGACATTAGCGATGATTCTTGCTGCAGAGATGCAGACCCCAATACGCATATCGAGTGGACCAGCTATTACCCATGCAGGAGATTTGGCGGCAATTCTCTCTTCTCTCGTCGAAGGAGAGATCTTCTTCCTCGACGAGATTCATAGACTTCCGCGTCCAGCGGAAGAACTTCTCTACCTGGCTATGGAAGATTTTCGCGTAGACGTTGTAGTAGGAAAAGGACCTGGTGCAACTGCGATACCACTGCAGTTACCACGATTTACCTTGGTTGGCGCAACAACTCGAGCAGGTTTACTTCCGTCACCCCTTCGTGACCGATTTGGATTTACTGCTCATCTTGATTTTTATGAAGAGCAAGAGCTCGAACAAGTACTAACTCGAAGTGCTTCTCTTTTGGGTCTATCAATCGATAAGAGCGCAATTACTGAGATTGCCAGCCGATCTCGCGGAACTCCTCGTATTGCTAATCGCTTATTACGCAGAGTACGTGATTTCGCCCAAGTACATGGATCTGATTTACTAACGCATTCAGATGCTAAAGCTGCACTTGAAATGTATGAAGTAGATGAGCAGGGGCTAGATAGGCTTGATCGCGCAGTTCTATTAGCTCTCATCGAAAGATTCAACGGAGGTCCAGTAGGACTATCCACCTTGGCCATCGCAGTTGGCGAGGAGGTTGAGACGGTTGAATCAGTTGCCGAGCCTTTCCTGGTAAGAAATGGCTTTATGGCGCGAACTCCTCGTGGACGCGTGGCGACGGCTGCGGGATTCTCACATGTGGGACGTACGCCACCTGATACCGGCGCCACTCTTTTCGACACACCCAGCACGTAACGCCTAGACTCTCCTCTTATGTCCACACCAAATTCATCTGTGAAGACTCCTGTTAAGACCGGCGCGCGACCAGGTAGAGCACTAGCCATTTTGGCGGCGTTGCTTATCGCCTTGCTTGCCACAGCGATAATTCAAGGAGCGACAGCGGTTCGCCTAGGTCTTGATCTGCGCGGCGGAACGAGCGTCACGCTACAACCACGCGCATCAACGGAAGCAGGCAAGGTCACTTCTGAAGCCATTGATCAGGCAGTTGCAATTATTCGTCAACGCGTGAATTCAGTAGGCGTTGCTGAATCAGAAGTTACGGCTCAGGGAAGCGGAACAAATCGTCAGATTGTGATTTCTGTTCCGGGTGAATCAGGTCGACGAGTTGTCGATTTAGTAGGGCAAACTGCAGAGCTACGATTTAGACAAGTACTTGCGGAATCTTCTGCGCTTGCAGGAGCCGGTGGAGGTGCAGCAACTCCAGCACCCGGAATATCTGCCGAACTCAATGCGCGATTTGCTGCTCTAGATTGCACAAACCCGGCGAACCTGCAAGGAACCGGAGCAGATACGCCAAGCGACACGATCGTCGCATGTTCACGTGATGGTGGAGCCAAATACATTTTAGGTCCAGCTGAAGTTCTGGGCCAGCAAGTTTCAGAAGCCTCAGCTGGAATCGATCAGCAGGGTGCAAGCGCTTGGTTTGTCTCTCTCACCTTTGATGGAGACGGAACTAAAGCTTTTGGAGCGCAAACTGCACGAGTGACATCTCTTCCATCTCCGCAGAATCAAGTAGCTATTGTTCTCGATGGTTTGGTTGTCTCCGCTCCTTCAATTCGCGAGGCCATTCCATCTGGTCAGGCGCAGATAACTGGTTCTTTTACTCAACTTGAGGCTCAAGATTTAGCGAATGTTCTTAAGTATGGAGCTCTGCCGCTTGCCTTTGATCGCGGAGAAGTTCAGCAAGTTTCTCCAACTTTAGGTCAGGATCAGTTAAATGCTGGACTACTTGCGGGAGCCCTTGGACTCGGCTTGGTCGTACTTTTCTCGGTTGCCTATTACAGAGGTCTGGGCATTGTTATTGTCGGATCTCTTGCGATTGCTTCAGCGATCATCTATCTGCTCTTCCTAGTGCTAGGTGAGGCGATTGGATTCACTCTCACATTGGCCGGAATCGCAGGAGCCATTGTCGCAATTGGAGTTACGGCGGACTCATTTATCGTTTATTTCGAGAGAATACGAGATGAATTGCGCGAAGGTAGGACGTTACGTACTGCGGTCGAGACAGGTTGGGCCCGTGCTCGTCGTACCGTCATCGTTGCGGACTTGGTATCGCTGATTGCTGCATTCCTTCTCTACTTCTTTGCAGTTGGCGGTGTCAGAGGTTTTGCTTTTACCCTGGGTCTAACAACAATCGTTGACCTCTTGATCGTCTTCTTATTTACAAAGCCAATGGTCACGGTAGTTTCCCGTCTGAAATTCTTTGCCTCAGGGCATCCACTTTCAGGACTTTCGCCTAAGAGCGTGGGTATGAAGAATAAGAACGCAACTATTGCTCAATCTGCAACACCACAGGAGGCGTAAGAAATGGCGAAATTATCAGGACTAGGCGGACGCCTCTATTCCGGAGAAACTTCATTTAACATCATCGGAAATCGCAAGCGTTGGTATGCCTTTTCTGCACTTTTCATCGTTATTTCATGTTTTGCACTTGGAGCGCAGGGGCTAAAGCTGGGTATTGAGTTTAAGGGCGGCGCATCCTTTACAGTAAATGAACCTTCAGCAACCGTCCAAGAGGCTCGTGAAGCGGTGGAAGCTACAAATATTCCTGGTGAAATCATTGTGCAGAAGATTGGTGATTCCAAAGTTCGTGTTCAAACTGGCGCTCTGGACCCAGCACAATCTCAAGCGGTAGAGGCTGCACTCATCAGCGCATTCAATGTTACTGCAGAATCCATCGATACACAGTTGGTCGGACCTTCATGGGGAGAAGAGATCACCAAGAAAGCTGTCTACGGATTGATCGCATTCTTGCTGGTCATCATGATCTTTTTGGCTATGGTCTTTGAGCCTAAGATGGCAGCAGCGGCAATTGTGGCAGTTGTTCATGACGTGTTCATTACCGTGGGTATTTATGCCCTCGTTGGCTTTGATGTCACACCTGCAACCATTATTGGATTCTTAACCATCTTGGGTTATTCGCTCTATGACACCGTGGTGGTCTTCGATAAAGTTCGCGAAAATACCAAATCTATCGCTGCTAACGGAAAAGTTACTTTCTCTCAAGCGGCAAATTTGGCAGTCAACCAAACAATCGTTCGTTCCCTTAACACTTCGATTATTGCCCTGATTCCTGTCGGGTCGATTCTCTTCGTAGGTGCTGGATTACTAGGTGCTGGAACGTTGAAGGATTTGTCCCTTGCACTCTTTATAGGTCTGGCAGTCGGTACATATTCTTCGATCTTCATCGCGCCACCATTCCTTGCTCAATTACGCGAAAAGGAACCGGCAATGAAGGCGCTAGCTAAGCGGGTTTCTGCTCGTGGGGGAGCAGAGACATCTGTCGCTATTGCTGAGCGCCCATCTCGTCGCAGCGTTCAAAAGCGTAAAGGTCGCAAATAGCCTTTAGCCGCCATGAAGACCATGCCTCTGATCGCGCCAGTGATAGACGCGCTCAGAGAGCATCATCCAGGGGCGTCGAGTACTGAACTAGTCAGGGCCTTCGAAGTTGCCCAAAAGGCGCACGAAGGGCAGCTGCGGAAATCGGGTGAGGAGTACATCACTCATCCTGTTGCAGTAACACACATCCTTGCGGAGTTGGGGCTTACTGAAACGACCTTAATAGCCTCGTTACTTCACGATACTGTCGAAGATACTCCGTATTCGCTTTCTCAACTAAGAAGCGATTTTGGTGATGAGATAGCAAACCTGGTCGATGGTGTAACTAAACTAGATAAATTGACTTACGGTCCAACAGCAGAAGCAGAGACCGTACGTAAAATGGTTATTGCGATGTCACGTGATATTCGCGTATTGGTCATTAAGTTAGCTGATCGTCTCCATAATGCTCGAACTTGGAGCTTCGTTTCTCCCGAAACAGCAGCCCGTAAGGCTCGGGAGACTCTCGACATCTATGCGCCTCTTGCTCATCGACTAGGTATGAATGCCATTAAATGGGAGTTAGAAGACTTATCCTTTGCGGTTTTGGAGCCCAAAAAATTTGAAGAGATTTCTCGATTGGTTGCAGATAGATCACCGTCACGCGATGCGCTGACCGCTGAAGTTATTGCTGACGTTGAATCCGACCTACGCCGGGATGGCATAGCGGCGACCGTCACTGGCCGTAAGAAACATTTTTTCAGCGTTTATCAAAAGATGGTTGTGCGTGGGCGAGAATTCAACGAGATTTACGATCTGGTGGGAATTCGAGTCTTGGTTAATGATGTTCGAGATTGTTATGCAGTTCTCGGCTCGATTCATGCGCGTTGGAGCCCGGTCCCAGGTCGTTTTAAAGATTACATCGCAATGCCGAAATTCAACCTCTACCAATCGTTACATACAACGGTCATTGGACCTAACGGTAAGGCTATAGAGATACAAATTCGAACCTATGAAATGCATTCGAGAGCCGAATTCGGTATCGCGGCACATTGGAAATATAAGCAGGACCAAGAACCTAAGAATGGTTCTATCGATAGCAACGCACCCGAGATGCTCTGGTTGCGTCAACTACATGAGTGGCAGAAGGAGACAGAAGATCCATCGGAGTTCCTTGAGGCGCTCCGCTTTGATCTCGGAAGCCCCGAGGTTTTTGTTTTCACTCCCAAAGGATCTGTAATAGCTCTTCCTGGTGGTTCTACCCCCGTCGATTTCGCTTTCGCGGTACATACAGATGTTGGCCTGCGATGCGCAGGAGCAAAAGTAAATGGGCGTTTAGTTCCTCTGGAGTCCAAGCTCAGCAATGGTGATGTCGTGGAGATTGTCACCAATAAGGGCGAACACGCAGGACCCAGTCGTGATTGGCTTAATTTCGTAAAGAGCCCACGAGCACGTTCCAAGATAAAGGCCTGGTTTAGCAAAGAGCGTCGCGAAGAAGCGATAGATGCGGGTCGAGAATCTATCGCTCGACAAATGAGAAAGGCTGGATTGCCTCTCCAGAAAATATTTGCAGGACATTCTCTCTTAGAACTAGCTCACGAACTCCACTATGCAGATATCGAGGCTCTATACAGCGCTGTCGGAGATGGCCATGTGTCGGCGGCATCTATCGTCGAAAAGTTGTCTGCATCCTTAGGGAGCGAAGATTCGCATCCTGAACCAACGCTAGAGAATATCCCCACGGGGGTGCAGACCACACGGCGAACATCGAGTGCAATCGAAGTTGAAGGCGTCGATGATGTACTTGTAAAGCTGGCACGGTGCTGTACTCCAGTTCCAGGGGATTCCATAATCGGTTTCATTACTAAAGGTTCGGGGATATCTGTTCATCGCGAAGATTGCATCAATGCATCGGATCTTCAGAAACACCAACGAGAACGTATAGTGGGAGTTAAATGGCTTCCCGGTGCCGCAAGCATCTTCCTAGTTAACATTCAGGTAGAAGCTCTCGATCGTGCACGACTATTGGCAGATGTCACTCGCACTCTCTCTGAACAGCATGTAAATATCCTTAGTGCGGCTGTGAGTACTTCAAAGGATCGGGTGGCAATTTCGAGATTTACCTTTGAAATGGCGGATGCAAAGCATCTTGATTCCGTACTAGCCGCTGTTCGCAGCGTTGAAGGTGTCTACGACGTTTATAGAACTTAGGGATTAGCTAAATTCAGCCAGATGCTTCTGCGCTTCAATTAGCCAAGCTTTTCTGGCTTCTGCGGAGTCGCGCGCCTCTTGAGCCTTCTTTGAATTGCCAGCAGCTTCGGCTTTGGTGGCCATCTTGTTATAGCTTTCGATAGAAGCAGTTAATTGCTCAACAACTTCAGCAGCGCGAGCTTTGGCACCAGGATCTGTTTTGCGAGCGAGATCCGCATCTGCCGCCTTGATTGCCTCTTCCACTTTGGCGATACGTGCATCGAAGGCAGCTCTCTTATCTCGGTGTGTAATTCCGATCTTGTCCCAACTGCGCATCAATTCGCGGAAAGCGTTCTTTGCTGCCTTCAGGTCAGTAAAAGGAACCAAGGCTTCAATTTGAACTATAAGTTCTTCTCGCTTCGCAAGATTGGCTGCCATGGAGACTTCTCGCTTCTCCAAGTCAGCGTTTTTAGCAGCGAAGAATTGATCCTGTGCTGCTTTGAATCGCGTCCAGAGCTTGGCATCGTCACTCTTCTTGCCGCGACCAGCAGCTTTCCATTGATCCATAAGATCCTTAAATCGTCGAGCTGTCGCTAGCCAGTCAGTAGAAGTGGCCAATTTTTCAGCTTCTGTGACGAGCGCTGATTTTGCTTCGGAAACCTTTCCGGCAGTTGCTTCGAGTTGTGCGAAGTGAGTTCTGCGGCGCTTATCAAATTTATTTCGAGAAGCCGAAAATCTCTTCCAGAATTCGGCGTCGGTCTTCTTATCTAAACGCGGTGCGGCCTTCCATTCATCGAGCAAGGCCTTGAGTCGATCACCGGTAGCTTTCCAATTTTCAGAGAGAGCAAGTGATTCTGCCTCAGCGACGATCTTCTCTTTCTCAATCAAAATTTGTTCGCGACGTGCTGCCTTGGCAGCCGCCTCTGCAGCCTTCTTTGCTTCGTATGCCTCGCGATGTCCTTCGATCAGGGGCTCAATTTGTTCTACTGAAAGAGCAAGCGCTGCTAGATCTCCAACGCCATTAAGTTCACGAACCTGTTGGCGCAATTTCTTTACCGCTTCATAAGCATCCTGCGGCACCATCGCGCCACTAGTAATTCGAGCGGCGGTAAGAGCCACCTCAGATGCCAGCGCTTCAAACTTTCTAACAAAATAAGCTAACGCTTCATCAGCAGATTTTCCTGGATAGGAACCGACAGCTTTCTCGCCCTCAGGAGTCCGGACATAAACTGTTCCATCATCAGCAACTCGACCAAATTTCGAAGGATCACCAATCAGAGCAGAAGCTGCACTTGTCGGTTGTGATTGGCTCTGAGCGAGAGTTGTTGGATTTACATCAGTCATGGTGATCCCCTTTAGCGCGTTAGCGTGATAGGACTTCTGGTCCTATCGGCCTTCGTTGACATATGCGTAGTTTTTGTAGAGGTCAAAGGTACCCTGTGCATCCAGTAGCAGTAAATCCACGCGAGAAATAGGGGTGACCTCCATGCTTGTCAGGTCACTTCCCGCTCCCATGTTTGCCACAAACTGCTGGGTCATAGCTCCCGATGCTGGGGGAGAGTGCATCATCGTAGATCCGGGTATGCCAGATATTTCTTCCGAGATCTCTCTCATCATTGAAGAGAGTGGATTAAAACCAGTTGCCGCTCTCATTACCCATGGCCACTTAGATCATCACTTTTCAATTAAACCTTTAGCCGATGGTTATGACATACCTACTTATATCCATTCCGAAGATCGCAGATTTCTAGAGAATCCAGGAGAGATTGTTGGTCCGGATTTTCGAGCTCAAATAGGGGCGATGAAATTTGAGGAACCAAAAAAGGTTATTGAATTAAAGAACGGAACATCTCTGGAATTACTTGGTGTGCAAATTGTAGCTGTCCACGCCCCAGGTCATACTCGAGGGTCGGTGATGTTTACAGTCGCAGATGAGATTTTACTAAGTGGTGATGTTCTATTTGCTGGCTCTATAGGCAGAACCGATTTGCCGACAGGTAGCGCCAGTGAAATGGTTCAAACCCTCAAAAACAAAGTTCTTCCGTTGAACGACGACTTACGCGTGCTTCCGGGCCATGGACCTGAAACTACGATTAAATTCGAGCGAAAAAATAATCCTTATCTGAAAGAATTATCGGTATGAAGTTCGAGAAGATTCAAGCACCTAAGGGCGTACGGGAATATTTACCGCCCGAATCTCGCGCCTTTGAGTGGGTTCGCGAAGAGCTAATTTCGCCTGCACGGCTTGCAGGATATGAACTGATGGAACTTCCTGTTTTTGAAGATACCAACCTCTTCTCTCGAGGTGTTGGAGAATCAACCGACGTAGTCTCCAAAGAGATGTATACCTTCGAAGATCGAGCAGGGCGATCTCTCACGCTTCGCCCCGAAGGTACTGCAGGGGTCATGCGTGCAGTCATCGAACAGAATTTAGATAGAGGGCAACTGCCGGTAAAGATTTGGTATTCGGGGCAATTTTTTAGAGCCGAACGTCCGCAGGCCGGTCGTTATCGACAGTTCTATCAGGTTGGTATTGAAGCCATTGGTGTTGATGATCCAGCCATAGATGCTGAAGTTATTTCTATCGCTTATCAAGGATTTAGAAACATTGGACTCAAGAATTTCACACTTCAAATAACGTCGCTGGGAGATAGCGTTTCGCGCGCTGCGCATCGGGTAGATCTTCTGAAGTTCTACCAAGGTTTAGAACTTGACGATGCTACGCGTCAGCGCGCTGAAATCAACCCATTACGGCTCTTTGACGACAAACGTCCAGAGATGGTTGATGCAATGCAAAAGGCACCTCTTCTTATTGATTATCTGTCAGACGAAGCTGCCTCTAATTTTGAAAAGGTACAGAGCTACCTTAAAGAGTTGAACATTGATTACATCGTTAATCCGCGGATGGTGCGTGGCCTTGATTACTACACCGGCACAACCTTCGAATTTGTACATTCAGATTTAGGCGCACAAAGCGGCATTGGCGGCGGTGGACGTTACGACGGGCTTATGGAAGTACTCGGGGGACAACCACTATCGGGAATCGGTTTTGGTCTCGGAGTCGATAGAGTCCTGCTAGCAGCTATCGCAGAGAAAGTACTGCCCAGTCAGTCATTTAATTCCGATCTATTTATCATTCCTTTGGGCGAAGATGCAAAGAGTTCGGCGCTATCTATCGCCAATCAACTGCGGGCGCAAGGCATTTCAACTGAGATGGCCTTCGGGGAGCGAGCTCTCAAAGGTGCAATGAAGGCCGCCGATAAATCCGGTGCTCGATTTGTGGTTGTGATTGGGGATAGTGAAATTTCGGAGGGCGTCGTGGAAATAAAGAGGATGGAAGACGGTGCAGTAAATTCCGTTAAGATTACGGAGTTGGCGGCCGAACTTAAAACTCTGCTGCGCCGAGATATATACGCTCAAGGAAAATAGGTCTACTAATGCTCAGAAATCATGACGCAGGTTCTCTGCGCGCATCACACGCAGGGCAAACCGTCACCCTTGCGGGTTGGGTAGCGCGCCGTCGCGATCATGGCGGAGTTGCTTTTATTGATTTGCGAGATGGCACAGGTTCGGTTCAAGTAGTCATTCGCGATGAAAAGTTAGCAGGACAATTGAGAGCGGAATGGTGTTTGCAGATAACTGGTGAGGTTTGCCTACGTCCTGCAGGTAATGAGAATCCAAATATCCCTACAGGAGAAATTGAAGTTATGGGCGATGCCGTCCAAGTATTGAGCGAATCTGCACCGTTGCCTTTCCCGGTTGATTCGGGTTCAGAGGTGGATATCTCTGAGGAAGTGAGATTGCGCTATCGCTATTTGGATCTTCGAAGGGAAGGGCCGGCCGCAAATCTACGGTTGCGGTCTAAAGTTACATCTGCAATCCGTAACGTAATGGATGAGCTGCAATTCCTCGAGATAGAAACTCCATACCTCACCCGTTCTACGCCTGAGGGTGCGAGAGATTTTCTCGTTCCTGTGCGGCTACAGCCGGGAAGTTGGTATGCGCTTCCTCAGTCACCGCAACTCTTCAAGCAACTTCTTATGGTTGCGGGTATGGAGCGTTACTATCAAATAGCTCGATGTTTCCGCGATGAAGATTTCCGAGCAGATCGTCAGCCTGAGTTCACTCAATTAGATATTGAGATGTCATTCGTAGATCAAGCGGATATCTTGGCCGTAGCCGAAAAGATCTTGGTGAAGGTATGGAAAGAAGCAGTTGGCTATGAGATTCCAACTCCAATTCGACATATGACATATGCAGATGCAATGAACAAGTACGGTTCTGATAAGCCAGATTTACGTTTTGGTCTGGAGTTGGTTGATGTAACTTCATACTTTTCTAAGACGGAATTTCGAGTCTTTCAGGCTCCCTATGTTGGCGCCGTGGTGATGCCTGGAGGAGCAGACTCACCGCGTCGCGAACTTGACGCTTGGCAAGATTGGGCGAAGGCAAGAGGAGCTAAGGGAATCGCGTACATACTTGTCGGCGCTGACGGAACTCTTGGCGGACCTGTTGCAAAGAATATTTCCCAGGATGAACAAGCTGGAATCGCGTCATATGTTGGCGCTCAGCCGGGGGATGCGATTTTCTTCGCCGCAGGTGATCGTGCATCATCCCAACAGCTACTTGGAGCAGCTCGTTTAGAAATTGGAAAGCGTTGCAATCTCATTGATGCGCACGCTTGGGAATTTCTCTGGGTCGTAGATGCGCCGATGTTTGAACCAACGGATAACGGTGGTTGGACTGCCGTTCATCATCCTTTCACGGGTCCAAAGCCTGAATACTCCAAGTCTTTCAAGAGCGATCCCGCTTCTGCTCTTGCATATGCATATGACATTGTTTTAAATGGGACTGAACTTGGTGGTGGATCGATACGTATCCATGACCGGAATATTCAAAAGGATGTTTTCTCGGTCATTGGACTCACAGATGAAGAAGCTCAGAGCAAATTCGGATTTCTTCTTGAAGCATTTAATTATGGTCCACCTCCACATGGTGGGATTGCTCTAGGTTTAGATCGAGTGTGCGCACTTCTCACTGGTTCGGATTCAATTAGAGAAGTGATTGCATTTCCAAAGACGGCCAGTGGTGGCGATCCGCTTACCGGGGCGCCAACACCAATTACCCCTGCGCAGCGAAAAGAGGCGGCTATCGATTGGACTCCTCCGAAGGAGTAGTCGGGTAGGCTATCGATATGGGTCCAGGTGGCATTGCAACGATCATTGCTGCGGCTTCGCTATTTGTGATTGCCGTTGCTGTGGCCTATGCAGTTTTCCGGATAAGTAAATTGGTAGATGAGGCTAAAGTTTCTCTTAAGGCCTTTACTGACGACACAACGCCTCTTATTCAAGAATCAACTCGAACCTTGGAGCTAATTAATAGTCCATTAGAGAGCTTTGCAAAGATTACAAAGAGCGTCGAAGATGTCACAACGAAGTTGACAGGCGCTACTTCAGACTTTATGGAAAAGAACGGACCTGCAGTGAAGGTGGCGGGCGCTCTCTTGAGCGCTGCACAAATCAGTAAGGGCCGCAAAAAGAAGAGATCTGAATAATTCAAAGTGGGTGAATGTAACTAGTGGAATCCGCTGAGATCCGTTCGCGCTGGCTGCGTTTTTTCGAGTCTGAGAATCGACAAGGACTTACCCATACCGTCGTTCCTTCTGCATCCCTCATAGCAGACGACCCTAACCTGCTTTTGGTCAATGCCGGCATGGTCCCATTCAAACCTTATTTCTTGGGTGAAGTGACTCCACCTTATAAACGCGCCACATCTGTTCAGAAATGTGTTCGCACTCTCGATATCGATGAAGTCGGCAAGACCACACGCCACGCTTCGTTCTTCCAGATGTGTGGAAATTTCTCTTTTGGTGATTATTTCAAAGAGGGTGCAATTTCACTCGCTTGGGAACTATTAACGAGACCAATGAGCGATGGTGGATACGGTTTCCCTGAAGATCGACTCTGGGTGACTGTCTATTTAGATGACGATGAAGCCGCAGATATCTGGCATAAAAAAATTGGTATTCCCCGGGATCGAATTCAAAGACGCGACATGGCTGACAATTTCTGGTCTATGGGCGTTCCTGGACCATGTGGCCCATGTTCTGAAATTTATTACGACCGGGGACCCGCCTACGGTGCAGAAGGCGGCCCAATCGCCGACGAGAATAGATATCTGGAAGTTTGGAATCTGGTCTTCATGCAGAATGAGCGCGGCGCAGGTGGCGGAAAAGATGGTTACCCAATTCTCGGCGAACTTCCAGCCAAGAGTATCGACACTGGTTTAGGCCTGGAAAGAACTGCAGCCCTTTTACAGGGGGTTGAAAATATTTACGAGATCGACACAACTATGCAGATTTTGAGTAAAGCCTCAGATCTCACTGGTGTTACTTACGGGAAGTCTCAAAAAGCAGATGTTTCACTGAGAGTCGTAGCCGATCACGCTCGAACTTCCGCAATGCTCATAGGCGATGGCGTTACTCCCGGAAATGAGGGCCGCGGTTACGTTCTACGACGAATGATGCGTCGCACCATTAGAAATATGCGGCTACTAGGAGTCAATGACCCAATCATGTCAGAGCTTACCCGGTCGGCTATTGGCGCCATGGGGCCCCAGTATCCGGAACTCGTAACCGATCAAAAGAGAATTCTCGCTGTATCAGTAGCCGAAGAGGAGTCATTTCTTCAGACACTGAAAAGTGGAACGCAAATATTTGATATCGCATCTGGTCAGGTGAAATCTCAGAAGAAGAACATTCTTCCCGGAGATGAGGTATTTAAACTTCACGATACCTACGGATTTCCTTATGACCTCACTCTCGAAATGGCGCGCGAAGAAGGTTTAGAGGTAGACGAGGCCGGCTTTAAGCGATTGATGGCAGAACAACGTGATCGTGCAAAGGCTGATGCCAAAGCTAAGAAGAGTGGCCACACAGATGTGAGTGAGTATAAGAAAATCGCAGACACCACAGGGGCAACTCGTTTCGTTGGTTACCAAGAACTAGCAACTGAATCAGTGGTAAATGGAATTTTAGTTGATGGTAATAGCGTTGCCGAAGCTGGTGCTGGAAGCGAAGTTGAAATTGTTCTGGATCGCACTCCTTTCTATGCCGAAGGTGGAGGTCAACTTGCTGATGGCGGAATCATTACTCTCTCGAATGGCGCGGTAATTGAGATTGATGATGTACAAAATCCGGTGAGTGGGTTGTCGGTTCATCGTGGTCGAATAATTAGCGGTGCGGTAACTCTAGGTTCACAAGCTCACGCAGAGATTGATATTGAACGTAGAAGTGCGATATCTCGAGCCCATACTGCAACACACATGGTGCACAAAGCTTTCCGTGAAATCCTAGGTGAAACTGCAACGCAAGCAGGTTCTGAGAATTCTCCAGGACGATTCCGTTTTGATTTTCCAGCTACCGGCGCAGTTCCTGATTCGGTCCTCAACGAAGTTGAATCGAGAGTAAATACCCTTTTGCTCGAGAACCTTGCGGTGACAGCGGAGACTATGTCTCAGGAAGCAGCGAAGAAAATCGGAGCTATGGCGCTCTTCGGTGAAAAGTATGGCGATGAGGTCAGAGTTGTCAGTGTTGGCGACTGGGCGCGAGAACTATGCGGTGGTACCCACGTTTCTGCATCTGGACAATTAGGCGTCATTAAGTTGCTATCAGAATCTTCTATCGGGGCGGGCGTGCGACGCGTTGAAGCACTTGTAGGAGCCGATGCATACAAGTTCCTGGCAAGAGAACATCTTTTATTGAACTCTCTGACTGAAATTATCAAGGGTGCGCGAACCGAGGAACTACCGGAGCGGATCTCAGAACTGTTACTCAAGATCAAAGAGATTGAGAAGGAATTGGCAGCGGTTCGTTCAGCACAAGCGATGAGTCAGATTGGAGATCTTGCCAAAAAAGCAGAGATCATAAATGGATTGTCTCTTGTTGCATCCCATCTTGCAGATGGTGTTTCTGGAGATGATTTGAGGAAGATCGCTCAAGAGCTTTTGCATCGAGTAAAGAGTTCGGTAATCGTCTTAGTCAGCGTTGTTGAAGGTAAAGCAATTTTGGTCGTTGCTGTTAGTGAGGATGCCCGAAAGAGCAATATAAAGGCCGGGGCTCTTGTAAAAGTTGGCTCCGCAGTTCTAGGCGGCGGTGGAGGCGGTAAAGATGATTTTGCCCAGGGAGGCGGAACTAATCTCTCGGCCATCTCGGACGCGCTTAGCGCAATCACACGTGCTATCTCTGGAAATTGATTGATGGAGCGGGGTCGCCGAATCGCATTCGACTATGGCGATGTCAGGATTGGCGTAGCAGCAAGTGATGCTGATGGAATATTGGCTTCACCGCTGACGGTGTTGCAGTCGCACGATAGAGAGCTATTTAAGAAGATCAGCGCCTTGTTTCAAGAGATAGATCCAGTTGTGATTTACGTAGGCTTACCAGTCAATATGTCAGGGTCAGAGAGTGAAAGTTCGAAGAAGGCGCGCTCTTTCGCAACTGAGTTAGAGAAGTTAACGAATGCACGAATTTCACTAGTCGATGAGCGTCTGTCAACAGTAAGTGCTCAAGCTAAAGCCAGAGCGGTTGGGAAGACAGTGCGCCAAAGCAAAGAGAATATTGATGCACTCGCAGCAGTTGAGATTTTGGAGGCGGGGTTAAGCCATGACCGATCTCAATAAATCGACTCTGGCACGTGTAGCCATGGGATTAGCGGTTGGTGCAATCTTCACAATTGGTGTTGATGCCCTTCGGTCAGGCGGCAATGTAGCTCCGGATTACCCCTGTGTTAATTCGGGAACCGAGGTAGTTATACATATCGAAGAAGGTGCGACTGGTATCGATATAGCTCGAACTCTATACAAAGCTGATGTGGTGAAGTCTTCCGAATCGTTTTTCCGAGTCGCAGTTGGGAATCCACGTTCGTCACAGGTTGCTCCGGGAGATCATCGTCTTAGCACTAGAAATTGTGCGGCAAATGCACTGGAGCAGTTGCTGGATAGTGCGCGAATCGTCGGATTGATCAATATCAAGGAAGGTATGTGGCTCTCCGAAATACTTCCACAGATGAAGTTGGCAGGATTTCCCGCGGATGAGTTGACGCGTGCCATATCCCAAGTGGAAAAACCTAAAGGTTTCGTTTCACTTGAAGGTCTACTTTTTCCGGCGCAATATAGTTTCGATAAAGATGTTTCTGCACTTGTGGCGCTCAACTCGATGGTGGTTAGGGCAGAGTCTGAGATGCAAAGAGCCGGATTCTTTAGTGGAAATTCTCCTTTTGATCCGCAGGAGCTTTTGATCATCGCTTCACTCATCCAGGCTGAGGGCAAAAGCCAAGACTTCACAAAGATCTCGCAAGTCATCCGAAATCGGCTTAAGATCGGAATGCCGCTCCAATTCGATTCAACGGTTCACTATGTTAAGAAATCTCGCGGGAATATTTTCTTAAGTACACAAGGCACCTTAATAAATTCACCGTACAACACTTATCGCAAGTACGGTCTTCCTCCAGGCCCGATTAATTCCCCTGGACGAGATGCAATGGAGGCCGCGATGAACCCTGAACCTGGAAATTGGCTCTATTTCATCACCGTTGCCCCATCAGACACGCGGTTTACAGATAATCTGAAACAGTTCAACGTCTGGAAAGCTGAGTACAAGAAGAATCTTCGAGATGGACTTTTTAGGAGTAAGAAATGATTAAGGGTGCAGTTCTTGGATACCCTGTTACGCATTCGCTATCTCCGCTCCTTCATGAGAGTGCCTACCGGTTCTTAGGATTAGATGGCAGTTACGAGGCCATCGAAGTCAATTCGGGAGAACTGGCTCAATTTTTTGATCAACGCGGCTTCGAATTCGATTATTTTTCGTTGACTATGCCTCTTAAGGAGGAGCTGCTCACTCTTAATCTCGAAATTTCTGAAATTGCGAAGAAGTCTCATTCTGGAAACACACTTTATAGAGCTGATGAGAGCTGGAAAATCACATCCACAGATGGAAATGGATTCCTAAATTCACTTCGCAATATTGAATTCGCCGAGTTTGATTCCGTTCTCATCTTGGGCGCCGGTGGAACCGCGAGAGCTATTGCTGCAGCTCTTGACGGGGTAGCTCAGTCGATCACAATTATGGGCCGTACGAGTACCCGTAGAGACAGTTTCGAATCAATAATTGTCGCATCCGAGTTTGAATACATTCGATGGATAGATTCACACGCCCTAGACAGGTATACCCTTATAGTGAATACGACCCCTGCCGGCGCAGCAGATCTTCTGGCTGAAAGTATCGATTATCAGATTACAGCGCTCTTGTTTGACGTTATCTACAAGCCATGGCCTACGGTGCTTGCCAAGAAATGGAGAGATAAGGGACTGCCAGTTCTTTCCGGTACAGAGCTCCTCATTTATCAGGGAATAGAACAGTTGCGAATTGCAACGCGAGCTGATTTCTCCGAACAAGAATTGGCCGTTTACCTTAGGAAGATTCTCGCCGAAGCTTCATAATTATCCACAAGCAAGTTCGAGCACTCTGCTTTCTTACTACCTTTATTCGGTGCTCCTGGTTCTTCTCATTATTTCGCTCTATGATATTTGCAGGCACCGGATTCCAAACGTTTCGCTTTTGATTCTTATTCTTGCTCAGTTCCTCTTCTCAAGTCTCTATTTCAATAGATCGCTCATCGTGTCAATGCTGATCTTCTCCATCGTTTCGCGAGCTCTGTGCAATCTAGGTGGAGGGGATATCAAACTCATCTCCGTTTTAGCAATCTTTTGTATTCCGCAGAGCGCCATTTCGCAACTCTTTATGGGAATCGGAGTCTGTACAGTAGTCATGATGTGCATTTATGCCTTGAGATTCCGCAATCTTCAAGTGGCAATCCCGCTTGCACCGGCGATAAGTGGCGGGTATCTCTCCACAATCTTTCTTTAATCTTGCTGCACCTGCAAAATCGCCCTCTTCCAACCCCCTGTATCTGCAAGAATAGGCTCATGCGCTGGATAACTGCAGGTGAATCCCATGGTCAGGCCCTTTCCGCAATCATCGAGGGGCTTCCTGCTCATATCGAGGTATCAACGAAAGATATTGATTTCCATCTATCGCGCCGCAGGTTAGGTGTCGGTAGAGGCGCTAGACAGAATTTTGAGGCAGATAAAGTCACAATCCTTGGTGGAATTCGACTTGGCGTCACTCAAGGTGGACCCATCTCTATTCAAGTTGCGAATAGCGAGTGGCCTAAGTGGGAAAAGGTCATGTCGGCAGATCCAGTTCCTGAGGCTGAAATTGCTAATTTAGCGCGTAATGCACCGTTAACAAGGCCACGACCAGGCCATGCTGATCTGGTAGGAATGCAAAAGTATGACTTTGATGATGCACGACCAATATTGGAGCGAGCAAGTGCTCGCGAAACCGCAGCTCGCGTTGCACTCGGTGCAATTGCACGTAAATTCCTCGAGCAATCTGTCGGGATTACTATTTTGAGCCACGTAGTTTCCATCGGATCTGTCAGATTGCCCGATGGCTATTCACTTCCGTCCGCGACAGAGATGTCCCGAATTGATGAAGATCCAGTCAGATGTATTGATTCTGCAACAAGTGCGGCGATGATCGCGGAGATAGAAGCCGCTCATTCAGATGGTGACACGCTTGGTGGGGTCTGTGAAATTTTGGCATATAACCTTCCGCCCGGTCTCGGTTCTCACGTGCATTGGGATCGCCGCTTAGATGCAAGACTCGCGGGCGCAATGATGGGCATACAAGCCATCAAGGGAGTTGAAATCGGTGATGGCTTTAGAACAGCCACTCGGAGAGGTTCTGTTGCACACGATGAGATTGAACGCAGAAATGGAGAAATTGTCCGCCGCACGGATCGCGCTGGAGGAACCGAAGGTGGAATGTCTAATGGGGAAATTCTCCGCGTTTCGATAGCTATGAAACCAATATCAACCGTTCCAAAAGCTTTGGACACTATCGATGTCAAGACAGGTGAGGCTGCCAAGGCAATTAATCAACGCTCCGATGTGTGTGCAGTCCCTGCAGCTGGCGTTGTAGCCGAGGCTATGGCCGCACTTGTACTCGCTGATGCAGTTCTTGAAAAATTTGGCGGTGATTCAGTACAAGAAGTTCGTCGCAATTTTGAGTCATATATCAAGAATCTACGCTTTAGCTAATGGCTCCCAAAGTTATTCTGATCGGACCTATGGGTTCAGGTAAAACAACAATCGGATCGCTTCTTGCATCTCGATTAGGCCTGGCCTTTAAAGACACTGACCAGATAATTGAATTGCGTGAGAAAAAATCCATCTCCGATATCTTTCTGGATGCTGGAGAAGATGCATTCAGAGTAATTGAGAAGAAAGTTTTACGGGAAGAATTGTTGACTGACGACACGGTCTTGTCTTTGGGCGGGGGCGCTCCAATCTCAATCGATGCGCAATCTGCTCTTCGTGCGATTGCTTCGCTCGTTGTTTTTTTGGATATATCACTCTCTGCGGTTGCATCTAGAATCGGATTTAATCGAGATCGCCCATTGCTCCTACACAATCCGCGTGGACAGTGGCAAACCCTTATGGATGCGCGCCGTCCCATCTACGAAGCAATCTCGGATTTCACCATTCAAGTCGATGGTAAAACTGAGGAAGAGATCGTGTCCCTCATTGTGCAGAAAATGGAGACCGAACTATGAAGATCGTTCCCATCAGCTCAGAACGCAGTTATAGCGTTGAGATTGGACGTGAATTTACTGAAGCGGTTCAAGAGTTGAGTCGTGACCGTGCTCGGATCGCGGTGATATTTAGTGAAAGTATGAAGGAAGTAATTCCCGTCTTTGAATCACAGGCAGCCGAGTTCTTCTATTTCGCTATCCCAGACGGTGAATCTGGTAAATCTATTCGCACACTAGAAATGGTATGGAATTGGTTAGGTGCTGCTGGGTTTACACGGAGCGACTTGATTGTAGGTATTGGTGGGGGAGCAGTTACAGATTTTTCTGGATACGCGGCGGCATCTTGGTTGCGAGGAATCGATTGGGTAGCGGTACCTACAACTGTGGCAGGTATGGTCGATGCTGCTATCGGTGGAAAGACAGGCATCAATAGCGATTACGGAAAGAATTTGATTGGCGCCTTTCATTCCCCAATCAAAGTTGTCATTGACTTTGCCTGGCTAGTTTCCCTTACAGATAGGGATTTCGCAGCGGGCCTAGCTGAAGTTATAAAGTGTGGCTTTATCGCCGATCCAGAGATTCTTTCACTCGTCGAAGATATTGGAATCTCTCAAATTCGAGATTCCGAGGAGTTGACCCACCAACTCATAGAACGAGCTGTACGAGTCAAGGCTGCAGTTGTGACCGGCGATTTCCGGGAGAGTTTTGATCGAGAGATTTTGAATTACGGACATACATTTGGTCATGCGGTTGAGCTGCATTCCCAATATTCGCTACGTCATGGTGAGTGTGTCTCTATCGGAATGGCCTTTATCGCTCATCTATCCCACGACTTGGGTCTTATCTCGCGTGAAACTCGTGACCAACATATGGTAGTTCTCAGTAGATTAGGACTTCCCATTTCGTATCAATCGGGTTCATGGCCTGAGTTATATGCAGCGATGAAAATGGATAAGAAGTCTCGAGGAAATTCCCTTCGTTTCGTTGCTATCTCAGAACCAGGGTCGACACAACGCCTAGAGGCCCCAAGTGAAGCTGCTCTTATCGCAGCATATGAGAAGGTAAGCCAATGAAAGTCCTCGTTATCAACGGACCAAATCTAGGTCGCCTGGATATTCGTGATTCAGCAATTTATGGCGATATGAACTATCAGGAACTTGTCTTACATATTCGTAACGCAGCAGAGTCACAAGGGTTCGTGGCCGATGTTCGACAGAGCAATGATGAAGCTGAGATTATTGAATGGCTCCACGAGGCGGCAGACGGCAATCTTCCAGTGATTATTAATCCGGCAGCATTCACTCATTATTCGTATGCAATCCGTGATGCTGCTGAAGTGGTTAAAGCCCCTTTGATTGAGGTGCATCTTTCTAATCCTTTGGCTCGCGAAGAGTTCCGCCACACATCAGTGATCTCTGGGGTTGCAAATGGAACTATCGGCGGTTTTGGACCTAACTCCTATGTTCTTGCGCTGATTGCGCTTAAGGCTCTGCTTAGCTGATTTTTGTTGTTGATTTCTCATACGCTAAACTGCAGGCTCTTATTTCTTGAATATGTGAACTGGAGCAGACGTGGCAACAACAAATGATCTCAAAAATGGAATGACCCTTGATATTGATGGTCAATTGTGGACAGTTGTCGAATTCCAGCATGTGAAGCCGGGTAAAGGTCCAGCATTTGTGCGAACCAAACTGAAGCAGGTATTGACGGGTAAAGTCGTTGATAAGACCTTTAACGCCGGAGTTAAAGTGGATGTGGCAATCCTCGAAAAGCGTGAAATGAACTTCCTATACAAGGAAGGTGATGACTATGTATTTATGGATAACGTCAATTTTGATCAGATGAATATTCCTGCAAGTATCGTGGGTGACGCAGTAAATTACATGCTTGAAAATACCGGAGCAATCGTTGCGATTCACGAAGGCAATCCGCTTTACGTCGAACTTCCCGCATCCGTCGCTCTCAGAATTACCTACACAGAACCTGGTCTTCAGGGAGATCGATCATCGGGCGGAACGAAGCCAGCTACTGTCGAAACCGGAATCCAGATTCAAGTGCCTCTTTTCATTAAGCAGGATGAGGTTGTACTCGTTGACACACGAGATGGCTCATATTTAGGCCGCGCAAACTAGTGTCCGCACGAAGTAAAGCCCGAAAGCAAGCTCTCGATCTTCTTTATGAAGCTGATATTCGTGGCGCTTCGGCAGCAGATCTTTTGATCGCGCGTGATCTACCTCAAGATGGCCCCGACGCAAGACCAATCCGGGAATTCACTCGTGAACTAATTTCAGGAGTGACAGCAAATAAACGCAAAATCGACGAGTTGATTACTACCTACGCCCAGGGCTGGGATATGGATCGCTTGCCTGCCTTAGATCGAAACATTCTTCGTTTAGGAATTTATGAAATTGTTTGGACGCCAGAATTGTCCGAAGGAATTGCCATTGATGAAGCGCTCAATCTCGCGAAAGAACTTTCCACCGAAGAGTCCGCTGGATATATACATGGGGTACTTGGCAAGATTTCGCAAATCCGCGATAGCGTGGCTCGCTAACTCTGAGCCTTGATGAGCAATCTCTCTTCTACTAACCAATTCAATAGCGCTGTCTGAGTCGTCCCCAAGAAGATCACCAGTGGGTTGAGGTCTCCAGAGCGTAGAGAAATTATCTCACCATTCCAATCTTGCCTTGCATTTTGAACATAAATCAGAAATTTGGCGAGCGGTTGATAGGCATCAAGCTCGACCTCTGAAATTTGTTGTTGGTAATTTCGCACTCTTCGTAAATCAATCACTATATTTCCAGGTTCTATATGGGATTCATTGGGAAATGAGCCGAAGAGAGTGTGAACCGGAACTCCATAGAAATCTGCGAGCTGGATAATTCTCTTGACGCTGAGAGCTCGAGAACCCCGTTCATAGGATCCGAGTACCACGGCCTTAATGGAGCCCTGAGAGGCAAGTTCCACATCGAGAAGTGACATGGAGCGGGAGTTACGGAGCGCCTTTAAGCGTTGAGAAACAGATTCAGTTGAGACCATTGAGTTCATCCGCGCAGAGTAGACAGACCACAAACTCTTATTGGACGAGCATCCACAGCCCCCGAATATTCAGTGATAGTCTTCACCTGCATCCTTTAACGACCCGTCCTGCGAGGCGGGGAAGGAGAATTAACAATGGGTCTTGCCCTGCCTGCGCCAGATATGGCCCGTGCGACTATTCGTATTGCTCATGAAATTTTAGAGCGCAACTCTGGCTCCGAATCAATCACTTTGTTGGGTATCCCTACTCGCGGCGCGCATCTTGCGGCTCGACTTGCCTCAAAGATAGAAGAGATTGAGGGCAAGAAGGTTCAACAAGGAACTATCGACATAACTCTTCACCGTGATGACTTGCGAACAAGAGCCCCGCGTCCACTAATGCCAACGGTGATTCCCACTCTTGGCGTCGAGGGGCGACATGTGATTTTGGTAGATGATGTTCTCTTCTCAGGACGAACGATTCGAGCTGCTTTGGATGCGATCGGAGAGATTGGTCGCCCTAAATCAGTCCAGCTTGCTGTCTTGATCGATCGAGGCCACCGTGAACTTCCAATTCGAGCAGATTATGTTGGAAAGAATTTGCCGACATCTCACTCGCAGATTGTCAAGGTGCAATTCACTGAGTTGGATGGAATAGATCAGGTAACGATTGATGAAGATAAGAGCTGATGAAGCACCTACTTTCAATCGCAGATATATCCAAGGCCGAAGCGATAAATATCCTCGACACTGCTGAAGAGCTAGCCCGAGCATCGGATGGCCCAATGAAGAAATTGCCAACTTTGCGTGGAAGAACGATCGTTAACTTATTTGCAGAGGATTCGACTCGCACCCGTATCTCTTTCGAAGCTGCAGCCAAGAGATTGTCAGCTGATGTGATTAATTTTTCCGCCAAAGGTTCTAGTCTAAGCAAAGGTGAATCACTCAAAGACACGGCACAAACTCTGCAAGCCATGGGCGCCGATGCTGTCATTATTCGTCACAGCGCTTCAGGAGCACCGGCGCGCCTAGCTGATAATCAATGGATGTCAGGCGCCGTTATCAATGCCGGAGACGGAACTCATGAACACCCAAGTCAGGCGCTACTTGATGCTTTTACGATTCGCAGACATCTTTCTCAGGGCGCATCAGATCTTTCCGGTCTTCATGTTGCAATAGTTGGCGATGTACTGCATTCTCGAGTTGCACGCTCCAATGTATTGCTACTGACAAAACTTGGCGCACAAGTAACACTTGTAGCGCCTCCCACGCTCTTGCCGGTAGGGGTTGAAAATTGGCCCGTCACGATTTCCTATGACCTCGACCGCGTGCTCGAAAATGTTGATGCAATCATGATGCTACGTATTCAACTGGAACGCATGTCAGAAATGTTCTTTCCGAATGCCCGCGAATATTCGCGGTACTTCGGACTTAACTCAGATCGCTTACGCAGGTTGAAACCGCATGCAATAGTTATGCATCCAGGTCCCATGAACCGAGGTCTTGAGATCACAGCAGATAGCGCTGATAGCGCCCGTTCTGTCATCGTTGAACAGGTAACGAATGGGGTGAGTGTCAGGATGGCAATCTTGTATTTATTGTTGGCTGGAAACACAGAGGGAGAAGTGAAGCCTCAATGACTAAATATCTCCTAAAGAATGTCGAAGTCTCTGGAAATAGAACCAATCTGCTCATCGATGGTGAAAAGATTGCCGAAATTGGAGCCGATATAGCAAGTCAAGGTGCCACAGAATTTGATTTCGATGGCTCAATCGCACTTCCCGGACTGGTTGACCTTCATACACATTTGCGCGAACCAGGGAAAGAGGATGCAGAAACTGTCCTCTCTGGATCGCAAGCCGGTGCGCGTGGAGGTTATGTTGCATTAAGTGCAATGGCTAACACATCTCCAGTGGCTGACACAGCAGGAGTTGTAGAGCAGGTTTATCGACTGGGGCAAGCTGCGGGGTTACTTGATGTTTTCCCCATCGGAGCCGTCACACAAGGTTTACAGGGCGAACATCTAGCGGAGATTGGTGCAATGGCTGATTCTGTTGCACGCGTAAGAATATTTAGTGATGATGGTAATTGTGTCTTTGATCCTCTAGTGATGCGCCGCGCTCTTGAGTATGTAAAGAAATTCGACGGAGTTGTTGCGCAACATGCTCAAGAGCCACGTCTGACGCAAGGGAGTCAGATGAATGAAGGATTCGTTTCATCTCAATTAGGTCTGAAGGGATGGCCAGCCATCGCCGAAGAATCGATCATCGCCAGAGATGTTCTGCTTGCAGACCATGTACAAGCTCGATTACATATATGCCATGTCACTACTCGAGGGGGAGTCGAGATTATTCGATGGGCCAAATCTCGAGGAATTAACGTCACTGCTGAAGTGACCCCTCATCATCTTCTCCTTACAGACGAGTTAGCGCGAACTTATGATCCGATTTATAAAGTAAACCCACCTTTGCGCACTGAAAGCGATGTGATGGCGCTGCGAGAGGCACTTGCTGAAGGCGTGATCGATATTGTTGCAACAGATCATGCGCCTCACGCGGCCGAGACGAAGGAATGTGAATGGCAGGAAGCTTCTTTTGGGATGCTGGGATTAGAGACGGCTCTGCCAATCGTTAATCTGACTATGGTTCAAACCGGACTCATGAACTGGGATCAGGTCGCTGAGCGGATGAGTGCAGCGCCAGCTCGAATCGGCAGATATGAAGACCACGGTAAGGCACTGATGGTTGGTGAGAAGGCCAACATCGTTGTGATGAATCCAACCCAAAGCCATCGCGTGGATCGAGATCGGTTGGCCTCTCGCAGCCGCAATACTCCGTTCCATGGAATGGAATTCCCAGGGGTTGTGGAAGCGACATTCTTTAATGGTTATCTCACCTATAAGGCGGGTCAGTAATGGCTAAAGCGTTCTTGGTACTCGATGACGGCAGAATCTTTGAGGGACGTTCTTGGGCTGCTACAGGAAAAACATTCGGGGAGGCAGTTTTTCAGACCGGCATGACTGGATATCAAGAAACGCTTACTGATCCTTCGTATCACAAGCAGGTCGTGGTCATGACTGCTCCACATATTGGCAATACAGGGATGAATCGCTTCGATAATGAATCGCGCAAAATTTGGGTAGCTGGATTTGTGGTTCGTAATCCGTCAACGCTCACAAGCAATTGGCGAAGTGAGAGCGATTTGGAAGAAGAATTGATAAACCAAGGAATCGTAGGAATTCAGGGCGTAGATACGCGAGCAATCACGCGCCATCTGCGTGATCGCGGCGCGATGAGGGTTGGTATTTTTTCGGGTGAAGATTTGTCTCGCGAAGAGATGGTTATTGAAGTCCGAAAGCAGCCATCAATGGCAGGATCATATCTTTCGGAGGATGTTTCTACCGATCACACCTATGTTGTGAAAGCTCTAGGAGAGAAGAAATTCACTGTTGCAGCAATTGATTTAGGAATAAAGGCAGCAACACCACGAGCAATGGCTGAACGAGGAATTGAAGTTCACGTGATGCCATTTAACTCTACATTCGCGGATATCGAGGCAATTTCTCCAGATGGGGTTTTCCTCTCGAATGGCCCTGGTGATCCTGCCACGATGACTTCGACAATCGAATTAGTACGAGAGATTTTAGCGGCAGAGATACCTGTATTTGGAATTTGTTTTGGCCACCAGATTCTCGGTCGTGCTTTAGGTTTTGAAACATTCAAACTGCAATTCGGTCACCGAGGTATCAATCAACCTGTAATTGATCAGCGAAATGGAAAAGTCGAAATCACAGCACATAACCACGGATTTGCAATCAAAGCGCCGACCGAGGGAGGTTTCACTACCGTTTTTGGTCCGGGACATGTCACCCATGTCTGCCTCAACGATGGTGTAGTTGAAGGACTTGAGTTGTTGGAACGCGGCGCCTTCAGCGTTCAGTATCACCCAGAAGCGGCTGCTGGACCTCATGATGCAGCTTACCTGTTTGACCACTTCATTGAGGTCATGCAGAAGCACCCGCGAAAGGCGGTGATGATGTAGTGGCTCGTGATGCATCAATAAAGAGTGTGCTGGTAATTGGTTCGGGACCTATCGTCATCGGTCAAGCCTGTGAATTTGATTATTCCGGAACTCAGGCCTGTCGCGTGCTCAAATCTGAAGGAATTCGAGTCGTTTTAGTTAATTCAAACCCAGCGACAATCATGACCGATCCGGAATTTGCTGATGCTACGTACATCGAACCAATTACCCCAGAGTTTATTGAACGAATCATCGCTAAAGAACGTCCTGATGCAGTGTTAGCAACTCTTGGAGGGCAGACTGCTCTGAATGCAGCGATTGGACTTTTCAAGGCTGGCACGCTTGCTCGATATAACGTCAAGCTTATTGGAGCCGATGTCGATGCGATTGAACGTGGAGAGAATCGTGAACTATTTAGAGATATTGTTGAAAAAGTAGGAGGAGAGTCAGCTCGTTCACTTATCTGTCATTCAATGGAAGAAGTGTTAGATGCGGCGAATCAACTCAATTATCCCGTGGTCATCAGGCCATCTTTCACAATGGGTGGGCTTGGATCAGGCATTGCTTTCGATGAAGCGACGCTACGCCAAATTGCTGGAGCCGGACTACGTCATAGCCCTACCTCGGAAGTACTGATTGAAGAATCAATCATCGGATGGAAAGAGTATGAACTCGAGGTAATGCGCGATAAGGCAGATAACGTTGTGATCGTCTGCAGTATCGAAAATGTTGATCCTATGGGTGTTCATACAGGGGATTCGATTACGGTTGCTCCAGCTCTCACCCTGACAGATGTGGAGTTCCAAAAGCTGAGAGATTTGTCTATATCAATTATCAGAGAAGTTGGTGTTGATACAGGCGGTTGCAACATTCAATTCGCAGTAAATCCTGAAAATGGGCGCATTATTGTTATCGAAATGAATCCACGTGTCTCACGTTCGTCTGCACTTGCATCAAAAGCCACGGGATTTCCCATCGCCAAGATTGCGACGAAATTGGCGATTGGCTACACCCTTGATGAGATTAAGAATGACATTACCCAAGTAACACCTGCTTCGTTTGAGCCGACTCTTGATTACATAGTCGTCAAGGTTCCGCGTTTTGCTTTTGAGAAATTCCAAGATGCGGACCCGAGATTGACGACAACGATGAAATCTGTTGGTGAGGCGATGGCAATTGGTCGTTCTTTCCCGGAGGCGCTCATGAAGGCGCTACGTTCGCTTGAGAGAAAAGAAGCAGTTTTTAGCTTCGTGAATCCGATATCTCCAGAAGAGCGCATCCGTCTTTTGGAGGCCATGAAGGTTCCTACTGAGTATCGATTGCAACAGGTTCAGAAGGCTATGTGGTTGGGTGCGACGATCGAAGAAGTTTATGCAGCTACGAAGATTGATCGATGGATACTCAATCAATTACAAACAATTAATGAACAAGCTCGGGATATTAGAGATTCGGTTGAGTTAGATTCACTCACCTTAAAAGTTGCCAAGGAGCACGGTTTCTCTGATCAGCAGATAGCGCAATTACGAACTATGAGCGAAGAAGATGTTCGAAAACTTCGCCATCAAATGGCGATACGTCCAGTTTACAAAACAGTTGATACCTGCGCTGCGGAATTCGAAGCTTTCACTCCCTACCACTATTCCAGTTATGAAGAAGAGACTGAAGTTCGCCCCAGAACCAAACCTGCGGTGATCATTCTCGGAAGTGGACCGAATCGAATAGGTCAAGGGATTGAGTTCGATTATTCATGTGTTCATGCTTCATTTACGTTGAGAGCAGCTGGGTTTGAGACAATCATGATTAATTGCAATCCTGAGACAGTTTCTACCGATTACGACACAAGCGATCGTTTGTACTTTGAACCACTCACTCTCGAAGATGTTCTTGAAGTAGTGCATGCTGAGACGCAAGCCGGACCAGTTTTGGGTGTGATTACTCAATTGGGCGGGCAAACACCTCTCGGACTTGCTGCAGGTCTCAAAGCAGCAGGGGTAACGATCCTGGGTACTAGCCCTGATGCAATCAATCTAGCGGAGGAACGTGGCGCCTTTGGCGAAGTGTTGCGTCAGCAAGGACTTGTTGCGCCTGAGTTTGGTATGGCTTCATCACAATTGGAAGCCCTCGATATCGCAAAGCGCATCGGCTACCCAGTACTAGTCCGTCCCAGCTTTGTCTTGGGTGGCCGAGGTATGGAGATTGTGTATGACGATGCTGCTCTCTCTTCCTTTATTTCTCGTGCAACAGATATAACGCCGGATCATCCGGTACTAGTTGATCGATTCCTTGATAGCGCTATTGAACTAGATGTGGATGCGCTCTTTGATGGAGACGAACTCTTCCTCGGCGGAATCATGGAACATATCGAAGAGGCGGGTATTCACTCTGGTGATAGCGCTTGTGTTCTTCCTGCGATGACAATTTCGAGTCAACAGCGCGAGCAGATACGTCAAGCTACTCTTAAGATCGCCCAGGGCGTCGGAGTCCGTGGACTTATCAACATTCAATTCGCAATGTCTGGTTCAACTCTCTACGTATTGGAAGCGAATCCAAGAGCTTCTCGTACGGTTCCATTTGTTAGTAAAGCAACTGGAGTACCACTAGCCAAGGCCGCCGCAAGGATATCTGTTGGTGATTCGATTGCGACCTTGCGTGATGAGGGTCTCTTGCCTAAGTCTGGTGATGCGATCGCCAAGGGTATTAGCGTGAAAGAAGCGGTGCTTCCTTGGAATCGATTTAGACGAGCCGATGGACGTGGAGTAGATGCAGTACTTGGTCCTGAAATGAGATCCACAGGTGAAGTCATGGGGATTGCATCCACATTTGGTGCAGCTTATGCAAAGTCTCAGATTAGTTCTTTTGGTTCACTACCCAAATCTGGAACGGTCTTTATCTCACTTGCTGATAAAGACAAGAATTCCGGTATCGCTCCAGCAAAGGCTCTTGCAGAATTAGGCTTTCATTTGATTGCGACTGACGGTACTTCAAGATTTTTACGTGAACATGGTGTACAGACAGTTACGGTGCGTAAAAATTCACAAGGTACCGGACCTATGGGCGAGAAGACTGTAGTAGAGATGCTTAACTCGGGCGACATTAACCTGGTGATTAACACTCCTGTCGGCCGTGGAACTCGCGCAGATGGATGGGCGATTAGAACTGCGTCTGTTCAGAGATCTATCCCAATCATCACTACGACTGCGGGTTTCAGCGCTGCGGTTGAGGGAATCAAATCGATTCAAGGAAATGTTTTGGATGTTGCGCCGATTCAAGATTGGCTCGCACACTAATGGCAACTATCAATCGCAATGCCGTACAGAAGAGCGCAACCATCTTGTCCAATAAGCGTATAGGTGCATACCACCAGATACTTCTTGGTGTTGGTGACATTGTGAAAAGTTGCCGTCCCGGCAATTTTGTAGCTATTTCAGTAGGCGGAGACTCTTCAAGAATGATTTTGCGACGAGCTTTTGCTATTTCTCGCACATCTGAAAGTTCTCAGTACGGTGGAACAATGGAATTGATTGTTGCTCCACATGGTTCAGGGAGTAAATGGTTATGTGCACAATCTGAAGGGGACGAAGTTGATATTGTCGCTCCTCTTGGATCAGCGTTTGGCATTCCTACTCAACCTATCAATGCGCTCTTAATTGGCGGGGGATATGGATCCGCACCTCTATTCGGTCTTGCGGATGTACTTAAATCTCGTGGCTGTAAGGTCGACATGCTTCTAGGCGCAAGTGTTGGTTCAAAAATTTATGCTCCGATGGAGGGAAAGCGCTCTGTCAATTCGCTCAAAATCTACACAGAAGATGGCTCAATGGGTGAGCGAGGGCGGGTTACCGAAAATTTGATGGAGATCATCCAAAACCGAAATATTGATGTCATCTATTCTTGCGGACCGATGGCTATGTTGCGCGCGATAACTGAATTGACGGCAGCCACCGAGGTTATCCATCAATGTGCCGTAGAAGAATCTATGGCGTGCGGTATTGGAATCTGCATGACGTGCGTTCTACCTGTAACAAATGCAGATGGAACCACCTCTATGGTGCGCTCATGCATAGATGGACCTGTGATGGATGGCTCAACAGTACGTTGGGATCTTGTCGGAAAGGTTCCTGAATAGTGATGAGCGTTCCTGTCGATATGTCCACCACTTTAGGCAATGCGTGGTTTCCATCACCAGTTTTTACTGCGAGTGGATGTGCGAGCAGCGGTAAAGAATTGGCTCAATTCTTTCCATTAAAGGATATTGGGGCGGTAGTAACTAAATCGGTGATGACAAAACCGCGCCACGGTCGTCCAACGCCCCGTATGGCAGAGACTCCTTCAGGAATGCTCAATTCAATCGGCCTTCAAGGACCCGGTATTGACTCGTTTCTGGCACATGATGTGCCTTGGCTTTTGGAGCAGAAGGCGCGGGTAATCGTTTCGATAGCGGGTGAGACAATCGAAGAGTATTCAACTCTTGCCAGAAAACTTCGTTCGGTGTCAGGACTTAGCGCTGTAGAGGTAAATATCAGCTGTCCCAATGTTGAAAATCGTGGACTTGTGTTTGCATGTGATCCGGATGCATCTCGCCGAGTAATCGATGGTGTTCGCAAGACTATTGGGGGCGAACTTCCCATCATTGCAAAGTTATCTCCGGATGTGACCGATTTACCTACTATTGCCAAGGGAGTTGTTGATGCTGGTGCAGATGCACTCGCCCTGATCAACACTGTGCTTGGGATGGTAATCAACCTCGATTCCATGAAGCCACATCTTGGAGGAAAGACTGGCGGTTTATCAGGTCCTGCAATAAGACCGATCGCGGTACGAGCTATCTATCAAGTTCATGCTGCTTTGCCAACAGTTCCAATATTGGGAATGGGGGGAGTCTCCAGCGGCCGCGATGCACTTGAGCTTATCTTGGCAGGAGCATCGGGCGTCTCTATAGGAACTGCTAGCTTCGGTAATCCAACTGCAATAATTCAAGTACGTGATGAACTCAGAGAACTGCTTGCAAGTAGAGGGTTTGCCACACTTTCTCAAGCAGTTGGATATGCCCATCGAGAGGAGCGCGAATGAAAGCACCTATTGTCTTGGCTCTAGATACTGCAAATCTCGAGACGGCAAAGCGTTGGGTAGCTGCCACTGAGCAATATGTTAGTGTCTTTAAATTGGGCTTAGAGTTTTTTCTTACTTTTGGGCACGATGGCGTTAGGGCGATTCGGAATGAGACTGATGCTGAGATTTTCCTTGATCTTAAGTTGCACGATATTCCACATACGGTTTCAGGGGCCGCTGCCGCGATAGCGGAGTTGAATCCGAGATATCTAACAGTTCATGCAACGGGCGGAGCTGAAATGATTAAGGCCGCAGTTGAGGCTGTACCTAATACTTCAGTAACTGCGGTGACCATTTTGACTTCTCTTTCAGAAGAAGATCTTGGAAGTATCGGATTTGCCAAGCCTGCTCTGCAGAGCGCGGTCGCACTTGCGAAGATCGCAATTGATTCTGGAGCAAAAGCTCTAGTCTGCTCACCTCTTGAGATATCAGCGATTCGTTCAGCTGTTGGGAGTTCTCCTTTGATAATCACTCCAGGGGTTCGCCCGCTATCTGAACAAGGTGGCGACGATCAGAAGCGCACCATGACCCCACGGGAAGCGATAAATCTGGGAGCATCTCTTGTTGTTATCGGAAGACCTATCACCCGTGCCTGGCAGAACGGTCCCGAAGAGATGAGTTCTAAAGCGCGACACATTGCGCAAGAGATAATGAATTAGATTTGTCCTATGGGAGCCCCTCCAAAACTCACGCCCGAAGAACGCGTTCGAGCTCTCGCTAAGGCGAAAGAGTCTCGACTCATACGAGCTTCTGTAAAGGCGCGCGTGAAAACTGGGGAACTTTCCATCACTGATGTACTCACCATGGCGAAATCTGATGAGGCTGTCGCAAAGATGCGAGTTCTAGAGCTTGTCGAGTCTATAGCCGGCGTCGGCAAGATTCGTGCTCGATCAACTCTAGAAAGACTGGAGATTTCTCTGACACGACGGCTTCAAGGTTTAGGAAATCGACAAGCAAAAGTTTTATCGCAAGAGTTTGCGCCACCATCTGCGATTAAGCGAGGGCAGCTAATTGTTTTATCTGGGCCCGGTGGGGTTGGAAAAAGTACGGTTGCGCAAGAATTGAAGAAATCATCTCCATTCTTCGTATCAATTTCGGCAACTACACGTTCTCCAAGATTTAATGAGCGAGATGGGGTGGACTATCACTTTCTCTCTGACGAGCAATTCGATCGTGCGATTGCCGCTGATGAGTTTCTTGAGTGGGCATCTTTTGCTGGCAATCGATATGGCACTCCTCGACAGTCGGTGGAAGAGGCGCTCCGCGCCGGCAGGAGCGTTCTATTAGAGATTGAAATTTCAGGAGCAAAGCAGGTCAAGGCTAAAGTTCCAGAAGCCCTTCTTGTTTTTCTCGAACCGCCTACATGGGAGGAGCTTGTTTCGCGCTTAGAGGGCCGAGGGACCGATAGCCCAGAAAGGCGTGCCGCACGACTCGCACTTGCTCAGGAAGAGATGGCTGCCTCATCATTTTTCGATAAAGTGCTGATAAATACCGAGGTCAAACAGGTTGCTGCAACCCTGATAGAATTGGCGTCTACCAACTAATCTGGGTTAAGCCCAATTACCTTTGATGGAGTCTTTAGATGAGCTTACATATGGACGGAATCACGAACCCGCCAATCGATGAATTACTCGATAAGGCTGGTTCTAAGTACAGCTTGGTTCTCTATGCCGCTAAACGCGCTCGTCAAATCAATGCTTATTATTCTCAACTCGGTGAAGGCCTCCTTGAATACGTTGGGCCACTTGTTGATACGCACGTTCATGAGAAGCCACTCTCGATAGCTCTCCGCGAGATTAATGAAGGCTTACTCACCATTGAAAATCTAGAACCAACCGCTTAGCCAATTTCTCCACGTGTAGCCATGCAAGGCTTTGGACGCGAGATTATTCTCGGAGTCGGTGGGGGAATCGCCGCCTACAAATCGTGTGATCTTTTGCGGCGGTTACTGGATGCAAACTTCCGAGTTACTGTGGTTCCAACTCCCTCTAGCCTTAATTTTGTAGGGGCTGCAACGTGGGAGGCGTTATCCGGTCGAAGCGTCACCACCGAGGTTTTTCAATCAGTTGAAGAGGTGCGCCACGTATCTCTGGCGAAGAAAGCTAACTTTCTGATTATTGCTCCAGCAACTGCAGACCTTATCGCTCGAATCGCGGCCGGACGAGCTGATGATCTCCTCACAAATGTTGTACTGGCTGCACATGTGCCGACGCTCATTGTTCCCGCGATGCATCCTCAAATGTGGAAGAACGCTGCGACGATTCAGAATGTAGAAACTCTACGTTCGCGCGGATATAAAGTTCTTGATCCAGACATTGGTCCCCTTACCTCTGGGGATATTGGGCAAGGGCGCTTTCCATCAACAGAGACAATTCTTCACGCCTTCTCGGAACTCATTAGTGAAGGGCAAGATCTGCGCGGAAGAAAAGTACTCGTAACCGCTGGAGGAACACGAGAACCGATAGATCCTGTTCGTTTCATAGGAAATCGCTCCTCAGGAAAACAGGGTTATGCGATTGCACGGGCGGCGAAGGAACGGGGCGCAGATGTCACGCTTATATCCGCAAATGTGTCCCTTCCTGATATCGATGCTGTCAGAGTTATTAAGGTAGAGACAGCGCAAGAAATGGCTTCGTCTTTGCAGAGGGAATTTCTTAATACAGATGTTTTGGTGATGTCGGCAGCCGTTGCAGATGCAAGGCCTGCGCACCAGGGTTCTCAAAAGATTAAGAAGGGCGACTTTCACTCTATCGAGTTAACTGAAAACCCTGATTTATTGGCAACCGTTGCTTCTTCAAAAGGATCCCAGGTTGTCATCGCCTTCGCAGCTGAGACAACTGTAGATATTGAAGCCGCACGTGAGAAGCTACGGCGCAAGAACGCAGATATCCTTTATCTTAACGATGTATCGACTGGTGAAATCTTCAATAGCGAGACTACACAAGGGCAAATTCTCATATCGGATGGAACAGTTATAGAGGTGGCTAAAACCACTAAAGACACGCTAGCCAATCAATTACTCACAGAAGCCGTTCATAAGTTAGGTTAAGCCCATGTCAAAGCGCCTCTTCACCTCTGAATCAGTTACCGAAGGACATCCAGACAAGATTGCTGACCAGATTTCAGATGCCATTTTGGATTCTCTTCTTGGACAGGATTCAACGAGCCGCGTCGCGGTAGAAACGTTGATTACTACGGGTCAGGTGCACGTAGCCGGTGAAGTGACAACGAATGGATATGCCGATGTTATGGGTATCGTTCGTGACACTGTCATTGGAATCGGTTATGACTCCTCGGTTAAGGGTTTCGATGGTAATAGTTGTGGAGTTTCAATCTCTATAGGACAGCAATCACCAGATATCGCCCAAGGCGTCAACGATGCATTCGAACATCGCGTTGCCTCTGCCACAGATCCTCTCGACCTACAAGGTGCAGGAGATCAAGGGTTGATGTTCGGATATGCATGTGATGACACAAAAGAACTCATGCCTCTTCCAATTTGGTTAGCCCACGAGCTTGCCCAACAGCTGTCTAAGGTCCGTAAATCTGGTGCGCTTCCATATCTGCGTCCAGATGGAAAGACCCAAGTCACAATAGAATATGACGGAGACAAGGCTGTAGCCCTCGATACTGTGGTTATCTCTAGTCAACACTCCGAAGATGTAGATGTGGTCAAGCAATTGACGCCTGAAATTATCGACCAAGTCATTGAGCCGATCCTCTCAAAAATTGATCTCCCTCGTAAAGAGATGCGAACTCTTATCAATCCAACCGGAAGATTCGTTATTGGTGGCCCTATGGGAGATGCCGGACTCACAGGTAGAAAAATTATTGTCGATACTTACGGTGGGATGGCTCGCCACGGAGGTGGAGCTTTTTCAGGTAAAGACCCATCAAAGGTTGATCGTTCAGCCGCCTACGCAATGCGATGGGTGGCCAAGAATGTTGTTGCCGCAGGTCTTGCTCGTCGCTGTGAAGTGCAAGTGGCTTATGCGATTGGAAAGGCACAACCCGTAGGAGTGTTTGTAGAGACTTTTGGAACCGAAACAGTCCCAGTTCAACGAATTCAGAGCGCAGTTACCTCTGTCTTTGATTTACGTCCTGCTGCCATCATTCGAGATCTTGATCTGAAACGCCCAATATATTCACAGACCGCTGCATATGGTCACTTCGGCCGCGAACTCCCTAACTTCACATGGGAAGCAACTAATCGCGTCACGCAGTTACAAGCAGCCGTTAAATAGAGTAGCGAAGTAAACCGTGGCGTTGGCGCGCCCACTCAGATTAAAGGCGGAGGTCTTTCGCCCTCGAAGTAGGCCAACAACCGGTCAAACGGATGCGGTTAAAGTATGGGTAGATTCTGGTGTTTTTCACTTGGATTCAGAGTTTGAGTACGCAATTCCAGAAGATCTAGATAGTGAAATTGTCGCAGGAGTACGTGTAGTTGTACCTTTTGGCAATCGCGAATGCGAAGCTTTAGTTCTCAGCCGTTGTTCAAAATCTGAGGTAGGTCCACTCAAGCAAATTATTAAGGTAATTTCGTCGATTCCAGTTGCTACCCCTGAATCATTGGAGTTAATTTCACAAGTAGCTAGACGTTGGGCGGCCCATCCTTACGATGTGATTCGCAGCGCCATTCCTCCTCGCATAGCCGGGGTTGAGAAGTCTCTGCTCAAGAGCGCCTTTCAGATTCCATTAGATTCCTCCACGGCACTTGGAAGCGGGGAGCGGAGTTACTTCCAGTTGCCAGCGTGCCGAGAGCCAATTCAATTGATTGCACATTATCTTGAAAAGAAGGAACTTAAAAACGGCTCCATACTGGTAGTTGTTCCTGAGAACAGGCTCTTAAAAAGATTATCTGCCTTTTTTCCTCAAGCTTTGATATTAGATTCAAATCTGCCAAAGTCAGAGCGTTACCAAAATTACCTTCGAACCCTGGAACATAAAAATCTTCTGGTGTTAGGCACTAGAAGTAGCGTTTTTGCTCCATTGAGATCCATCTCTGAGATAGTCATCATCCACGAGGGATCTGAGAATTTGTATGAGGCGAGAACCCCAGGTTGGAATGCCAGGGATGTAGCGATTTTGCGAAGCAGGCAATCTAGGATTTCATTGACGTTCTTTGGCTACACACCTAGTTCGGAAACAGCTCGTTTGATTGACATTGGATGGATGAAATTTAAAGCTACCAAGAGTTCACTGAGAGTAAGAGACTTCCAAGCTTTGTCCGGTGAACTCTTACCCCAGGGGATAATTTCACAGATTCGTTCCGCACTCAGAAACGGACCAGTTCTTTTTATTGCACCACGCAAAGGATATTCGCAGGCCGTTCTCTGCTTACAGTGTAAGAACGTCGCACTCTGTTCTTGTGGAGGAAAGTTGCACCAAAGAGCAGCATCTCTAGATTTTCAATGTTCTCTTTGCCATATGTCCTATCAGAACTGGCAGTGTTCATGGTGTCAAAGCCAGAGAAGTTTTCTTCTAGGGCGAGGAGCTGATCGCTTCGCACTCGAAATAGGGCGTGCCTTTCCAGGTCAGGCGATAACTCAATCAGGTGGCGACAAAATCGTTGATGATGTCCAAGGCTCTCACGGGATTGTTGTAGCTACTCCGGGAGCCATTCCGGTAGCCCCCAACGGGTACGCAGCGATAGTAGTTCTGGAATGTGATCGCCTTTTCTCGCAAATTGATTTGCGCGCAACTGAAAGAGCCCGAGAAATTATCTTCAACGCGGGAGGCTTATTGGCAGCTGGAGGAGAAATGCTTCTGGTTATTTCAAGAGCCCATCCCATTCTTTCAGCGCTATCTTCATGGAAACCATCACTCATTACTCGCAAGGAGTTACAAGAGAGAGAGGAGATCGGTTTCCCTCCTTTCGTGAGAGCTCTTACTCTGGATATCGAAAGTACTGAAGCTACCTCACTGTTACGCGCACTTAAAAGTGCCCAGCAATCGGAACGATTACCCTCAACGACTCGAATTCTTGGACCTTCACAATTGACAACTGGAACGAGCCGCTTCCTTTTGCTGTCACCTTTAAATGAGGGTGAATCTCTGATTTCTCTTATTCATGAGTTCCAAAGAAGGCGTTCTGCATCCAAAAAGAGAATGACTATTATTCGAATCGACCCGTATTCCTTGACTTCTTAGCCTACTCTTGCTGTGAGGCGCTGGCTTTCAACTTTTCGATAGACTGAGCCCATGTCAATTCAACAGATCCGACACTTTGGCGATCCGGTACTAGTTACACCGGCAACTGAGGTCGTTGACTTTGATAAAGAGTTGCGTGTTCTGGTCAAAGACCTTACAGAGACAATGTTGGCAGCGCCAGGAGCAGGTTTGGCAGCGCCACAAATTGGTGTGCCTTTAAGGGTTTTCGTGTGGGATGTTGATGAAGCGTTAGGTCATCTTGTCAATCCAACGCTTGATCTCAGTGAGGAGATTCAAGAAGGGGATGAAGGGTGCTTGAGTTTCCCAGATTTGGTATATCCAACTCCACGCGCATTTCGCGCAGTAGCAAAGGGTTTTAACATGCACGGCGAACCAATAGTCGTAGAGGGAACCGAGCTCCTTGCAAGAGCGCTACAGCATGAGACTGACCATCTCAATGGAATCCTTTTCATTGATCGCCTCAGTAGTGAGGATCGAAAAAAGGCTATGAAGGAGATCCGCGAATCTGATTGGTTTGGTCTAGCAAGTAGCACTGGTTCGACTCCAACGATAAAGATTTCTCCCCACGGCCCTTTTGGGCAAGGCCTGTAGATGCGTATTTGCGTCGCTGCAACGCCAGAGGTAGCCATACCGACGCTTGATTTTCTTAAGGCAAGCAGGTATGAATTGGTTACCACCGTTACACAGCCCGATCGACCGGCAGGTCGCGGTCAAAAAACCCAAGAGTCGGCTGTGTCAATCTGGTCTCGCGAAAATGAAGTACCGTGCATAAAACCAAACACGACTGCGGAGTTAATTGAAGCACTTTTCCACATCGATCTTCTTATCACGATTGGATATGGAGTGATTCTTCCTCGCGAAGTATTCGAGAAGCCGACACATGGCAGTATCAATCTTCACTTTTCGTTGCTTCCGCGTTGGCGGGGTGCTGCGCCAGTTCAGCGTGCGATTGAAGCAGGAGACTTGGTTTCAGGCGTTACGGTATTCGCACTCGATGAAGGCATGGATACAGGGCCGCTTTTTGTTCAGAAGCACTTCGCTCTTGATGGGGATATCACAAGCGATGAACTGCTCAGTGAATTGGCTCTGCTCGGTCCAGAAGCGATAGATGAATCCATTGAACTCATAGAAAAGGGAGTTCGTCCGAAACCACAACCATCTCAGGGCGCAACACGGGCTTTCAAAATCTCAAAAGAGGAAGTTGAGGTCGATTGGCGCCTGAGCGCTGAATTAATTTCTCAGAAGATTAGGTCGCTCACTTCTAACCCTGGAGCGAGAACTCATTTTCGACAAACCGTTGTAAAGGTTTTCTCTCCCTCATTCTCACAAATCTCGCTATCGCCAGGAGAGTTGAAAGTACTGGGCAATGATCTGGTCGTAGGTACCGGAACACGTGCACTCATCATTGGTGAAGTACAGCCTGCAGGAAAAGCAAAGATGGCATCAAGCGCCTGGATCAATGGGCTTCGTTTAAAGTCTGGTGAATCATTTGAGTAAGTCTGGAAAAGATACTTTCCGAGCTCCGCGTCCAGATGCAACGCGAATACTGGTCTACGACGTCCTATCAGAGGTTAATCGCAAAGATGGGTATTCCAATCTCCTCCTACCTAGCGCGCTCACTGCAAGCAACCTTGAAACGCGAGATAAAGCATTCGCCACAGAACTTCTTTACGGGACCCTGCGTATGCAAGGTCGACACGACTTCATCCTTTCGCAGGTATTCGATCGCGACATATCAGAGGTTGATCCGGGAATAGTTGATATCTGTCGAATGGGAATTCACCAACTCTTTGAGATGCGCGTAGCCACCCACGGTGCCGTATCTGCAACTGTCGAATTAGCTCGTAAGGTCATTGGTGAAGCTAAAGCATCTTACGTTAACGCCATTCTTCGCAAGGTGAGTTCGCAGAGTTTGGAATCGTGGATAGCTCCTGCACTTGAATTTCGCGATCCAGTTTCCAGACTATCCATCTTGTATTCACATCCGGAATGGATTATCTCTGCCTATTTCGATCTACTCAAGGACCTCGGACTAGTTGAATCCGAATTGAGAGCCAATAACACTCCAGCTCTTCCAACCCTTGTTGCTTGGCCAGGTCTATCTTCGCAGTCAGATCTTTTAGCTCTCGGGGGAGAAGCAACGACTTATTCTCCTTATGGGGCAAAGGTGGATATTCCCCCCGTTGCAATCGATTTGATTCGTCATAGAAAGGCTGGCGTACAAGATGAAGGTTCTCAACTAGTTGCACATATCTTTTCGAAGGCAACTACAGATGCGAGGCGAACTTTAGATTTATGCGCTGGTCCGGGTGGAAAGGCTGCTCTGCTTGCCAGTATTACTAAAGAACGCGGGGATATTTTCGTAGCAAACGAGGTCTCAGATGCAAGAGCCAATTTGGTAAAGAATGTTGTTCAGGGAGCAACGGTGTGGACTGGTGATGGTCGCACAATCGCCAACCGCGGAGAGATGTTCGATGCGGTTCTTGCTGATGTGCCATGTACTGGATTGGGGGCTCTTCGCAGACGGCCAGAAGTGCGTTGGAGAAGGAGTCTTCAGGATTTGCGCACCTTAACTCAATTACAGTCCGAACTTGCCGAAGGAGCTATTTCCGTGCTTAATCCCGGTGGAGTTTTTGGATATGCAACGTGTAGCCCCCATTTCGCAGAGACAACGGCCCAAGTTAACGCACTTCTGCGACGCTTCCCAGATTTGGAATTGCTGGACGTGTCGCCATTCCTCCCACAAAATTTGCACGGAGCCATCAGAGATAAGGCCCTTGCATTGTGGACGAGCGTTCATGAGACAGATTCGATGTATTTAGCGCTCTTAAAAAAGAAAGTGCAATAGGCTCTAGCCGTGGCGCGCGATATTCGGATAACACCCAGTATTCTCAATGCAGATCGAGGGAATCTTCAAAGTGAAATATTAAAGATAGCGAAAGTAAGTGATTTGCTACACCTGGATATTATGGATGACATTTTCGTTCCGAATAAGACATGGAATTTTGCAGAAGCGGCAGGGATCATTGAGGCTGCTCCTCTGCCAGTTGATTCACATCTGATGGTTGCCAACGTAGACAAAATTGCAATTGAGTATGCAGTGGCAGGTTCTTCCAGTGTCACCATTCATGTGGAAGCGTGCGCAGATATTCGCACTACATTGAGTGAGATACGGAGGCATGGGGCCCGAGCCGCAATCGCGCTTAAACCGGGCACTTCCATAGTTCAATACGAAGAGTATTTTGATCTAGTTGATATGGTTTTGGTGATGACTGTTGAGCCAGGTTTTGGTGGACAGAAATTTATGGTTGAAATGATGAATAAGGTGCGTAGCGTGAGGGCCAAAATCGGTTCACGTCCAATTTGGTTGCAAGTCGATGGAGGAATATCTCTCGACACGATTCAGATAGCGCGTGATGCAGGAGCCGATACTTTCGTGGCTGGCAGTGCAGTTTTTTCTGCCGATGATCCAGCAGCGATGATTAATATGCTCCGCGCCAAGGCGCTCTCACAGTAAACTCACCCCATGAAGAACTTTGATGAACTGTGGCAAGAGCTCACTGATAAAGCTGGTAGCCGCCCAGATGGTTCTGCGACAGTAGCCGCCCTTGATGCTGGCGTTCATCACATAGGAAAGAAGATTTTGGAAGAGGCGGGCGAAGTCTGGCTCGCTGCTGAGCATGAAAGTAACGAGGAACTTGCTGAAGAGATAAGCCAATTACTTTTTCACATTCAAACTTTGATGTTGGCTCGTGGGTTAACGCCCCAAGATATCTATCGATACTTGTAATAACTAGATTTCACGCGAGGAGCTAAGGGTGATGTTAAGAATTGCGGTACCAAATAAAGGTTCACTGGCCGATGCTTCCATCTCGATTCTGAAAGAGGCAGGTTATCGGCAACGGTCTGACTCTCGAGATCTAATCCTTATGGATCCTGAAAATAGCGTTGAGTTCTATTATTTGCGCCCACGCGATATTGCAATCTATGTTGGAACAGGCGAACTCGAAGCAGGGATTACGGGACGAGATCTCCTCATCGATTCAGGCGCTACCGCTACCGAGGTGCTCTCGCTCGATTTTGGTAAATCAACATTTCGATTTGCAGCACCGGTAGGCAAGAATTTCACGATCAACCAGATCCAGAACAAACGCGTTGCAACTGCATATCCAGGGCTTGTTCAAGATTTTCTGAAACGAGCTTCTATAGATGCATCGGTCGTCCGATTGGATGGCGCAGTCGAAAGCAGTGTCCGACTTGGGGTTGCCGATGTAATTGCCGATGTTGTCAGCACCGGAAATACCCTAAAACAAGCTGGACTTGAGATTTTTGGGGAGCCTTTACTGCACTCGGAAGCAGTTCTCATAAATCGTTCTGGTGCACACCTGAGCGAAAACCTCGAAATTCTTAAGAGAAGATTGCAAGGTGTGGTAACGGCTCGACAGTATGTTCTTTTGGATTATGACATTCCTACACAAAAGGTCGATGACGCCTGTGCTATCACTCCAGGCTTGGAATCTCCAACAATTTCTCCATTGCAGAAAAAGGATTGGGTAGCTGTGCGTGCCATGGTTTTACGATCTGAAACCAATCACATCATGGATAGATTGTGGGCGCTTGGTGCACGTGGGATTCTCGTCACTGATATACACGCCTGCCGTTTGTAATAGGTACTTCTTAATCTTACTTTCTAACACCGCCGGCTGCTTCAATATCTTCGCGGGTGATTCCCAATAAATAGAGGACGGAATCTAGATACGGGGCGCTCACAGAACTATCAGCTGCGGCTTTGACTGCAGGTTTTGCGTTAAAAGCGATACCCATACCTGCGATGGCGATCATATCTAAATCATTTGCTCCATCTCCGATTGCGATGGTCTGTTCCAAATCAACACCCTCGAGAGCCGCAAAATCGCGTAGCGCCGTAGCTTTAGCGGCACGATCGATAATGGCACCAGTGACCTTACCCGTGAGAACGCCATCTACAACCTCGAGCGTATTAGCGCGATAATGATGAATGCCTAGCTCATTAATAAGCGGTTCAATAACAGTGGTGAAACCACCGGAAACAACTCCAACGCTATGGCCCAGTTTCTTTAGTGTTTCAATGAGCGTGCGGGCTCCAGGGGTAAGAGAGATTTCCTCACGAACTTTTTCCAGTATCGATTCTGGCAAACCTCGCAGAAAACTCACTCGCGACTTTAAGCTTTGGGCAAAATCAATTTCTCCACGCATCGCGGATTCAGTTATAGCCTGCACCTCTTCGAGGCAGCCAGCATGAGCAGCAAGCAACTCAATAACCTCCTGCTGAATCAAAGTTGAGTCGACATCCATGATGACCAGCTTCTTTGCCCAACGCATCAAACCGCCAGGCGAGACAGCAATATCAACGCCCTGTTCTGCCGAGACAACCGCTAGCGTCTGTCTTAATGAGACGGCATCGACACCGGAAACAGTAAATTCGATCGCAGTCACCGGATAACTTGCTGTCCGGTGAATTCGTTCAATATTTCCTGAGAGACTTGCTATGGCGCTTGCAATCTCTGCTATTGGCAGTGGCAAGAGAGAAGAGCTGAGCGCGACCACATGGACCAATCCAGATTTGGCCGCGATAGACGAAACTTCTTGCTCCTGAAATGAAGTTGCTATGTCGACGTTTAACGCAGTCGCGCACTGGTTAAGATCATCTTCAATCGCCGCGGCGTGGCTTGGATTGAGCTCAATGAGAACAGTCAGAATGAGACGATCTCGAATTACCACTTGTTCAATATCAACTATGGAAATCGAAAAGGGCGCCAAGGTCTCGAATAAGGCACGGGTGATGCCCGGGGAATCGATGCCTGAGACCAAGATAAGTCCCGTGTATCGCGGCTTTGGAGCGCTCATGGGGTGAGGTTATCGTGAATCACTTAACGGGCGGTGATGAATTCCCGAATTTTCCCAATGAAAGATATATCTTGAGGCACTATGAGCGGCCAAGTTGTTTTGGAGTTGGAAGGAGTCTCAGTTCGCAGAGGCCAGCGAACGATCCTTGGTCCCATAAATTTTTCAATCACAGCGGGAGAGCGTTGGGTTGTTCTTGGACCAAACGGCGCTGGAAAATCAACTCTTATTCAAATTTTGGCGACAAGAATTTTCCCTACGAGCGG
>JBEEIL010000045.1:0-8188 GCA_041169865.1 Actinomycetota bacterium | reverse complement strand
GTATGGTGGTCAGAGTATCTCCGTCGATGGAGTCAAGATTGAAGTGTTGGAGAGCAAACTCTTTGACAAGATTCGGATTTCAAGAGTGTGACTGGCTTAAGGTTTACTTGTTCTTCCAATTTTGCCCAAATGTGAAATTTGGAAAAGAATTATGTGCTGTGCAGAGGTACTTCTGAATTGTCCTCTATGAACTGCAGTTAGAATAGAAAGATGCCCCTCTCGTATTACGTTCATATCCCATATTGCGTAAGGCGATGTGGTTACTGCGACTTCAATACCTACACACCTGCAGAGCTACAACATGGTGCCACTCTTGAGATCGTCTCGGGGGATTACATCGATGCAGTTCTAAGAGAGTTAGAAACCACTCCAACAGATGTCGTGCCCACTATTTTCTTCGGGGGAGGCACCCCTTCGCTTCTGCCTCCTAAAGATTTGGGGCGAGTGATTGCAGCCATCAAAGCGCGCAACGGCGTGACCGAAGATTGCGAAATTACTCTTGAGGCAAACCCCGATTCTGTTACTCAAGACAAGCTCAACGAGTTGATTTCAGTTGGATTCAATCGCATCTCTTTTGGAATGCAATCTGCTAACCCCGAAGTTTTGAAAGTACTCGACCGCACTCATAATCCTGAGAATGTGAGAAAAGCAGTTGATGCAGCGCGTGCGGCAGGTTTTACATCTGTCAGTGTGGACTTAATTTATGGAGCGCCAGGTGAAACTTTGAGCGATTGGGCAGCGACAGTAAAAGAGGCGCTCTCACTCGATATTGACCACATCAGCGCCTACGCACTTATTGTTGAAGAAGGAACAAAGCTCGCAGCGCAGATAAAGCGTGGTGAATACACCATGCCTGATGATGACTTAATGGCAGATATGTATCTGCTCGTTGATCAGCAGTGTCTGCAAAAAGGTTTGAAGTGGTACGAACTTTCAAATTGGTCAAAGCCAGGACATCAATGTCGCCACAACATCGCTTACTGGAAGTCACAGAATTGGTGGGGATTGGGTCCTGGCGCGCACTCTCATATTGATCAGAAACGTTTCTGGAATGTGAAACATCCCAACGCCTATAAAGAGAAGGTTTTTGCGGGAGCATCTCCGATTAAAGATTCAGAAGTATTAAGTGATCTTGAGAAAAAATCCGAATACATCATGTTGGCAATCCGCATGCCACAGGGCGTCAAGAAGGCTGCCCTCACTGTTGCGCAGTATGAACGGAGCATGGAATACATCAAGAGTGGACATGTGATTGAACGCGAAGATTCCCTGGCGTTGACCGCAACAGGGAGGCTGATTGCCGACAGAATTACCCACGAGATGCTTCGATAAATGGCTAGCGATAAGATTGCCAAACTATGACAACTGATCGTCGCCTCGAAATCTTGCGCGCCATTGTCGATGAGTATGTCCAAACTCAAGAGCCAGTCGGCTCTAAGGCCATTGCGGATAAGCGCGCCCTGGGAATCAGCCCTGCCACGATTCGCAATGAGATGGCAGTTCTCGAAGAAGAGGGTCTTATTACCCAGCCACATACCAGTGCAGGAAGAATCCCGACCGATCGTGGTTATCGAGTCTTCGTAGACAAGTTAGCTACTGTCAAACCACTTTCAACAGCGGAACGTCGCGCCATTGAATCATTCCTCGAAGGCGCAGTAGATCTGGATGACGTTGTAAAACGCAGCGCTAAATTATTGGCAGACATCACAAAACAAGTTGCAGTTGTTAAATATCCAAGCATCGGCGAATCACATGGGCGAGAGATGATGGCAATCTCTGGGACAGCAAATTTGGCTCGTTCTGGTGAAGATTTAGGTTCTACGCTTTCACCAATTTTGGAGGCGCTTGAAGAGCAAGTTGTACTACTTCGACTCTTAAGCGAATCTCACTCAACCGTTCATGTCACTATTGGAAGCGAACAACCAGATAGCAGCTTGCAGACCACTTCGCTGGTAACTGTGGGATATGGGTCTGATGCATCGCTGGGAATTCTGGGACCAACACGTATGGATTACGCCAGTTCTATGGCGGCAGTATCGACTGTCGCTCGCTATGTCGGACGGTTCATTACAGAAAGCAGTAAGTAATGGCTGATTACTACGACCTGTTAGGTATTGATCGTGGCGCATCTCAAGACGAAATCAAGAAGGCTTATCGCAAGATTGCGCGCGAACTACATCCCGATGTAAACCCAGATCCAGAAGTGCAGAATAAATTTAAAGAAGTTACCGCTGCCTATGATGTTTTGAGTGACCCACAAAAGCGTCAGCAATATGACATGGGTGGACAAGGTTTTGGTGGTTTTGGCGGAGGATTCGGCGGCGGTGGTTTTAGCGACATCATGGATGCATTCTTTGGTGGTGGCGGAAACCGCGGTCCACGTCCACGTATGCGCCAAGGACAAGATGCACTTATTCGCATTGAAGTAGATCTCAATGAAGCCTGCTTCGGTACTGAAAGAGATATCACTCTTGAATCCGCTGTTGTTTGTACTAAGTGTGAGGGACAGGGGACTGCAAACAATTCATCACCATCGATGTGTCCTGTCTGTAAAGGACGCGGTGAAACACAATTTGTGCAGAAGTCTTTCTTAGGCCAGGTAATGACTTCACGGCCATGTAATAACTGCTCCGGTTATGGCACTGTCATCACCGATCCATGTCGTGAGTGCGCAGGCGATGGTCGAGTACGTGCGCGCCAGACAATCAATGTCAAAGTTCCAGCAGGTGTTGAAACTGGCAATCGCATTCAGATGGCAGGTCGTGGAGAAGTCGGAGCAGGTGGTGGACCGGCAGGAGACCTCTACGTTGAAATAGTTGAGAAAGAACATGAGTTCTTGCTTCGTGATGGAGATAACCTGCATGTAGCGATTGAAATCTCTTTTGCAGCAGCAGCTCTTGGAACCACGGTAAATGTCGAAACTCTTGATGGACCAGCCAAGGTAGATATCAAAGCAGGAACCCAGAGTGGATCAACTATTGCGATTAAGGGCAAAGGAATGACTCGACTTCGCACAAGCCACCGTGGTGATTTGATTGTGCATGTAGATGTGGCGACGCCGCACAAGTTAAATCGCGAACAAGAGAAACTCCTTAAGGAGTTCGCACAATCACGCGGTGAGCGAGATGGCGATGTGAAGATTAAGGGGCAGCGCGAAGGTCTCTTCTCCAAATTTAGAGATGCTTTCGGTCGTTAATGCTTAGCCTCTTCTTCGTTTCAGATTTGCCGACACAGGTAGGTCAGGTCTATCAGTTTGAGGGCGATGATGCGCTCCATGCCATCCGTGTCCTGCGAATTGGCACAGGTGAAATCTTCAACCTCTCCGATGGAGCAGGTAGCTGGTCGCGCGTGCAGGTGCTATCTGTAGGAAAGAAATCAGCTGAAGTAAAGGTCTTAGAAAGCGGATTCCAAGAAGAGCTTGCCGTTTCTTTCACGGTTATTCAGGCGATACCCAAGGGAGATCGCATAAAAGAGACCATCGAACTCTGCACAGAAGGTGGCGCAGATCAGATTGTGATGTGGAAGGCAGCGCGCAGCATCGGAAAGTCAGATGACAAGATTGAAAAATTACAGATAACAGCCCGTGAAGCCAGCAAGCAATCTCGTCGCTTTAGAATTCCTAAAGTCTTTGGAGTTGCAACTACAAACTACGTCATCGATGAAATTGCTAAGTCAGATTTGGTAATTGTCTTTCATGAATCAGCGACTCAGAAAGTTTCTGAGCTGGTAAAGCCTGGTGCTCAAAAAGTGGCAATCATCATCGGACCCGAAGGCGGACTTACCGATGAGGAAGTGGATTTATTCGCAGCCAGTGGCGCAAAGGTGGCGCTCATGGGCCGCCCTGTACTTCGCTCTGCCCATGCAGGCTTAGCAGCGCTTTCAGCAGTCAATACCGCCCTCTCCGTGTGGTGATTTCACACCTTTACCGATAGATTTTCATCTATATGGAACGCCTTCTCATCACTGTCCCACCAGCTATCCCCATGGTTTCTTTGGTTGGGGCACAAGATGCAAATATGTTGGCTATCGAAGCTGCCTTTCCATCAGTAAATGTCACTGTTCGTGGAAATGAAATCACGTTACGCGGTCCTCATATAGATTGCATTGCGCTTGAAAAATTACTCAACGAGATGATGGTCGTTATTCGATCAGGTCAATCCCTCACAGTCGATGCTGTAAAGCGATCTATCTCGATGCTAGAAGCAGAGCCGGCACAGAGCCCAGCAGAAGTCCTTTCACTCAACATCGTCTCTAACCGCGGTCGCACTATTCGCCCCAAAACTGCCAACCAAAAACTTTATGTAGATGCGATTGAAGAGAACACCATCACCTTTGGAATTGGACCTGCTGGTACCGGAAAGACCTATCTAGCAATGGCAAAGGCGGTTGCTGCGCTGCAAGCAAAGAAGGTCAACCGCATAATCTTGTCTCGTCCAGCAGTTGAAGCTGGCGAGAAACTGGGATTTTTGCCTGGAACCTTAGGCGAAAAAATTGATCCTTATCTACGCCCACTCTTTGATGCTCTTCACGACATGATTGATGCAGAGGCAATTCCTCGTTTGTTGCAAACTGGGGTGATTGAAGTTGCGCCACTGGCATTTATGCGCGGCCGCACCCTTAATGACGCCTTCATTATTTTGGATGAAGCCCAGAACACAACTCCTGAACAGATGAAGATGTTTCTGACCCGCCTTGGTTTTGGTTCGAAGATGGTTATCACCGGAGATGTCACTCAGAATGATTTACCAAATGGACAACGTTCTGGACTTGCCATCATCCGCGATATTTTGGCTAATGTCGCTGATATCTCATTTATGGAACTTACTGCCGAGGATGTGGTGCGCCACCGACTCATTGGTGACATCGTTAAGGCATACGACGCATTCGAGGCGACTAAATCAGTCCCACGCCCAATTCGTAATAACTAATCACATATGACCGTTGAGATAACAAATCGTTCTGGGGCTTTGGTGCCCGAAAGTCAGATGGTTTCGCTACTTGATTTCGGAATTGAGTACATGGAGCTCAATCCACAATGCGATATCTCGCTCACTTTTGTAAATCCACAAGAGATGGAAGAGCTACACATTAAGTGGATGGATGAACCTGGTCCGACCGATGTTCTCTCGTTTCCGATGGATATGCCCGAGAGCAAAGATGATGTCGTGACCTTAGGCGATATCGTGATTGCACCGGCAGTTGCAGAAAGACAAGCGCTTGCTGCTGGCCATAGCACCGAGCAAGAAATATTTATTCTTGCAACACACGGCTTGCTGCATATCCTTGGCTACGACCATGCTGACCCAGATGAAGAGAAAGTTATGTTTGCCTTACAAGAAAAGATAGTGAAGGAGTGGTCGCAGCAGTGATCAATATTCGCAAGAAACTGACTTTGGCATTTAAGGGTTTTGCCTGGGGTCTCTTTACCAATGAGAATGAACTTCGCGCTCTCATGGATCATGCTCACGATCGTGGCCTAGTTGAATCAGATGAACACGAGATGATTCACAATGTATTTGAGCTCGGCGATACCTTGGTTCGCGAATTGATGGTTCCTCGTACTGACATGGTCTGGATCGAAGGCGATAAAACCCTTCGCCAAGGGCTCTCTCTGGCTCTGCGCTCTGGATATTCCCGTATTCCGGTTGTCGGAGACGGTATCGATAACATCATCGGAATTGCATATGTAAAGGATTTAGCAAAGCGCGCTCTCGATCATCACGAGGCCGAGACAACTGAAAAAGTTGAGCAACACATTCGCCCAGCAGTCTTTGTGCCCGAAAATAAAGAGGCTGCAGAGCTTCTTAAAGAGATGCAGCGCGACCAAATCCACTTAGCGATTGTCGTTGACGAATATGGTGGTACTGCGGGAATTATTACAATTGAAGATATCATCGAAGAAATTGTTGGTGAGATTGCAGATGAATACGACGATGGAGTTGAGTCATTTACATGGATTAGCGAGAAAAAGGCGCGCGCTAAGGCATCTATGCACGTTGAAGATCTGGCGGACGAACTTGGGATTGAAATTGCTCGAGAAGAGTTTGAAGATGTCGACACAATTGGCGGTTACATGGCACAAAAGCTAGGCCGCGTTCCTATCGTTGGATCAACGATTGAATTACATGGATGGTCAATCACGTCAGAGCGACCTATTGGTCGTAGACGGCGTATCAGCTCGGTTATTATTGAGCGATCCGAGAAAGAGGTTGACGAGCATGAATAATCCCGAGGACGACAAGCTTGTCACTCTTGCAACAGCTACTTTGACACGTAGCGGAGCAAAGCAAGCAGCTGCCCTTCGAGATAACACTGGCCGCACTTATGTAGCAATTAGCGTTGCATCTCCATCACTTAACTTAGATGCTTTCGAAGCAGTACTGACCGTTGCACTTGCATCAGGAATCACAGGAGTCGAAAGCGTTGTCGCGTGTGGGGATCAACCAGCAAATAGCAAGGCCATTAGGGATTTTGCACCTACAGCAACAATTTTCTATATCAATTCAAGCGGTGCAGAAGTCGCGCTTTAGGAATATAGCCTCACCAAAGATAAGATTGGCCAATGCGCGTCGTCAGATTTTCTCCGCAACCAGATGCTGGGCTAGGAAGCGACCCACTCTTTGGAATTCTTGAAGAAGATAACCAAATTTCCATCATTTCGGGAGACCCGATTTATCATGGTATTCAAAAAACCGCTGCAAAGATCGAACTCACAAAGGTTCGCTTGTTGGCGCCGGTAATTCCACGTTCAAAGATTGTCGCAGTAGGCAAGAATTATGCGGACCATGCCGCCGAGATGGGTGGGGTAGTTCCCGATGAACCAATCATCTTTCTCAAGCCGAACACTGCTGTAATTGGTCCGGGCGACACAATTGTCTGGCCAGCGATTGCTCCGACAATTGATTACGAAGCAGAGCTTGCAATTGTTATTGGTCGAGTCTGTAAAGAAGTTCCAAAAGAGCGCGTTAATGATGTGATTTTTGGCTACACAATGGCTAATGATGTCACCTGTCGTGAAATCCAGAAGAAAGATGGACAGTGGATGCGCGCTAAGTCCTTCGATACCTTCTGCCCGCTAGGACCTTGGATTGAAACCGAGTTTGTACCAGGTAATCAGAGAATCACAACCACCCTCAATGGTGAAATCAAGCAAGATGCTTCGCTTTCAGAGATGATATTTAAAGTCGCCGATATCGTGCACTTTGTCACGCAAGTAATGACTTTACTTCCAGGTGATGTGATCATCACTGGCACTCCAGCAGGGATAGGTCCAATGCCAGAGAAATCTACTGTTGCAATTTCCATCGAAGGACTTGGACAACTAACAAATAAGGTGAGCGCACGAGCATGAGTACAAAAAAGGTAAAAGTTCGTTTTGCTCCTTCACCAACTGGAGATCTCCACGTTGGAAATATTCGTACCGCACTTTTTGACTGGGCATATGCCAGACATACAGGTGGCACATTCCTATTCCGCATCGAAGATACCGATACGACTCGTGTTACTGATGAATATATTCAAGCCGCCATCGATACCTTGAAATGGCTGGGGTTGCAGTGGGATGAAGGTCCAGAAGTCGGTGGACCAAATGGGCCGTATCTGCAATCACAACGTTTGGATATCTATGCTGAATGGGCGCAGAAATTCTTAGATCAAAAGGATGCATATTTCTGTTATTGCTCGCCAGAAGAACTTGAGGCAGTTCGTGAGGAACAACGCAAGGCCAACGTTGCACCTGGTTATAACGGACATTGTCGCGATCTCAGCGAAGATCAAATAGCCGCCTATAAGGCGAAAGGTCGCGAAGGTGTAATTCGTATGCGCATGCCGGAAGGAAGCACAACCTTTAGAGATGAAATTCGTGGTGAAGTTACCTTTGATCATAAATTTGTGCCTGATTTTGTACTTGTGCGCGCAGACGGCTCGCCCCTGTATACGCTCGCGGTAGCTGTCGATGATGTCTTGATGGGCGTTACACATGTTCTACGCGGTGAAGATCTCTTGTCATCAACTCCTCGTCAGATTCGCGTATATCAAGCGATGGGCGTAAAACCTGAGGATTACCCCGTCTTCGCACATCTGCCATTCGTTATGGGGCAAGATAACGCCAAACTTTCTAAGCGCAATGGTGAAGTATCAATTGCTTGGTACCGCGAGCAGGGATATCTACCCGAAGCTATCTGTAATT
>JBEEIL010000044.1:0-16222 GCA_041169865.1 Actinomycetota bacterium | reverse complement strand
ATTAACTTCATAGTGATCCACCTCCACGTGATGAGCTAGCCATTTCATATGCTGATTCGGCATGTTCCTTGAGGTCGATGCCTTCGATTTCAACTTCACGAGATACGCGGAAGCCAATTGTTTTTTCGATTGCGAATCCAATAATAAGAGTCACAATGAATGAGTAAGCCGCAACTACACCTACTCCGAGAAGCTGCTTCATAAGGAGTTCAGTTCCTCCTCCGTAGAAGATTCCATCGAGTCCGATGCTGTTCACAGCGCTGGCGCCGAAGAGTCCGATTGCTAGAGATCCCCAAATTCCACCGACAAGGTGTACGCCGACGACGTCGAGTGAGTCATCAAAACCAAACTTGTACTTCAAGCTCACAGCTAGAGAACAGAGGATTCCCGCAATGAGACCGATGACAACGGCAGCCCATGGAGCCACAAAGGCACATGCTGGAGTAATTGCAACGAGTCCCGACACAGCACCTGATGCTGCACCTAACGAAGTGGCGTGGCCATTACGAATCTTCTCTACGAGTAACCAACCCAGAACAGCGCCTGCCGTTGCTACTTGGGTGTTCATGAAAGCTAGTCCAGCAATTCCATTTGCTGCAAGTGATGATCCGGCGTTAAATCCGAACCAACCAAACCAGAGAAGCCCAGCACCGAGCATTACGAGCGGCAGAGAGTGGGGACGCATTGATTCCTTGCGCCATCCAATTCGCTTGCCAAGAACAATCGCTAGCGCGAGACCAGCTGCTCCGGCATTGATGTGAACAGCCGTTCCACCTGCAAAGTCCTGAACGCCTTTACCTGCTAGATATCCAACGCCAGTGACTGCATCACCAACCTTGTTTCCAAATGCAAAGACCCAGTGCGCGACTGGGAAATAAACAATTGTTGACCAGATGGCAACAAAGATTGCCCACGCAGAAAACTTGGCGCGATCTGCAATGGCTCCAGAGATGAGAGCTGGTGTGATAATCGCAAACATCAATTGAAATGCGGCAAAAACAAGTAGTGGAATTGGGTAAATCCCACCATTGTTGGCAAATTCATTTACCGAACTTCCTAAGCCGCTCAGACCAATTCCGCCATACCAAGGCGAGTCCGCCTTATGGCCGAATGCAATTTCAAAACCGTAAATCACCCAAAGTACGCTGACGATTCCAATTGTTACCATCGACATCATCATCATATTGAGGACACTCTTTGTGCGAACCATTCCTCCGTAGAAGAAGGCAAGCCCAGGCGTCATTAAGAGCACAAGAGCAGTACTTGCTAACATCCAGGCGGTATCACCGCCATTGAGAACTATCTCTTCCATGTTTGATCCATTTCACGAAAACTGAAGAACTCGTCGTTGAGATGGCGTAAAGGTGCCTTGGCACGGTTACATGAGATTGCTCCACACGTTAAGAAGTGGTCACAAATTGCCCTAGTTTGTTACAGGAGAGTTACATCCTGCTCAAAATGGCGTTGGAGGGATTAATCGAGTAACCCTGCGATATAGCTATCGGGGTCAAAGGCGACTAAATCTGATTGCCCCTCGCCTGTGCCAATAAATTTAATGGGTATGTCCAGGGCGCTCTCAATCGCCAGAGCCACTCCCCCTCGAGCACTGCCATCGAGTTTTGTGACGATAAGTCCCGAAACATCGACAACTTCACTAAAAATCCTTGCTTGTGCCAGCCCATTCTGTCCCGTGGTGCCATCGATGACGAGAAGAACTTCTGCAATCGGCAAGACTTTCTCAATTACTCTCTTAACTTTACCTAGCTCTGCCATCAAGTCATTCTTGTTGTGGAGTCGACCTGCAGTATCGATAATCAAATAATTGATCTCTTGATCGACGGCTCGCTTGGCGCTATCAAAAGCTACAGCCGCCGGCTCTGACCCTTCCTTGCCACTAACAGTTTCAATACCAATTCGATTACCCCATGTTTGTAGCTGTGAAACGGCTGCTGCTCGAAAAGTATCTGCAGCTCCCAGAAGAACTGACTTCCCTGAATCTTTTAGCGCACTGGCGAGTTTGGCAACCGAGGTTGTCTTGCCTGTTCCGTTAACTCCCACAACCAAAATTACATTTGTCGCAGAAACGTCCGCCAGTAATCGACTCTTCTTTGAAAGCTTCGAGCGCAATATCTCTTTGAGCGCAGACTCTGCATCTTCTCCACGCATTTTTTTTGCTGACTCAATAAGTTCAGTTACTAGCGCAGGACCTAAATCAGAAGCTAATAATTCAACCTCAAGCTCGCGCCAATCGAGAGTTGAGGCTGTTGCTACGCCTCGAACTTTGGCAATTAATCGATTGAATAGGCCCATATCAAAGAGCAGCTTTATGCAGTTTCAGATTCACGCAAACGTTGAGATATCACTTCAGTAACGCCGTCCCCACGCATCGTGACACCGTAGAGCGCATCCGCAATCTCCATAGTGCGCTTCTGGTGGGTAATGATGATGAGCTGAGAGCTCTCTCGTAGCTCTTCCAGAATAGTGAGCAGACGTCCCAAGTTCACATCATCAAGGGCCGCTTCAACCTCATCGAGCACATAAAACGGACTCGGGCGAGATTTAAATATTGCCACCAACATAGCAACTGCCGTCAGTGACTTTTCGCCACCTGAAAGAAGTGAGAGTCTCTTAACTCGCTTGCCGGGTGGTCGCGCTTCCACATCGACACCGGTGTTGAGAAGATCATCTGGGTTAGTAAGAATTAGCTTTCCATCGCCACCTGGGAACAGGCGTGCGAATATATCTTTAAAGTGTTCAGCGACATCTTCATACGCTTCCATAAAGATCTGCTGTACTCGATCGTCAACTTCCTTGATGATATCTAGTAAATCTTTCTTGGTGCGCTTGAGATCCTCTAACTGCTCCGCCAGGAACTTGAGACGTTCTTCAAGAGCGTTGTATTCCTCAAGAGCAAGTGGATTGATCTTTCCTAATAGGTTAAGTGAACGCTCTGCCGAAGCCAATCGCTTCTCTTGCTGATCACGCCGATAAGGAATGAGCTCAGTTGCGACTACTTCGCCTGATTCTGTTTCGATGAAAGTAGGCACATCTTTATCAGGACCATATTCACCAATGAGAGTTGGGATGTCGATTCCCAATTCTTCAACAGCCTTCGTTTCTAACGCTTCTACTCGCATACGTTGTTCCGCGCGGGCGATTTCATCGCGGTGAACGCTCGAGGTCAACTGATCAAGTTCTTGAGTGAGTTCTCTGCTGCGAGAACGAACTGTAAGCGTCTCACCTTCTCGCTCAGTTCTATTTGCCTCAAGGCGAGCCCGCTCTGTCGACGCCTTAGCAATCGAGCGTTCAATGTGAATCAACGCTTCGTATGCGGCTTCTGCAATCGCTTGTGAAATGACTGCACCTTTGGCGCGTGCTCCACGACGAGATACCGCCCGCTCAGATGCTTCACGTTCTGCTCGTGCAGAATCTTCAAGCGCTTGAGCGCGCGCTGCAAGAGAAGCAACTCGCTCTTCGGAAGTACGTACAGCTAGGCGAGCTTCAACTTCTGCAGTTCGTGCACTAGATACTTGATTACGTAGTGATTCAGCCTTTGCATGATCTGGTTCTGCTATATCTCCGCGCTGTTGCATCTGATTGGATGCAATTGATAGCTCGTTTTCATCGCGCGCCTTAGCTGCTGTCGCTTCATTGATTGCCTGAGTTAAGCGCTCAACTTCTGCCATCGCCGACTTAATATTTTGTCCAGATACCGCTAATTGCTCGGTAAGGGCTGCAATACGAGCATCTGATTCGTTGAGCTTGGAGAGCGCAGCATCGAAGGCGCCCTGTTTGCTTTCTACATCTGTAGCCGCCGTAGAAATCTCAAACTTAAGCCTGTCACAAGTATGCGTGAGATCATCTAGTTTCTTGGATAGCTCACTCATGAGCGCTTGAATCTCAATGAGCGATGAAGATGATGCTGATCCACCACGAGCGCGAGTAGCGGTGACGATATCGCCATCGCGAGTTACGACCGTGACGCCTCGATGCTGGCTCAGAATCTGTTGGGCGCTGCGCGGGTCTTCAGCAACCACTGTTTGCGATAAGAGCGCAGCAAGCAAATCAGGAATTTGCGCGGAACGTACATGGCTTAAGAGCGAGGTTAATCCGGATGGAGTACCAGTAGTGGTTCCCTGCCCAGGTTCGTAAATGAGCACATCTGCTTGTCCAAGATTTTTGTCGCGCAAAATTGTTAAGGCATCTACCGCTGAAGAAAGGTCTCGAACAACAAGTGCATCAGCAAACTGACCTAACGCTGCAGCGGTTGCAGCCTCCCAGCCGCGATCGATTTCTATGAGTGATGCAACAGAGCCGAGCATGGAGAGTCCATGGGAATCTCGAAGCAAGGCGGTTGCACCGTCACGTGAATCTGAGGTGAGTTTGATGGCTTCCAATTTGGATTCGACCGCGTTACGTTCACGATCAGCGGCGCGCTCTGCATCAATTAGCTCAGCGTGCTTTTTCTTTGCTTCTTCCAATGAGTTTTTTGCACTTTCAAAATCTGAATCAAGACCTAGCTCGCCAGAATCTGCGCTAGCGATTTCCATTTCAAATTGCGCGTAGTGAGTCTTCGCTGAATCCACTCGGCCCTGCGCTTCATCTCGCGCCGCAGTAAGTCTAGAAATCTCTTCTGTAATTGCTTCAAGGCGAGCAGCGAGAGATTTTATGTGACCCTCTTGTCGCGCAGTGCCTTCACGCTGATCTGCCAATGCGCGAAGCGCTGCTGCGATGGTGTCCTCTTCAGCCTTAAGTGTTGCCTCGACTGCGACAAGCGCCGCAGATGAAGCTGCTAAATGTTCTGTTGCACTTGCTACCTCAGCGCGCAATTGCGCTTCCTCTGCTCGTAGCGCTGCCGCTTCTTCCTCTAAGAGTTGCGGATCTCGACCAGCGCTACGCGCTTCTTCGGCCTCTTCTGCCAAAAATCGGGAACGCTCTTGAGCCAACGATTGAGTTCCACGAAACTTCTCACGGAGTGCGCTCAAGGAATAGAAATTCTCTTGCGCTTTGATGAGCAACGGACTTTCAAAGGCAGATTGCGCATCTAGCTCTTCTTCGCGGCGCCGCACCTTTTCCAGTTCGCTCTCTACAAGAGCTCGGCGCTCACGGAGCGCGTTCTCGTCTGCCACTTCTGCATCAAGGGTCTTTGATAGCGCGATGAAATCATCGGCGAGTAGGCGCAATTTCGCATCGCGCAGATCAGCTTGAATAGTTGCTGCCTTCTTTGCAACCTCAGCCTGCTTACCAAGCGGTCTAAGTTGTCTGCGAAGTTCAACTGTCAGGTCATTGACGCGCGCCATATTCGCCTGCATCGAATCCAGTTTGCGTATTGCCTTCTCTTTACGCTTTCGATGTTTAAGAACTCCAGCTGCTTCTTCAATAAATCCTCGGCGCTCTTCAGGTGTAGCCATCAGAATGGCATCGAGTTGTCCTTGCCCAACGATGACGTGCATTTCGCGACCGATACCTGAATCGCTCAGGAGCTCTTGGATATCTAGAAGGCGCGAAGCCTCTCCGTTGATCTGATATTCGCTCTGTCCGTTGCGAAAGAGAATGCGGGAGATAGTGACTTCGGTGTAATCAATTGGTAGCGCACCATCAGTATTGTCGATCGTGACCGCAACTTCAGCGCGGCCAAGAGGGGCGCGTCCTGATGTTCCAGCGAAGATAACATCTTCCATCTTGCCGCCGCGTAGAGATTTTGCTCCTTGCTCTCCCATAACCCAGGTGAGTGCATCGACAACATTTGATTTTCCAGAACCGTTCGGTCCGACAACGCAGGTAATGCCAGGTTCAAGGCGAAGCGTGGTCGCTGATGCAAAGGATTTAAATCCTTTAAGGGTCAACGACTTCAAATACACGCGGTAAACCTATCGGTAGGTGCGCCATTGGTATAAAAGCGACTCGTATCAAGTTGAACTTGAGGGTTTACGCGATTTCACTCTGTAATATTTCAAGGGCCGCTCTCGCTGCCGATTGCTCGGCTTCTCGCTTACTTTTTCCAACACCTTCTGCAATATGTTGGCCGCCAACAACAGCGATGGCGTTAAAACTCTTATCGTGATCTGGTCCTGATTCAGAGACTTGATATTCCAAGGTTCCCTTTCCAAGGGATGAAACTAATTCTTGTAGAGCTGTCTTGCCATCGAGCCCTGCACCCTTAGCCATCGCATTTTCAAGGGTTTCTTTGATGAGTCTTTTGACCGCAATAGATGTCTGCGCAAATCCAGATTCAAGATAGATCGCGCCAATCAGCGCTTCTAACGCATCTGCAAGGAGCGAATTCTTATCGCGGCCGTTGGTGACTTCTTCACCTTTACCAAGCCTGATGTACTGGCCCAATTCGAGAGAGCGGGCGATATCTGCCAGGGCTCGCATATTTACAATTCCTGAGCGCAGTGGAGATAAGCGGCTTTCATCTAAATCTGGGTACTTTAAATACAGCTCTTCCGTAACGATTAGCCCTAATACGGAATCACCAAGAAATTCCAAGCGTTCATTAGTTGTGGAAATTCCCGTTTCATAGGCAAAAGACCTATGGGTGAAGGCCAACTCGAGCACTTCAGGAGAGAGTTGAACTCCTAGTTGCTCAAGAAGTTTTGAGTACAGATCAGACCTCTAGAACCTGACGGCGGTTATAGGTACCGCAAGTTGGGCATGCAACATGGTTGAGCTTTGGCTGCTGGCATTGCGCACAGGTAGAGATCGCTGCTGCAGTTGTCTTCCACATGCTGCGACGGGAACGTGTCTTTGAACGAGACATCTTTCGCTTTGGTACTGGCACGGTAATCGTCCTTAATCTTCATTGGACCTTATCCGGCCCTCAATAGCTATGGTCTAAGTATCGCTTATTTCTCCTGATTGCCAAAATCGGCGGGCTTTTCAAGCAGGGAAGCTAGCCCTGCCCAACGGGCATCGACTGCGCCATGTGAATGGTCTTCAGGCAGGCTCTCCCATTTTTCACCGCAATCTGGGCAGAGCCCCATGCACTCTTCATCGCAGAGCGGGTTAACAGGAAGCGCCAAAATAATTGCGTCGATGATCGGAATCTCAAGGTTCATGAGATCTCCCTCCATCTGCAATTCATCGTCTGCATCAAGATCAATGTCATCTTCTTCACGCCGCTTCTTGCGACCTCTGTCATTAGTTGGTTCGTAGCGATACAGCTCTTGAATTTTTCTATCAATGACCTGCTCTAACGGATCAAGACAGCGAATACATTCACCGTGTGCAACCGTATAAATCTCTGCACTGAGCAGAACGCCTTCGGTGACAGATTCCACCCGAATATCCGCCTCGATGACATCACCCTCAGGGACTCCAATAAGGGGCACGCCTATTCGAGTGGGCGCCTCTATATCTAATTCATACTCTTTCATTTCGCCAGCTCGGCGAGACAACTCATGGATATTGAGGAGAAATGGATTGCTCTTCATTGCTAAGTTCTAGTCGGTCTCTTTGGAATGCGATTACTTGTCGTCATTGAGTTGCGAGAGAACATCCTTATCGTTTGCTCCCTCGAGTCGTTCCCGACCACGTGCAACAGCTTCCAGAGTCTTATTGAGAATAACCTCTAAGGTCGCAAGACGTCCATCTATATAAGCCTCGACCTCTTCGCGTTCTTGCGCGGCCAAATCTCGCGCATCATCCAATATCCGTTTTGCTTCATCACGAGCTGCTTGAACAATTGAAGTCTGTTCGACCATGCGAGCCACATCTTCGCGAGCGGTGGCGATCATGGCCTCAGCACTGGAACGCCCATCTTCGATAATCTGATCTCGCTGGGACAAAATTTTCTCTGCTTCAGAAAAATCAGAAGGCAATATCTCGCGCGCACCTTCTAGTATCTCAAGCATTTCTCCTCGGTGGACAACGCATGATGCCGAGAGGGGCACTCCGCGAGCTTCATTCACTATAGCTATTGCTGAGTTCAGCTTCTCTATTGAATCCATTGTCATTTTTGCTCTCCTGCTCGTGCGATAAGGGCGGCATTTACATTTGATGGAACCATGGAAGAGACATCTCCGCCATAGTGCGCCAACTCTTTAACAATTGAAGATGAAAGGAACGAGTGTGTTGGCGAGGTGGCCATAAACATGGTTTCGACCCCAGAAGCTTGAATATGTACCTGAGCCATTTGAAGTTCGTAGTCAAAGTCGGTAACTGCTCGCAAGCCTTTCACGATAGCCTGCACATCATTCTTTTTGCAGTATTCAACCAAGAGGCCGCTGCCTGAATCAACCCTAACATTAGGGAATTTCTTCACGTTTTCTGCAATCATGTCGATTCGTTCTTGAATGCTAAAGAGCCCCGATTTATTCCGATTCACGAAGACAGCGACAATTACCTCATCAAACTGCAAGCTGGCGCGCTCAATGATGTCGAGGTGACCGAAGGTGATTGGATCAAAGGATCCGGGACACACAGCGCGTTTCATGGTGCAAACGCTAGCAATGAATCCGGCCGTTATCCATTCTCCCCATTTGTAAGCGTAGGAACCGCATAAAAAATAGTAGCTTGACCATAATTCTTTTCACGCAGTGCAGTAATTCCCTCAGGCCACGAAATCTCTTTTGTACGGCTATTTCGCTCGACCGCAACAATTCCTTGAGAATCTAGGTAGCCACCATCCCTAATTTGGATGAGCGTCTCGATGACATCAATATCAGAGAGATCATAAGGAGGGTCGATGTAGATGAAGTGGTAACTTCGTTCTGCTTTATCTTGAAGAAAGCGATGAACACTCATTGAATAGAGATGAAAAATTCCGGGGCAATGTGCGTTTCTAATGCTTTCAAAATTTGTCTGAATAGCGCGCGCAGCGGCCTCATCTTTTTCAACAGCGTGAACGAGTGCGGCTCCTCTGGATAGAGATTCAAGAGCGATGGCGCCTGTTCCTGCATACAAATCTAAAACTCGCAAACCTTCAAAATCTCCGAATTCAGATATGAGTGTAGAAAAGAGCGCCTCTCGGGCGCGATCGGATGTTGGGCGTGTAGATGAGCCAACCGCATCTATTGGACGCCCCTTCGCAAATCCAGCGATGATTCTCATGGTCCTATGCCTTATCAATAAATTCTGCAGCTGAATCTGCTTGCACTTGGGCAAGCGCTGCAACCAATAGGGGATGGTTCTCTATTCCAGTATCCAGAATTGTAGATGCATCATCACGTGCTGCTTCAATCAACGATTCATCTCGCAAGACGCGCAAGAGTCGAAGATGGGACTTGCCGCCCGATTGATTGACGCCAAGTACATCGCCTTCACGCCGCTGCTCTAGATCAATACGCGAAAGTTCAAATCCATCAAGCGTTGCGGCGACTGCGGCTAATCTCTCGCGAGCTGGACTTTCGGGCTGCGCGCTAGTTACGAGCAGACACAATCCTGGAGATGTACCTCGACCGACGCGTCCACGTAATTGATGCAATTGTGAGACACCAAAGCGATCCGCATCCATGATTACCATGACGGTGGCGTTCGGTACATCGACGCCGACTTCTATTACCGTCGTGGAGACAAGCACATCAATTTCTCTGTTAGCAAAAGCTTGCATCGTGGCCTCTTTTTCTTCGGCAGATAAGCGCCCGTGCAAAGGTGCAACTTTGAGGCCTGAAAGTGCTCCACTTTGCAGTTCTGGACCTAGCTCTTCAACAGAAGCCATGGTGTTTGTCGTTTCACCCATCAGAAAATCCATATCAGCATCTTCAGATATCGATGGCGAAATTCGGGGAGCCACCACATAGGCTTGATGTCCCTGAGCTACTTCTTCTTTAATTCGGCTCCATGCCCGATCGAGATAGCTTGGCTTTTCTAAAACCGGTATTACGTGGGTAGTAATGGGCGCCCTTCCAAGTGGCAGTTCACGCAAAGTTGAAACATCGAGATCTCCGAACACCGTCATCGCAACAGTTCGCGGAATCGGCGTCGCTGTCATGACCAGTAAGTGAGGAGGATTAACAGCTTTACTCTTTAGCGCATCTCTCTGTTCAACCCCAAAGCGATGCTGCTCATCAACAATAATTAAACCTAAATCTTTGAATTCGACGCTCTCCCCTAGTAAGGCATGTGTTCCGATCACTATTCCCGCTTCGCCGCTAGCAGCCTTGGCTAACGCATCGCGCCGTGCCGAGGCAGATTGAGATCCTGTAATCAAAGTAATCTGCGTTGCACTCTCCGCTGCACCTAGCATTCCGCCTTGCGCTAGTGGACCCAATAACTTTTCTATTGTTCGCAAATGCTGCGCTGCAAGCACTTCTGTAGGAGCTAGGAGCGCTGCTTGTCCGCCATTGTCGACAACGGTCAAAGCAGCGCGTAGCGCAACAATCGTTTTTCCCGAACCTACTTCGCCCTGTAATAAGCGATGCATGGGATGTGACTGCGCAAGGTCATCTGCAATTTCTTGCGCCACCGCAACTTGACCTCCCGTGAGCTGAAAAGGAAGCGAGTTATCAAATTTCTTGAGTATCCCATCACTCTTTTCGGGACGCGCAACTGCAGCAAGACCTTTCAACTCACGTCGTCGAGTCAACAAGAGCAACTGCATGAGCAGTGCTTCATCAAAAGTAATGCGCTGTCTAGATTTCTCAGCGCTTTCCAGGTCGACTGGACTGTGGAGTTGAACTAGTGCTTGGCGCAAAGATGGAAAGCCATACTTATCGCGTACCCAGTCGGGAATAAAGTCTGGAATGTCATCAAGGGCTCCAATGGCGAGTTCTATACATTGCGCGATTTTCCAGGAAGGTAACTTTGCACTGGCTGGATACATCGGTAGATACTTTCCAGCAAAACCCTCAACTGCAGAATCAACATCGCTGCCATCGGCTATCAACTCATAATCAGGGTGTGCCAATTGCCTTTTGCCGTTGAAGACACCTACTTTCCCTGCAAAGAGCCCTTGTCTTCCCACTTTGAGTTCTTTTTCGCGCCACGCTTGATTGAAGAAGGTGAGCGAGAGTTTCGCTGTGCCATCAGTAACAACTACCTCAAGAATATTTCCTTTCCGTGCGTGTAACCTTCGACTGGTCGCGCTATAAATTTGCGCAAGAATTGTGACTTCATCGCCTTCGATGAGCTCTGAAATATTAGAGAGCTCACCACGTACCAAATATCTCCGTGGATAGTGATGGAGCAAATCACCAATGGTGATGTAGCCATAGAGCTCGCGTAAAACTTTGGCCGTTCGATCACCCAAAACTCCAACAAGTTTTGAGTCGAGGCTAGCCATGTGCCTATTCTCTCTAGTCAGGGCGCCGCGACTCGGTTATTTCGGTGCAAATATGCGCGGATTCGCGCTATCCCACCCTGTCTTGCTACCCTAGCGCCCTGAATCCAATATGGAATCTTTTCAATCTAAAAGGAGTACCTCTCATGGCATCTTCATGCGACATCTGCGGCAAGGGCCCAAGCTTTGGTAACAACGTTTCGCACTCACAAGTAAAGACTCGCCGTCGTTGGAATCCAAATATTCAGCGCGTGAAGACACTCGTTGCAGGTACTGCAAAGCGTCAAAATGTCTGCACTTCTTGCCTCAAGGCTGGCAAAGTAACTCGCTAGATCAACGCAGTTTCTTTAAGAGATTTATTGGAAATGGCTCCAGGAGACTGGGGTCTTTTTCATTTCTATACCCAGAATTCTTGAACCTGCGGCTGCTGAGTCGGCGACGACTTCCCCGATACGCATACCTGGCAGGTTTTGGCCAGTTGCCAAAAGAACATGGTCTTCTCCGCCGCCCAATATCCATTGCCAGACATCGGCGTTGATCTCTGTTGCTAAATTGTTGAGCGCTTCAAATTCTGGATGGTGAGCAAAGAGCGATTGATCTAGCGCAAGTGCTACTCCCGAAGCGCTAGCCAGTTGCTCCCCCTGCACCATGAGTGAGTCACTAAGGTCAACCATGGCAGTGGCGCCAGAAAAATTGGTGGCGTAATCCAAGGTTGGGGCTGAAAATTGAGAAAGTGCCATATCCGCAGCTGCGGAATTTACAGAAATCTCACGAGTGAGTAATTCAAGGCCAGCAGCAGACCAACCAGGCAATGATGAAAGATAAATTGAATCACCTACGCGCGCACCACTCCTTGTGATGGGATTATCAACTGCTCCAATAGCAGTCATTGAAATAACGATTCGCTCGCCTCGGGTGATGTCACCACCCACGATATGTGCTCCTGCCAGAGTTGCTTCATGCTGCATTCCACGAGCCAGGTTTTCTATCCAACTCATCTCTTCGCCTCCAGTAAGGGAAACCGCTGCAACTAAATATTCACAACGCCCTCCCATCGCGAGGATGTCGGCTACGTTGGCTGCAGTGATCTTTCGTCCAATATCAAATGCTGAGGACCACTCAAGATTGAAATGAACTCCTTCTACAGCCATGTCGGAGGTTAAGGCTGAGCGCGGTGAAGTTGCGACTATTGCCGCATCGTCGCCAATGCCCACCTGAATCCGGGGATCAGCGCTGGCGAAAATCTTTTGTAACGCAGATATAACTTCCGCTTCACGCAATCCCATAGCCACAAGCCTAGGACATGAGATAGCGTTAGGGCTAAGCGAAAGGAAACTGCGAAATGTCCGTACAGGCTTATATTTTGATTCAAACGGAAGTCGGAAAAGCGAACTCTGTTGCAGCTGCGATCAAGGCTATTCCGGGGGTTTCACTCGCTGAAGGAGTTACAGGTCCCTACGATGTGATTATGCGCGCTGAAGCTCCCTCCATGGAAGAGTTTGGCCGCGCTATCTTGAGCAAGGTACAAGCTGTTTCTGGGATTACTCGAACTCTCACTTGCCCAGTAACAAATTAATTTCCGAGTGTTCCATTACTTCGGGTTAGTGCACATTCCAATAAATAGGTAATTACTTCTCCATAATTCACACCGCTGGCAGCCCACATCTTTGGAAATACTGACGTTGCTGTAAAGCCCGGCATTGTGTTGAGTTCATTGATGATGACTTGACCTGAGTTGGTAAGGAAGAAATCAACTCGCGCCAAGCCTGAACAACCAAGCGCCTTAAAAGCTGCAATGGCCGCCTTGCGTATCGCATCGGATGCAGTGGGCGTGATGGGAGCAGGTAGTTCTATATCAGTTGCACCATCGAGATACTTCGCTTCAAAGTCATAAAATTCGAACTTAGAATCAATGATAATTTTCCCGACAATCGATGCCTGTGGTTCGCCATCTATCTCTAAAACTGCACATTCGATTTCAGAGCCGACTATCGCTTGCTCAATAAGTACCTTTGTATCAAATGAGAGCGCCTCGGCAATAGCAGCGCTGAGCTGCTCGACTGCCTTGACCTTTGATGTTCCACGAGATGAACCACCGCGCGCAGGTTTAACAAAGACCGGATAGCCGAGTTCTGAAACTTTCTTCTCAATAGCAACGTGGTCAGATTTCCAATCCGCCTTTTTAACTACTATTCCTGGCGCTGTGGATATTGCCTGGGAAGCAAAGATTGATTTGGCAAAAGATTTATCCATAGCAACCGCTGAAGCCAAAACTCCTGAACCAACATATGGAATATCAGTTATCTCCAGCATTCCCTGAATAGTTCCGTCTTCGCCAAAAGGACCATGTAAGAGTGGAAAGGCAATGTCTATATTGAGGTCTTTGCCGCCCACGCTAAAACCAGCTACATCCGCAACCACAGTTGGAGCTGACTCAGGAATTGTTGGTAGAACCCTTCCCTCAATCTTCATGGAATGACTTTCTGGAACAAGTACCCACTTACCTGACTTAGTAATGCCGATGAGAACAGGTTCGTAGCGCGTGCGATCCATGGCGGCGAATACGCTGCCAGCTGATATGCAGGAAATTTCGTGTTCACTACTGCGGCCGCCGCAGATAATTGCTACGCGTTTTTTCATCGAATGAAGTTCTCAGCTTTCGTAGTTATTTCCATCAGCTTCTGCAAAGCAGCAGCAGGAGTCAATTGTTCACTGACAATCTCAGCAACGGCTTCAATGACAGGCACTTCTACTCCTACCCGATGTGCGATTTCAACGACTGCGCCTGCTGAAGCCACGCCTTCAACTGTCTTAGCCACTTGCTCACGGGCCGCCGCCATTGAACCAGTGCGCCCAAGTACTTCGCCAAAGGTACGGTTTCGCGAGAGCGGAGAGCCACAACTTGCAACGAGGTCTCCCATGCCAGCAAGACCAGCTGCAGATAGTGGATCCGAACCGTGAGCAGCACAGAGACGTGCTACTTCATTGAGACCACGAGTAATCAACATCGCCTGGGTATTTTCGCCAAATCCCATACCAATTGATATTCCAACAGCTAACGCAATTACGCTCTTGATCGCCCCGGATAATTCGCAGCCCATCACATCCACAGATGTGTACACGCGATAGTACGGAGTGCGGAATAAATCGCGAATTTGATCCGCTAACTCTTGCGTAGTAGCAGCCGCAACGGCTCCCGCCGGTTGACGCAATACGAGTTCATCAGCCAAATTAGGACCGGTAATTATTGAAATTTTGCGTGGACCGAGAACATCTTCAATCACCTCAGTCATACGCATTTGTGAAGCTATTTCAATTCCCTTGAGGGTGCTTACAATGATTGAGTCGACTCCAAAATACGGCTTCCAATCCTCTAAAGTAGAGCGCAGCTGTTGGGCCGGAATCGCTAATACATAGATTTTTGAGTGCGAAAAAGCTCGTTGCAAGTCTGTGGTTGCGGCAATTTTCTGAGGTAGAAGGTGGCTGCCAAGATACTTATTATTAGTATGAACTGAATTTATTTCATCGATTACTTCAGGGCTACGCCCCCAAAGAAGCACATCGTTTCCTGCATCAGAAAGCACCTGTGCCATGGTTGAACCCCATGCGCCTGCACCGAAGACAGTGACTGTGTTCATTTCCTCTTCTTTTTGAAGTTACCAGTTCGTGGCAATTCTGATGTGTGAGGGTCAAAGATAGCGTCAGGCCGCTTCTCGCCACGAATCTCCTCTAGCAATACGGTGATGGCGCGCATGATTTCAGCTGTTGCCTCTATCAGCGCCTGTGGATCTTCTGCCTTACCTTTCCAGCGAGATAGATCGACGGGTTTCCCAGCGCGGATTGTGATTGTCTTGCGAGGAAAGAGGCTAAGTTTTGTGGTGTAGTTGGGAACAATCAGTTGCGATCCCCATTGCGCAACAGGAATTACAGGCGTATCAGTTGCTAGCGCAAGCCGTGCACAGCCAGTCTTGGCAATCATGGGCCACATCTCAGGATCGCGCGTCAGAGTTCCTTCTGGATAAACGCCGAGCATGTGACCCTTCTCCAACAAAATTTTGGCATGGTCAACGGCCTTCTTGGCATCTGAAGTCTCGCGTTCAACGGGTATCTGTCCTGCAGCTAATAAGATTTTCCCAATAACTGGAACCTTAAAGACACCCGATTTTCCTAAATAGCGTGGCGCGCGACCATTTCGATAAAGGAAGTGGGTAAATACCAAAACATCAAGGTAAGACATGTGATTACTGGCGACGATTACGGGGCCAGTGGCTGGAATATTTTCAGCACCTTTCCAGTCGCGCTTCATTACAAGGTTGAAAATGGGAATCAATAGGCCAGCGCCGAGTTTAAATGCGCGATTTGTGCCAAGCGGATATCCGCTTGGTGGTGCATAAGAAACCTTAAACTGCGCCATATCTAGAATCCTAGCGATAAAAAATCAGGGCCCGCGTTTTGCGGACCCTGATTTTTAAAGAGTGAAGTTTTACTTCTTCTTCTTTGCTGCCTTCTTAGCAGCTGGCTTACGCTTTGCAGGAGCCTTCTTTGCTGGCTTCTTCTTAGCTGCTGCCTTCTTCTTCGCAGGAGCCTTCTTCGCTGCCTTCTTAGCAGCTGCCTTTGGAGCAGCCTTTACCTCAGGCTTTGGAGCTGGACCTAGCTTGCGATCTCCGGAGATTACTTCCTTGAGCGCCTTTGCAGGTAAGAAGCGAGCCTTCTTAGATGCCTTAATCTTGATGGTTTCGCCAGTAAATGGGTTACGTCCCATGCGAGCCTTGCGATCTACCTTCTTGAACTTACCGAAATCATTGATCATCACGTCGTTGCCTGCTGACATATTACGTGTGATTGTGTCGAAGACGATATCTACAGCGTGAGCTGCTTCTTTCTTGCTGCCGTTGAAGTGTGGGGCCAACGCAGCGATGAACTGGGCCTTATTCATTCAATTCCCCTTAATGTTGTTGTTTCTACGCGTAAATCATTAAGCGCTTGCTTAACTGCGTAAAA
>JBEEIL010000043.1:0-3656 GCA_041169865.1 Actinomycetota bacterium | reverse complement strand
CATCTGGGTTGATACGAGCGAAACCGCGGCCTGTAAGGACTGGGTTAGAACTGCGCATTAATTTCTCCTTATATATGTACGAGGAGGGGCTCCCCGTGCACTACATAACGTACGGCAACTGCAGAAAATTTCCACATTTACCCGAGCGTAGGACTTTAAAAATACCTGTGGCCTACGCGGTAGAGGGGTGGAGAAAGTTTTATTACTATCTGCTTACCGGGGCGTAGCGCAGCTTGGTAGCGCGTCAGGCTGGGGGTCTGAAGGCCATGGGTTCGAATCCCGTCGTCCCGACAAGAAATTCTGTGGAGCCCTCGGTCGGGATCGAACCGACGATCTGCTCGTTACGAATGAGCTGCTCTACCACTGAGCCACGAGGGCGAAATAAGTATTCAATTGTTTTCAATTTTGGTGCCCCCGGTCGGACTCGAACCGACACTGGAAGGATTTTAAGTCCTCTGTCTCTGCCATTGGACTACGGGGGCCAATAGATGCCGAATACTACTAGGTGAAAAGTTAGTGAATTCCCGCGAACTTAGCGCCTTTCTTAAGTACTGCATCAAGCATTGGCTTGGTGAGTTTCCCTGTAAAAGTGTTCTGCTGGCTTGGATGGTAGCTACCAACAATCAAATAGTTGGCTCCATTATGTGAATATTTGATCATTGCTCCATGGCCAAATTTTCCTGCTGGAACTTTATGTCCCTGTGCCTTGAGCGCTTTGATTAGAACCTGCCATCCAAAATTTCCGAGCGCTACAAATGATCGAACAGTTGGTGAAATAAGTTGCAACTCATTTTCAAAGTAAGGGGCGCAGGAATCACGTTCTTCCGTCGTCGGCTTATTTTCAGGTGGCGCACATCTAACTGCCATAGAAATACGAGTTTCGCGTAACTCTTGACCATCATCACGTGAAGTAGAAGTGGGAATCTTTGCAATTCCGATGCGATGGAGTGAACCGTAGAGCCAATCTCCCGATGAATCACCAGTGAAGATGCGTCCGGTGCGATTGGCGCCATGTGCACCAGGTGCTAAACCAACGATGAGCATCTTCGGTTTTGTGGAGCCAAAACCAGGAACGGGTTTACCCCAGTACTTTTCATTTTCATAAGATTTGCGCTTGGTTACTGCCACTTCTTCACGCCATTGAACAAGTCGTGGGCATTGGCGACATTTCACAATCGCTTTATCGAGAAATTCGATCGACTTATACAAGTGACCAAGCCATTCCATCGAGAATGTCGGATTCAGAAGCTACAAATTCTGAAGCACCGGTAGCAAGCATGATGCGCGATAGAACAAGTGATCCTGCGCCAATCACATCGACGCGGCCGGGGTGCATATATCCGAGTGCTTCGCGATCTGCGCGCTTTGTAGATAGGAACATCTTGGAAATTGCGTGCGTTTTCTCGGCAGAGATTCGGGAAAGGTGAATTGCATATCGATCGTATGTGGGTAGTTCTAGCGCGGCTGCAGCAACAGTAGTCGCAGTACCTGCAACGGCGATAAGAGTTTTCGCTTGAGTTATTGGGACAACTTTGGCTGCTTGAGCAATTGCTTCATCGATATCTTCAATAGCTGCTGCAATCTGCCCAGGATCAGGATCTCCTCCTGTGAAATGCCGTTCTGACATTCGCACACATCCGATATTCATACTCTTGGCGAATTCAACGGAAGTAGTACCGAAGACGAACTCGGTTGAGCCGCCGCCAATATCAATGACTAGAAATGGTCCCTCGCTCTTATCAAAATCTTTGGTTGCTCCCTGAAAGGAAAGCGCAGCTTCAACTTCACCAGGAATGACTTCAGGTTCAATACCGAGTCGCTCTTTGACGCCGTTGATAAAGAGATCGCGATTTGTAGCATCGCGGGTTGCGCTCGTTGCGCAGAAACGAATCTTTTCAACGCCTTTAGCAGCAATCTGCTGAGCAAATTTATCAACCGCAGCAAGCGTCCGTGCAATGGCATCAGGATGAAATTGCCCTGTCTTATCTACACCTTGACCGAGTCGCACGATTTCCATGTCACGGACAATTTCTCGAAAGTTTGTGCCATCAACATCGACAATGAGCAAACGAATTGAATTAGTACCGCAGTCAATGGCTGCTACTCGCATGGCATGTGCTTCCACCAGTTAGGTAGTTCAGCTAGCGCCTCATCTCCTAGAGGGTTAACTCCTGGTCCGGCCGAGAGTGAATGTGCGATGAGTGAATGAAGACACTTCACGCGATTTGGCATTCCTCCCGCAGAGATATTTTCAATTTCAGGTACATCTATCTTGAGCGCAGAACGTGCAGCGATGTAATCATCGTGGGCAGCCGCATAGGCACCCGCTAGCTCAGCATCGGTCTCTAGCCGCTTCGACATAGTTTCCATCATTCCCGTTGTCTCGAGAGTAGAAATTGCAGCCGTGAGCCGCGGACAAGTTGCATAGTAAAAAGTTGGGAATGGTTCACCATTGGAAAGTCGAGGTGGCGTCTCCACAACTGCAGGTTTTCCGCAAGGACAACGATAAGAAATCGCATGTACATCACGTGGTGTTCGACCTAACTGATTTTCAATTGTCGCTAGATCTTCTTCAGTTGCGTGGCGATTCGTTTCAATAGAATTGTCGAGACTCACTGCTTACCTGCTTCGGTGATCGAGGCAATCATGCGGGTGTACCAAGGTTGGCCTTCAGGAAGATTTGATACAACATCATTTTCAACAGGACCATCAGAGCTGCTGCCATCTTCGCCGGTGACTATGTATTGGCGTTCTCCAGGCATTACGAAGTGAAGCCGCTCGCGTGCTTGAGATTTTACGTAATCGGGATCTTGCCAAAGCAAAAGCTCTTTCCGTGCAGCTTCTAGCGCAGCGCGATCACTTGATAGCTGGGACTCGAGTGCGCTGATTTGAGCACGCTGTACAAAATAACTCTTAATTGGTGGCGCTAGAAAGAGCGCCAACATAAAGAAGATTGCAGCGACTGCGAATGCTCTGCCAGATCCCTGGTTGCGATTGAAGTTGAGATTACGTGAACGGTAACTCTTACCTCTCTTGCGACTAGGGGATCTGCGAGCCATGGTGAGTTATCCCTTAAAGCGAGGGAAAGCCTGACGGCCTGCGTACACAGCGCCATCAGATAGTTCTTCTTCAATACGAAGTAGTTGGTTGTATTTAGCAACGCGCTCTGTACGAGAAGGTGCGCCAGTCTTGATCTGACCACAGTTAGTTGCAACTGCAAGATCAGCAATTGTGGTGTCTTCTGTTTCACCAGAACGGTGCGACATCATGCTGCGGTAATTAGCACGGTGCGCCAAATCAACAGCATCGAGGGTTTCAGTCAAAGTTCCAATCTGATTTACCTTCACCAAGAGAGCATTTGCAGTTTCAGTCTCAATTCCCTTGGCCAGGCGCACAGGGTTGGTAACGAATAGATCATCGCCCACGATCTGAATCTTTGAGCCAAGAGAAGAAGTCATTGACTTCCAACCAGCCCAATCTTCTTCATTAAGTGGATCTTCGATGGAGACGATTGGGTAGGCATTTACAAGCTCTGCGTAGTACGCAATCATTTCATCGGAAGTGCGTAGTGATCCTTCAAACTTATATTTGCCGTTTTCATGAAATTCTGTAGCCGCGACGTCCATAGCAAGAGCAATTTCAGAACCAGGCTTAAA
>JBEEIL010000042.1:0-7837 GCA_041169865.1 Actinomycetota bacterium | reverse complement strand
GCGGTTCGATGGGCGCTTGCGCCTACGTTTCTTCTTCGTACCTTCGCTGCCCGCACTAGGTGCCGGGGTCATAGCGCTAAGCCTACGCGACTACGCTTATCTATTGTGAGCGCTGAGAAGGTTAATTTGGGGGCCGAGCTGGCTATTCGCTCACTCATCGAACGCGCCCCACTAGCCAGTTCATTGGCTGCAGCATTTAAGGCTGAAGGTTTTCAATTAGCCCTTGTTGGTGGACCGGTCCGCGATGCGATTTTAGGACGGTTGGGCAATGATCTCGATTTCACAACAGATGCTCACCCGCACCAAACAAAGAAAATTTTAAAGAGCTGGGCAGATAACACATGGGATACCGGAATTCTCTTCGGAACAGTTGCTGGTAAACGTGGAGATACAACTGTCGAAGTAACTACATATCGAAGCGAAAAATACGAAGAAGATTCACGTAAACCCGATGTGGAATTTGGAGAAACAATCGAAGGCGATTTGTCGCGCCGCGATTTCACAGTTAACTCGATGGCCCTTGAGTTAACCGGAAAAGAACCAGAATTTATCGATCCGTATGGCGGATTAGATGATCTTGTAAAGAAAGTTTTACGTACCCCAGTAAGTGCTGCACAATCTTTTAGCGATGATCCGCTGCGAATGATGAGGGCTGCACGTTTTGCTAGCCAACTTAAATTTGAGATAGCCCCCGAAGTCTTTACCGCCATGTCAACCATGGCGAGTCGAATCTCAATAATTTCAGCAGAGCGAATCCGCGATGAATTTGTAAAGCTATTGATGTCAGATAACCCTCGTATTGGAATCACAGCGCTAGTCGATTGTGGTTTAGCGGAAATGGTTTTGCCTGAGATTCCAAAGCTTCGCTTAGAAATTGATGAGCATCACCACCATAAAGATGTCTATGAACACTCAATTACAGTTCTTGAACAAGCGATTGCACAAGAGGCGCGGTTAGGTGGACCTAATTTAGTAATTCGTTTAGCTGCACTGCTGCACGACATTGGTAAGCCTAAGACTCGTAATTTGATTGCTGGAGGCGGAGTTTCATTCCATCACCATGAAGTTGTGGGTGCGCGACTAGCCAAAGCTAGACTCAAAGCGCTGCGCTTTGATAACGAAACCATTGATGCAGTAGAAACTTTGGTTGCGCTCCACCTTCGTTTTCATGGTTATGGCGACGGTGAATGGACTGATTCTGCCGTGCGTAGATATGTGCGTGATGCAGGTGATTTACTGACACATTTGCATGTTCTTACGCGCGCAGATTGCACAACTCGCAACGCCAAGAAGGCAGAGAGATTAGCGCGCACTTATGACGAGCTAGAAGAGCGAATTGCAAGGCTGGCAGAAGAAGAAGAGCTATCAAAGATTCGACCAGATCTCGACGGAGCGCAAGTGATGGCTTTGCTGGGAATTTCGCCTTCGGCCGATGTTGGAAAAGCGCTTGATTTTCTTATGGAGCTACGAATGGAACATGGTCCACTAGGTGAAGAACGTGCAACTGAAGAGTTATTGCAATGGTGGAAAGCTAGACGCCACCCTTAAGAAAGAATTTCTTAGGGCGCAATAAAATTATTGCAACTAAAGCCCATGCAAGTGAAACTAAGAGAGGCAACAACCAAGAATCTCCTGAGAGCGGAAGAATCGCGGCGGCAAAGAGTGATGAAAGAACAATTGCTCCGTTGACTACAACGTCATACACAGCAAATACTCGACCACGGAAATAGTCATCAATCTTTGACTGCACCAATGCATCATTAGTTACCTTCACGCTCTGACCACAGAGAGCTGTAAAGAAGGCAGTTGCTGCGAGTAGAACAGGGTTACGATCAATAACAAGAAGTAGCGCGCTTGCACTTGCAGCAGCAATTGAAAGCCGCATCCAACGATGGCGTCCCACCTTTGCAACTCCGCGAGGAGCAATGAGTGCGCCAATAACAAATCCAACAGCAGCAATACTTAAGGTAAAACTTAACCCGGCAAGTCCAGCTTCGCTATCTGCAGGATCATTGAAGGTATTTCTTTCAAGCAATAACGCCGTCAAAGTCAGCGCAGTTAATCCTCCGCGATGAATGGCTACCGCAACGATTCCGCGAGCTGCATCACCATGATCTTTAAGAAATTGGAAACCTTCTTGCATCTCTTTCAAACCTTGAGTGAAGCTGCCCTTCACAATTTCGTGGGGCCTTGGACCTATCTCAGATTTTTGGAGCAGCGAGGTCAGAAGAGCAGCGATGAGATAACCGCCGGAAGCAGCCACAATAAGAGTGGCATCTGAGTGATCTGCAGAAGCAGTTGCATCGAGAATCTTGCGAATACCCAACCCCAAACCACCACCAAGGACAACCCATACAGACCCGCCAGTTACCGCAAGGGCATTTGCTGATATCAAATTGTTCGGTGTAGTCATCAGTGGAATTCCAGCTGAGAGCCCTGCCAGGATAAGTCGATTCACACCAAAAGCAATTAGGACAAATGCTGTAATAACAACGCCGTTGTAATCGTTGTAGATCAAAAATGCGATCACCAGCAGAGTTGCGGAGCGAGTGAGATTTGAAAAGAGAATTGCGCGCTGTCTTGAGAAGCGATCTAATAAAGTTCCAACAAATGGCCCAATCACTGAATAAGGAAGCAACACAACTGCAAATGCAACAGCAGCGCTTGTTGCACTTGCTTGGCGTTCCGGAGAAAAGAGAATAAATGAGGCTAAGGCGCTCTGAAAGAGCCCATCGGTAAATTGACCGGACCAGCGAACACGTAGCAAGCGAAAGAGCTTCTTATCCCTTACTAATTGCCATAAGTTCATGGGGGTGGTCACACGAGAAGCGTAGTTAATGAATTCAGATTATTCTTCTCTTGCTATGAAAACCAAGCGAGGATTCATCGACTATTCACTCGATAAGCGCGCAACCCTGCTCGCGCTCTTTCGTGGCGTAGTTGATGCTTGCGATGCAGATCCTTATCTCATGCGCGCTGCTAAGTATCATGGCGAAAAAGCAGATAGAAAATGTCCGGTCTGCAAAAAAGATTCATTGGTAGAGCTGCGCTATACCTTTGGTGATCAACTTGGCCAATACTCGGGCCGAATTAAGAACGGCGATGAGTTGTTGGATATGGAACGAGAATTCGGTGAGTTTTCTGTCTATGTTGTTGAAGTATGCAGAGAATGTTCATGGAATCACCTCTGTTCCACCTATTTATTAGGTGATGGTCGTGAGCGTAAGGCCCCAAGGAGACAACGAACACTTGAGGATGAAGACTTTGCCTCTTCATCGTTGCGGTAATTGCCTAGTAGCCTTGCCAGCATGGTAAAAACCCTTCTGATCCGCGCTGGTGTCTTTATCGCCGGATTCAGCTTTGTGGCTGGTGCAACTCTCTTTGCCTTTGCCTGGTTTACCGTCTCAATCCCAGATCCAAATGCTTATGTAAATAGCCAATCTACGATTATTCAATATTCCAATGGAGCCGAGATTGGCCGCATCGGGACTCAGAACCGTCAGATTCTTCCGCTTGCAAAAATTCCATTAAAACTTCGCAATGCGGTGATGGCAGCAGAAGATCGCGATTTTTATTCCAACCGTGCATTTAGTGCAACCGGTATCGCCCGCGCACTTCTCAACAACATTCGATCCGGAGATCTCAATAGCGCAGGTGGTTCAACAATCACGCAGCAGTATGCAAAGACTGCATTCTTAACACCGAGCCGAACCATCCAACGTAAGATAAAAGAGTTAGTTATTTCTCTTAAATTAGAGAATGCCATGACTAAAGATCAGATTTTAGAGAACTACCTCAACACCATTTACTTTGGTCGCGGCGCTTATGGCGTTCAGACAGCTGCCCAGCAATATTTCAATCGCAATGCAAACCAGTTAACGCTTTCACAGTCAGCTGTAGTGGCAAGTATTTTGCGCTCGCCTGGGCTATACGACCCATACTTTGGCGATAAAGCGCAGAAAGAGCGGAACAAAGCTCGACTAGAAGCGCGCTTTAAATATGTCATCGATGGAATGCTTGAGAAGAAGTGGATAACAGAAGCTGAAGCTCAATCTGCAAAGATGCCACTCATTGCGCCGCGAACAACTTCGGGACAACTGAGCGGTCCTAAGGGCTACATCATTGATTCGGTGCAGAAAGAGCTGAGCAAACTCGGATTTACGCAAGAACAATTGCTTGTTGGTGGCTATGTCATCAAGACGACTCTTGATCAACGCGCACAGACTTCAGCAGTTGATGCAGTCAACCGCTTAACCCCGTCACCTGCACCAGCAAATCTCCACACCGCTCTAGTAGCAATACGCCCCGGAACCGGTGAAGTTATTGCAATGTACGGTGGCCGAGATTATGTGGTGCGCCAACTTAATGATGCAACGCAATCAATTGCGCTAGCTGGCTCTACTTTTAAACCCTTTGCTCTCATCGCAGGGCTAGAGTCAGGAATTCCACTGACATCAATGTGGAATGGTGATTCACCACAAGTATTCGATGATTTGGGAAAGCCATACGAAGTTTCTAATTACGGAAATGAAGGTTGGGGCCAAGTAGATTTATTAAGCGCTACTCAACATTCCATTAACACTGTCTATGTTCCACTGGGGATTAAAGCAGGTCTTGATCGAGTAGTAGATGCTGCGCGTCGCGCTGGAATTCCTGAAACGGTAGCGATGATTGCAACTCCTTCAGTAACTCTGGGTGTGGCTAGCCCGCGCGTTATTGATGTTGCGAATTCGTATGCAACTTTTGCTGCGCAAGGAATCTATTCAAAGCCTTACATGGTCGCCCAAGTAACTGGCCCAAATAAGGATCTGCTCTATCAAGGCAAACCAGAGACTCAAGAAGTATTTAGCAAAGAAGTTATGGCTGATCTAACACACGCTCTTAAGAGCGTGGTTAATGGTGGAACAGGTTCTGCAGCGCTAGGCCTGGGTCGCCCAGCTGCTGGTAAAACCGGAACTTCGCAATCAAATGCATCAGCTTGGTTTGCAGGTTACACACCACAACTATCTGCGACAGTGGCGCTCTTTCGCGATAGCGCATCTGAATCACTTAACGGTATCGGTGGTCTGACATCTGTTACAGGTGGATCTTTCCCGGCACGTATCTGGACTGCATTTATGAAGGGCGCGCTTCGCAACGAGCCAGTCATGAGCTTTCCTGCTCCATCAAATATCGGTGGGTTAGATCCAGTAGTTATGACGAGCGGCGGCCGCCAAGTTAAGAAGGATTAATTTCTTCCGTGCGCGTTACGCCTCGTGTTCTTATTGCACTGGCGCTTCTTGCTTCATTGTTGAGCTTTGCAAAATTTAATTACTGTGCGCAAAGTGACTGGCAAACGCCTGGACAGTATGTGCACGCTTGTTATTCCGATATCCCCGCGCTGTACGGTGAAAGAGGTTTAGATAAAGGGGTTTGGGCATATAACAACGGCGATCAGTCGGTGGAATATCCCGTCGTGCAGGGCGCGATTATGTGGGCTACCGCCAAAGTATTTCCCGACGGAATTAATAGTTATTTCTACGGAAACGTTGCACTGCTAGCCCTACTTTTTATCTTTATCGCACTCATTGTCTACAGAATAAGACCCGAGTTTTCTTACTTGTTACCACTTGCACCTGCAGCAGTTGCATCTTTATATATCAATTGGGATTTATGGGCTATCGCTGCCATGTTGCTAGCGATTTACTGGTTTGATCGTAAAGCTGAGCTAGCGAGCGCGCTCGCACTGGGTATTGCAATCTCAACAAAGTTTCTTCCGATTTTTCTGCTCATACCGATTGCACTGATCTATTTTAGGCGTGAAGAGTTATCGAAGTTTGTAAAGTATGTGGCGATTGTTGTAGCTACTTTTGCAGCGATAAATCTGCCTGTTGCCTTGACAACCTTTGATGGTTGGTGGCGCTTTTACTCACTCAATCTCAATCGTGGTTCAGATTGGGGATCGCTCTGGTATGCGTTATCAAATTTAGGGCTTGATTTAACTCATCAAAACTATCTCTCAGTATTGCTTCTGCTTATTGCAATCAGTGTGTTTGCAATCTATTTCTTGCAAACCGTTGAAGTATTAAAACTTGCCCATGTTGCACTCTTCATCATGGTTGCAGTTATGGCAGTAAGTAAGGTTTATTCACCACAATATGTTCTTTGGTTGGCACCACTTGCGGTTATCGCTCTGATTGATAAACGAGATCTTGCAATCTTCTGGTTCTGGCAAGGTGCTGAAGTTGTTTATCACGTAGCAATCTGGCAACACCTAGCTACAGTTACTGGCGCCAAATTTGGGCTACCTGTCTTTGCGTATTCGGTCATCACCTTGGTGCGGATTGCAGCATCCATCGCCCTGGTAATTCGACTGGCCGTCCGCCACCGCAGCTCCCGCGTATTTCCACACGAATTTCTCTTATCTACGGGCGAGAGTTACCCTTAACCCCTTCACGACCAGCTCATCTGGGCCGGCCGCGAAGAGTATTAACCCTCCTGTCACGGAAATGCCGTGGCCGTCTTAGTCCAGAGGAGGTCGGGTTAACGCATGCGTCACTATGAACTAATGGTCATTCTCGATCCAGAACTCGAAGAACGTACCGTCACACCATCACTTGAGACATATCTCAAAATCATCAAGGACAGCGGAGGCCGCGTCGACAAGCTCGATGTTTGGGGCAAGCGCCGTATGTCTTTTGAAATCAATAAGAAGCCAGAAGGCATTTATGCAGTCGTTGATATGCACTGCGAGCCAGCGGCAATCAAAGAGTTAGATCGTCAGCTCAACCTGAACGAATCTGTTCTGCGCACAAAGGTTATTCGCCCCGAGTAAGTCTCATGTAATGCACAACCCCTGCGTTTTGCGTAGAGGATGTCTTACAAGGCGAGTAATTTATAAGTACGGACTCAACCAGTAGAGAACCCCAGAGAAGAATAAGAGGAATAAAAATGGCAGCAGGAGATACAACAATCACATTGATCGGCAACCTCGTTGACGATCCAGAGCTACGTTTCACACCAAGCGGTGCGGCGGTAGCAAAATTTCGTGTTGCCTCAACACCTCGTTATTTAGATAAGGCTACAAATGAATGGAAAGATGGCGAGAGCCTCTTCCTTCAATGCCAAATCTGGCGTCAAGCTGCAGAGAATGTTGCAGAGTCACTTACAAAGGGAATGCGCGTCATTCTCTCTGGACGACTTAAGCAGCGTTCGTACGAGACAAAAGAAGGTGAAAAGCGCACAGTCTTTGAAGTAGAAGTTGACGAAGTAGGTCCATCACTTCGCAATGCAACAGCTAAAGTCACACGCACACAGCGTGCTGGCGGATCTGGAGCAGCAGCGCCAGCTGCCGATACCTTCAACGATGATCCATGGGCAGCTGCTTCAACTTCACCAGCCGGTGGTGGATGGGGAACATCTACAACCGACGAACCACCCTTTTAAGAAGTAATTTGTTAATTAATAACTAACCACCATTCCTTCTTAGAGATAAGAAGGGCACCCGAAAAGGAGCACCATAATGGGAGCAAGAAATAACAAGGCTCTACGCGAGCCAAAGAACAAGGGCGCAAAAGCTGCTGCCCTCAATAAGAAATTCAAGAAGAAGCCATGCAGCTTCTGTCGCGACAAGGTTACCTATATCGATTACAAAGATATTGCGACCCTTCGTAAGTACATCTCAGATCGCGGCAAGATTCGCGCTCGCCGAGTAACAGGTGCATGCACACAACATCAGCGCGCAGTAGCAACAGCTGTTAAGAACAGCCGCGAAGTTGCTCTTCTGCCTTACACATCATCGGCACGATAAGGAGATATGAACCATGAAACTCATTCTTACTCGTGAAGTAAATAAGCT
>JBEEIL010000041.1:0-3942 GCA_041169865.1 Actinomycetota bacterium | reverse complement strand
AACAACGGATGGTTAGTAATCGGGATTATCGGAGCATCTTTTGCGGCCGCATTTGCAGGAGGTCGTTTCAAGCCATCCAAGCTCACCTTTACAAATTCAGGTACTGCGCTCTTAGGTGGAGTCTTGTTGGGATGGGGTTCTATGACATCACTCGGGTGCACCATCGGAGTTTTGCTATCAGGAACTCAAGCTTTTGCCGTATCTGGATGGGTCTTCTTTATCTTTGTCTTTCTCGGTTCATTTGTTGGAATCAAGTTAAAGCTTCATAAGACAGGTTGAGCCCGAACAACGCCCACACCAGTTCGCTTTGCTTCATACATTGCAGCATCTGCTCGCTCTAGCGCGTTATGTGAACCGTCATTTTGAAAGTGGCCAATACTCACACCAATCTTGATGCTGTTTCCTTCAATAGTAAATGGATAACTGAGCGTTGCTTCCAGCGCATACGCTACCTCTAAGGTTTCTTCGTAGCTTCCATTAATCAGGACTCCAAATTCATCGCCGCCTAATCGAGCAAGAACAGCTCCTGTTGGCAAAGATCTGCTGAATCGTTGTGCCACTTGTTGCAAGAGTTGATTCCCAAATTCGTGGCCGTATTGATCATTGACAGGTTTAAATTGGTTGAGATCAAGTAAGAGCAGCGCCCCTTCAGTCTTGGAGAAAGTATCTAATTCAGCAACCAGTCTTCTTCGGTTGGGAAGCCCGGTAAGTTCATCGGTTCGAGCCAACACTTTTTCTTCTCCCAGATTGCGCGCTTGCCTAATCACAATCGTCATGCGAATAAAGGCCAAGAAGAGAGTGGCGATTGTAGGAGCAACGCTCATGATGGGAAATATTCCGGGGCGAACGGCAGATAACGCCAAAAGAGTTGGGCTAATAAAGACTGAGATAGTAATGAAGACTGGATGGATTGTGATCTCACGTCCATCTCGAGCAGGTGGAGACCAGAAAGCAAGTTGAATCAGAATGATTCCAAGCAACCAGCCATCGTCAGTGAGTTGACCAAATTTGTACACATCACCAATAGCGAGCCAGAGAAAGAATAAATCTGAAAAACCGAATATAGATAGACCAAGAAAGAGATGGAGAGCTCGCGCGTGTAGTCGATGGGTAATGAGCGCAACTGCCGAAATTGTCAGTAAGAGTAAGTCACCAATAGGAAACATCAATGAGAAGAATTGATCTGTAGCACTAGATATTGAATTGGGAAAAACCCAAGGGATAACCAGAGCTGTAGAAATTGAGGAGATTCCTAAACCGAAAATTGACGCATCTAAGAGCTCAATGGGATTGAGTTTCCTGCCGCGTTTAACGATACGGGGGAGAGCCAACAAGATGAATGGATAAAAAAGCGTGTAACAAATTTGAGCCAGTAGTTCTGTTTCCGAACTCACGCTATAGAAGTTTCCATAGCTATTTACTACAGATCCGATGCCCCAGAATGAGATTGCCAAACTGGCACAGGCCAACGCAATCGGATCATTAATCAATGGGCCCTGAGCAATAGCAACAACTGCCAACAGCCACACTAAGTTATAGATCACTAGGTCAACGAGAAATGATTGTTGAGACGAATATATTTTCGCCGATATGTGAATGGCTAACAGAACCGTAGGAAGCCATTTCAGCGCTCGGTACATCTTACGAATTAAATAAGTAAGGCTCCCACCTATAAATAGGGGAAGCCTTACTTCAGAGTGTAAGCGGCGTGAAGGTTATAGCCCTCGTGCGCAGAGCAAGTTTGCAGATGCGCGAGCATCTGTGGCATTCGACTTCAACTGTTCTGGAGCAGCTTGTAAAAGAGCCTTCTTAGCTTCAAGATCCTTGACTTGTGCAGATAACTTTGAACGAGATCCGCTCAGAACCAAAACTGCATTTGCTAATTTAGAGACTGCAGTTGCTAGCTGTTGCTTTTCAGTCGCATTCGCTGCTGCATTCATCTGTGCTTGGAATTGAGTTACTTGTGCCCGAGCTTTATCAAGCGCCGCTGTTGTGTTAGCAAGCGCAGTTGTTGCTGCAGCATATTCAGCATCAAGAGCTGCAGTTTGTTCTGCACTTGTCGCTAATTCCTTCTGTGCTTTTACTGCAGCCTGAAATTGCGTAGTCGCGGCTAGACATTCAAAAGAGAGCCAAGTGAGTTTAGAATTTTTAACTAATGGATTCTTTGCGCAGCGATACTTGTAACCAGAGACAGTTCTTACAGAATTAGCTTTCGAGCAAGCCACTCCATTGCTGATTTTGGTTGCAGCATCTGCGACTGGAGCGTTTACTCCAGTGAGAATTAATAGGGATGAAAGTAAAGTGACCGATACTTTGCGAAGCATGAAAAACCTCCATTAGATACATGGCTATGGTACCGAGACGTTTTTGATATTTGAGCGTAACTTGGCGGTTGAACCATTGAATTTCATGTGAATTGCATCTGGTAATCAGGGCACTTTGAACCCTGTATGATTGACCCATCGATGCATCCGTATCGATGTACTTCCCCCAAAGTGAGCCATATGGCCACTTACATGCGAGTCTTATCTAGACCCTGGTGGCGCTAGTTTTGAACTAGTTCGGCCTCCTAACCGAGACGCGCTTGTCGTCTCGATTGGTGTCATTTTTCATGTCTCTACAAACACGTACCGCTGCTCCCGGAAAAGCCCGACGAGCAGCTAAAGGAAAGCCTCGCCACACCGCAGCTCAGAAGGCGGCGAAGAAGGCAGCCCCTGCGAAGAAGTCCTCTTTCTCAAAGAGCGCAGCCCCTGCAAAGAAAGCAGCCCCTGCGACGAAGAGATATTCCGATCGCGAAACTGTCAGCAAAAAAGAAGTTCGTTTGGCAGATCGCTCCAAATTGCGTGCGAAACGCTTTCAAGAGCGCACTGCATCAAAGTCAAAGAACGTTGAAGGCGCACCTAAAGGAAATCCTCGTCAGAGTCGTGAAGAGAGAACCTTTGCAAAGCCACCACGAAAGGCGCCTTCGCGCGCAGCTAAGTTTGTCGCTGATCGTGCAGAACGGGCAGAGCGTCCATTTAAAGCAGACCGTCCATTCCGTCCAGAACGAAGCGCACAGAGCGATACTCGTCCCACAACAAGACGAGAAGCGGTCAAGGCAAAGATTGCGCGCACCGAAGATGGACGTCCAAATTTTGTTCCGCAGAAGCGCGAAAAATTTAACCCAAGCGCGCCACGAACTTCATCTCCTCGTTCATCGGCTCCGCGTCGTGCAGATTCTGCTCGCACCGCGCCTGTTCGTGATCGTCGCGAATCTTTTACAAAGACTCGTACTAATGTTGCAACTGATTTTGGCGCTGATGATAATTACATCTCGGTTAACTTGGCAGATGCGAATCTCGTCGAAGCAACTCCACTTACAGAAGTCACAACCACTTTCCGCGATTTAGGAATCGCACCTGCGCTCGCTAACGCGCTTAGCGCGCAAGGAATCAACCATCCTTTCCCAATCCAAATTGCAACACTCCCTGATGCTCTTGCTGGCCACGATATTTTGGGACGCGGACAGACTGGATCAGGAAAGACTCTGGCATTTAGCTTGGCTTTGCTGACCAATATCTCCAATAAAGTTGCGCGTCCTCATAAGCCTCTAGCGCTTATTTTGACCCCCACTCGTGAATTAGCACAGCAGATTGATGAAGTATTGCGACCACTCGCACGTGCAGTCGGCCATGAATCTGTAGTAATCGCTGGCGGAATGCCATATGCAAAGCAGATAACTGCAATGCGCAAAGCAACTGCAATCTTGGTAGCTACCCCCGGACGTTTGATTGATTTACTTAATAAGAATGAAGTTCAATTAGACCAACTTCAAATTACAGTTCTTGATGAAGCCGATCAGATGGCAGATATGGGCTTTCTTCCTGTTGTCAAAGAAATTCTTGATCAAGCAGAACTTAATGGACAGCGTCTTCTCTTCTCAGCAACGCTCGATCGTGGAGT
>JBEEIL010000040.1:0-3967 GCA_041169865.1 Actinomycetota bacterium | reverse complement strand
CCCGATCTCGTCGACTAGGCCACCAGAAGAGATTTCCAGTCTTCACGGCCAGCGCTGGAACAATAATGGTACGAACTAACAATGTATCGAGTAGTACACCGATTCCAACGATAATTCCAATTTGCGTCAGTGTGATGAGCGGTAAAACGCCCAATACAGAGAAAACCGCTGCCAACAGCACTCCGGCGCTAGTGATTACGCCACCTGTCGAGGAGAGAGCTCTCGTGATTGCATCGGAAAGACTGTGATTAGCGGCTTCTTCCTTTGCGCGTGCAATTAAGAAAATGTTGTAATCAACACCGAGTGCAACTAAGAATAGGAATGCAAGTAGAGGTACTCCCGAATCGAGTGCTGGGAAGTTGAAGACTGTCTTGAATACCCACCATGCAAGTCCCATACTCGCCAGATAAGTAGCAAGCACAGATATCACAAGAAGTACTGGAGCAACGAGTGCCCTCAATAGCAGAATTAGCACCAATGTAACGAGTAAAAGAATTATTGGCGCAATCAGAATCTGGTCACGCTTTGCTGCATCCAGAACATCCATCTCTCGAGCGAGATTGCCACCAACATATGTTTGATCAAAATTGGCTAATTGATCACGGACCTTCTCCACTAAATCATAAGACTCAGCGCTACCGGGTTTGAGATCTGAAATCACATCTAGCTGTATAAATTCCCCATTGCTCTTGCCGTCAATTACAGTCGTGACTCCATTTAACGAGCGCACTTGAGAGAAGACCTCATTACGATTTTCAACAGGAGTTAGAATTTCAATTGGGTCGGTAAATCCAGCAGAGAACTGCTCTGCCACACGCTCTTGCGCAGCTACGGATTCAGGCTTGTTCAGGAAGCGTTCATTCTGGGACAGCCCAGTTTCGATCTGCGTGACTCCTATTGAGCCAAGAAATAGTGCGATTAATCCGAAACTTAAAACTTTCATGGGTTTCTGAATCACTATGGCACTAATGCGATACCAAATTCCTTCTCTTTGCCCTGACAACTTATCTCCAACCCTTGGAACGAGGGGCCAGAAGATACTTCTTCCAAAACTTACAAGAGTTGCTGGGAGAACAAAGAGTGCAAAAAATAATGCTGTCGCTATTCCAACAATTCCTGCCAAACCAAGACCCCGGGTAGTTGGGACGATTGAGAGCAATAGAGAACCTAAGCCAAGCATGACGGTCGAAGCCGCGCTAATGAGTGACTCAGAAACACCACGCCAAGCTCTAGACATTGCGACGTATCGATTCTCTTCTAATCTGAGTTCGTCTTTGTATCTTGAGACCAGGAGAAGGGCGTAATTAGTTCCAGCGCCGAAAACCAGAACACTAAGAATTCCAGTCCCTGCATCATCAACGGGTATTCCTAGGACTTTGGATGCTTCAATAGCACCAGCGACAGCTAATCGATCCGCTAGACCAACAACGACCAATGGAATAATCCATAACCAAGGGCTTCGGTATGTGAACAAAAGAAGTATTGCGACAACCGCTGCCGTCGTGCCAAGTAACTTTACATTTGCACCATCAAAGACGCGAGAAACATCAGCCTGGAATCCTGCGCCCCCGGTGAAACTAACAATAATCTCAGCAGGCAGTGCTTGGCTTAGGATCGTCCTCGCATCATCCAGCGTGTCAGCTACTGCATCTGCATTTGCGGTTGCTTGGAGCGGAAGAATATATATTGCCGACTTTCTACTCTGGGCTACCTGAGGTGCTGGGGCTATTTCGCCATCGGCGATTGAAGCCAACTTTGAAGTCGCGAGCGAAATAGATTTAATGTCATTTTCCGTGAGGTTGGTCTGATCAACCTTTTCAAACAGAATAACCGCAGGATTTAAGGCGTCGCCAGGAAAGCTCTGTTGAATCTCGACAGCGCGAGTTGATTGCTTATTGTCCGGAAGTTGGTCCGTAGAGCCAGTGGCCGTACTTGACTCGTACCCGGAGACCCCTAAGAGAGCTCCAGACATCAGAATGGAAAAGACCGCAATCAATGGCGATTTTTTACGCCCGACAATAAATCTCGAAAACCCGCTCATGTTTGCCTTTCGTTAAGAAACTTAGTAAGATACTAAACAATATGAAAAAGACTGTCAAATCAAGAGCACTCACAGCCTTTGAGCCTGAACCGGACGAACTCTCCGACGCATTGCAGGAGCTATTAGCCGCTGTTCAATCGGCCTCAGCTCGTCTTTCCAAAAAAATGGAGATGGGTCAATTGGATCTAGATGCGATGCAGCACATCATGAATCACCCGCTCACAGTGACTGAGTTAGCCAATAATCTCGGCGTGACCTCTGCCGCAGCAACCCAATTAGTGGATCGCTTGGTGAAAAGGGGTCACGCACAACGTGAGCCACATGCGATGGATGCTCGAAAGGTCGTAATCTACCCATCTGAGTCAGGAATTGGCACAGTAGTCCAAAAATTAATGCCTGTGCTAAACACCCTGAGCGAGATTGACAAAACTTTAAATGCCAAAGAGCGACAGGTCATCTTTCGATATCTTTCGGAGGCAAAAAAAGCTTTTGGCGCACTCTAAAAATTGGGAAGAATCGCGCTATCAGCTTGAATAAATAGTTGGCTGCAAACAAATTTTTTAATTGTTTGTCGTAAAAACCTGCCCATAAGACTGCCCATATGTGCCCATAAAAATCTCTCAATCTGCGACAGGTTATGTAAGAACTTGTACAAGGAAAATGCAGAAAGGTGAACGCAGTTTTAACCTGCGCCCACCTGATTTGAAGAAGAGTCGCCCTATAAGCCGACTAGTTAGAGGCTTAAATTGCTTTTTTGGTAGTTTTGAACAAATAGTAGGGAAGGGCTGCTGATAGACCAATAGCTAGATTTAACGCCACGATTTGAATAAATAGGCTTTTATTAACCTTCTTAGATATGTATATCCAGAATATAAATGATGTGATGAGTAGATCTACAACAAAGCCAGTTGCTGCATATGTTGGAAAAATAAGGTTCAGAAGATTTCCCCACTCAAAATCGGAGGAAACGATTTGATTGTAGAAAAAGTAATACGGAAGTAAAGTTCCAATAATCGTAGCAAATAACCAAAAGTTTCTCATGAGAGGATTCTATAACTAAGTTCAATTTTTCACCTTTAACTGCCAAAAAAAACTGCCCATATTTGCCCATGGATTCCCCATAGAAACATCTAAATCTGCGACAGATTATGTAACAACTCGTACAAACATTTTTGGGCAAAGTAAGCGCAAATTGAGTCCAAGAACCATAAAAATAAAGAAGAGTCACCCTATAGGACAGATTTTTTCTTCTTGACTCCGTAGAACCAGAAAGCCCAAGTAATTACTGCAGCGGGAATTACATTCCAACGCTCACTTGAACTACGAGATGCAGCGTTTAGCAAGATTCCAATAATTCCAACTACCACGAAGAGTTTTGGTAGCCAATTGAATCTGATTTGTTCAGCCTGGAAAATTCGCTTGAATATCCATGCTTGAAATATGACAAGTGCTAACTGAAGGAGGTAGGCGACCCTTATTGCTGCAGGAAAGTCTGTGAACTGCCCACCAGCGGCTCGGGTATGAACATAACTAATATTCAGAATGACGCCGACCAAAAGAAAGATATTCCAAGCAAAAGACATAACCACTGCGCACAAAACCACGGGCTTCCTACTTAGGATGTGTCTCATATTCAAATAATATCCGCCCAACTTTGAAATAAGAGAAGAGTTGAGATTTCAGCCGGACACTGTGGATTCACGTTTATTCTTAATGTTTGCCAACGCACTTGCCCACAAAGAATTGCAATGCTTTACAGTGCTTCGAATTCAGCCTTGCGTGCAGCCATCCATGCATCCATTTCGCCTGACTTCATGAGTTCCATCATTTTGCTCATGGCTTCCATGTGGGGACCATCATTTGCGCCAAACATTTCTTTTCCATGTTGCTGGCTTTGAGAGGCTAGCTCATCAAAAGTCTCGCCAG
>JBEEIL010000039.1:0-2649 GCA_041169865.1 Actinomycetota bacterium | reverse complement strand
AATTTACAACTTTGCCCTTTTCGTACGGAATGCCCTCTAGTGAGGCGGCTTCATAGCCGATAGCGGTAATGACTAGCCCGCACTTGATACTGAATGTTTCATCTGTTCCAGTTCTTTGGAATACAACTTCTTCGACGCGATCTGTTCCCTTGATCTCTTTGGGTGTGGCAAGGAATTGAAATTTCATGGTGCGCTCATGGTTGGTTGGTTCTTGCTCGGCAATGAGCGTCATCGCATCCAGATTGCTTCTTACATCCTTCTCAGGATTTTCTCCTGCACGTTCGATTGCAGCTTCGATATCAGCTTTATTAATAATGACATTGGTGTGCTCGAGTTTTGGTAATTCGCGGAGTTCGGGTGACGTGAATGCTGCGTTTTCTGGACCGCGGCGCGCACTGATAATCACCGTGCGAATAGCGCTCTTCTTAAAAGCAGCGATGGCGTGATCTGCAGTATCCGTTGGATCTAATTCGCTAGGATCAAGTGCCAACATTCGCGCTACATCCATAGCCACATTGCCGGCTCCAATGACGACTGCTGTTTCACAGCTGAGATCTATCTCTTCATCTTTAAAGTCAGGATGAGCGTTATACCAAGGGACAAATGCCGCTGCCGACATAGATCCAGAGAGATCTTCCCCTGGAATACCTAGGCGTTTACCTAGAGCAGAACCTGTTGCAATAACAACAGCGTCGTACATCTCTTCTAACTGTTCGATAGTTAAATCTGTACCAAGTTCGACATTGGCAAAAAGCCTGAAATTAGATTCGTTTGCCACTTTTTCAAATACTTTGGCTACCGTCTTAATTTTTGGATGATCTGGCGCAACGCCACTTCTGACTAGCCCCCAAGGAGTAGGAAGGCGCTCAATCATGTCGATAGAAAACTTCAGTTCATCGCTCTGTAGATTATTGAGCGCGAGTGCAGCAAAGTAACCGGCAGGACCAGCGCCAACTATTGCAATTTTGTATTGGGGCACTACCCAAGGTTACCGCTACTCAATCGAGCTGAATCACCGCATGAGCGCGGGCTTTGCTCTTGGCAATAATCTGCGCATTCACTTCATCGCTGCCGCGCGACCAAGACTCAGCAGCCTCGGGGCTTTTTCCAAATGCGATGTGGCGATCTATCAATCGCCTCAGCCTTGTTTCATCATCTATTTCAATGAACCAGACTTCATCCAAAAGGCTAGCGACGGATTCCCAGCCATCTTCTTCATGGAGTAAGTAGTTACCCTCAACAATAACTAATTTCGTATCTGATCCAACAACACCCTGTGCAGCTATCGATTCTTCAATTGAGCGGTCAAAAACTGGATAATAGATATCAGTATCTTTTTCGTCGCGAATACGTCTAAGTAAAGCTGTAAATCCCTGCACATCAAATGTATCGGGTGCCCCTTTTCGATCTGTTCGACCTAGATTCTGCAAAACAGAATTGCTTAAGTGATATCCATCCATTGGGACGACAGTGACTGGGGATCCATTTAGATTCTCGATTAAATATTGTGAGAGTGTAGATTTTCCAGCACCTGGTTTTCCAACTATGCCCAACAGGTAGCGTTCTTCATGCTTTGCTATTAATTGTGTGATTCTCTCAAGTCCTGCTTCTTTGTGAGAAATCACTGCTGACATAACGCAATGTTAAAGGCTATTCTTCAACTATGACAGAAATCAGCGCAGTCCCAGCCAAATTGCCATCCAACCAATTTGATCACTTCTACCGAGGCGGTAATCGCATTGGTGCGCTTCGCCATGGTCCAGGAGGACCGATGCGTCCGGAAGAATGGATAGGTTCTGTCACAACGAGGTTTGGTGAAGCCGAGCAAGGTCTTTCAAAATTAAGTGACGGAACACTGCTTAAAGATGCAATCAAAGAAAACCCTGATGCATGGCTTGGAGCAGACCACGTAAAGAACTTTGGGTTGAGCACTGAAATTCTTATTAAGTTGTTAGATCCAGATCAACGACTCCCAGTTCACTTCCATCCAAATAAATCATTCTCTAAGCAGCATCTAGGTCTTGACCATGGCAAGACAGAGGCCTGGATAATTTTGGAAGCGCCTGCCGGCACTGGAGTCGGGCTAGGTTTTAAAGAGACGCAAAATAAAGAAGATCTTCTCAAGTTGGTGCGTAACCAGGATTCTGCAGCGCTTTTAGCTTCTCTTCGTCGATCTGAAGTATCTGTTGGAGATGCGATCTTGGTACCAGCAGGTGTTGCCCATGCAATCGATGCTGGAATTTTCTTGCTCGAACTACAAGAACCAACCGATCTATCGGCGCTACTGGAATGGGAAGGTTTTGCCGTAGATGGCATCAAAGATGGACATCTGGGACTTGGTTTTGAAACAGTGACCGATGCGCTGAAACTTGATCCGCTTACTGATACAGAATTTGAATCACTGATTGCGCGAAACGTACTTTCGGGTGGTGCGCTTCGCTCAATTCTTCCGCTTAAGGCAGATGGCTACTTCAGGGCCCACCTAGCACCACAAACTGGTGACTTTGACGCTGGTTTTGCAATTGCACTTGTACTTAACGGCGCAGGCTCTATTACATTCTCTAACGCATCAGCCATGGAGATTGCGCAGGGCGATGCACTTGTGATTCCACACGCTGCAGGAGATTATTCAATTTCTGGTGCAAATGT
>JBEEIL010000038.1:0-19333 GCA_041169865.1 Actinomycetota bacterium | reverse complement strand
GCAACGACCGTTGCCTTCGCCGACAGCCAGCCGGATGGTCAATCTCAATTTCACCGGCTAAGTAAATTAGCCGGATGGAGAGCATTGTGGCCGTTGATCGTTTAGAAAATATCGTTTCGCTTTCCAAGCGCCGTGGATTTGTATTTCCTTCATCAGAAATTTATGGAGGTCTACGTGCATCGTGGGATTACGGCCCACTTGGAGTCGAGCTCAAGAACAATGTGAAGCGCCAATGGTGGAAATCCATGGTCATGGGGCGCGAAGATATTGTCGGTATCGATTCATCAGTAATTTTGGCGCGCGAAGTCTGGGAGGCATCTGGACACGTTGCCACATTCAGCGATCCGCTTACCGAATGTACCGCCTGTCATAAGCGCTATCGCGCAGATCATCTTGAAGAAGCGTACGAAGCAAAACATGGCAAGAAGCCGTCATCTTTGGCGGATATTAACTGTCCTGCTTGCGGCAATAAGGGCCAATTCACAACACCAAAACAATTTTCAGGTTTGCTTAAGACATTTCTTGGACCGGTAGAAGATGAATCTGGGCTTGCCTATCTTCGTCCTGAAACCGCTCAAGGGATCTTTATTAACTTTGATCAAGTTCTCACAACTTCTCGCAAAAAACCTCCATTTGGAATCGGCCAGATTGGAAAGTCTTTCCGTAACGAAATCACGCCTGGAAACTTCATCTTCCGCACCCGTGAATTCGAGCAGATGGAGATGGAATTTTTCGTGGTTCCGGGAACTGACGAAGAATGGCACCAGTATTGGATTGATACTCGCCTTGCTTGGTATAAAGATTTAGGCATTAATCCAGATCGACTTCGGATTTACGATCATCCAAAAGAGAAGTTGTCGCACTATTCAAAGCGCACCGCAGATATTGAATATAAATTTGAATTCGCCGGTACTGAATGGGGCGAGCTCGAAGGAATTGCCAACCGCACTGATTTTGACCTTAAGGCGCATTCTGCAGCGTCTGGTAAGGACCTTTCTTACTTTGATCAAGAGAAGAACGAACGATGGACTCCATATGTCATCGAACCTGCGGCCGGCGTTGATCGTTGCACGCTGACATTCATGATGGATGCATTTACTGAAGATGAAGCTCCTAATGCCAAAGGCGAGATGGAAAAGCGCGCGGTAATGAAGCTAGATCATCGCTTAGCACCGGTTAAGGCTGCCGTTCTTCCACTTTCTCGTAACGCTGATTTGTCACCAAAAGCGCGCGACCTTGCTGCTGTGCTTCGCAAGAATTGGAATATTGATTTCGACGATTCTGGTGCAATCGGACGTCGCTATCGTCGTCAAGATGAAATTGGTACTCCGTATTGCATCACCGTCGACTTTGAATCTCTTGAAGATCAAGCTGTCACAATTCGCGATCGCGACACCATGGCGCAAGAGCGAATCTCACTTGATCAAGTTGAAGCATGGTTAGCGCCACGACTACTCGGCTGCTAGATCCACTTTCACTCCCGCTCAAAGATGGAGTTCATTTAGTTGATCCTCCAGTCGTTTTGGCACCGATGGCCGGTATTACCAATGCGCCATTTCGAATGCTCTGCCGTGAACAAGGCGCTGGGCTCTTTGTCTCTGAGATGGTCACTGCTCGCGCCTTACTAGAACGAATTCCAGAAACTTTGCGCATGATTGAACCAGGCGCAGGTGAATGGCCACGTTCTGTGCAGTTATATAGCGTTGACCCGCATCATATGGGAGAAGCGGTCAAGATGATTGGTCGTGAAAATTTGGCCGATCACATCGATATGAACTTTGGCTGTCCAGTTCCAAAAGTTACTCGTAAAGGTGGAGGTGCAGCTCTTCCCTTTAAACGCAATCTATTCCGAGAGATCGTGAAGGCTGCAGTTGATAACGCAAAACCTTTTGGAATTCCAGTCACAGTTAAGATGCGAATTGGTATTGATACTGATCACCATACATATCTTGAAGCTGCTAAAACCGCCGCTGATTTAGGAGTTGCCTGGGTTGCGCTGCACGCTCGCACTGCTCAGCAGATGTATGAAGGACAAGCCGATTGGTCTGCGATTAAAAATTTGGTAGAACATCTCAAACCCACCGGCGTTCCAGTGCTCGGTAATGGCGATATCTGGTCTGGCGCTGACGGTGCGCGGATGGTGCGCGAAACTGGTTGCGCAGGCGTAGTAGTGGGCCGCGGATGTCTGGGCCGGCCATGGTTATTTGCTGACCTGGTTGAAACATTTAGCGGGGGAGATAAGAAAGTTCTGCCAACGCTGCGCCAGGTAAGCGAAGTTATGTATCGCCATGGCGAACTCATTGTTGAGTACTTTGAATCAGAAGATCGTGGATGCCGAGATTTACGTAAGCATATGGCTTGGTATCTCAAGGGATTCCGCGTTCCATCTGAATTACGACGTCGCTTTGGAATGGTCGGCTCTTTAGCCGAACTACGTTTGCTCTTAGATCAGCTCGATGACCAGCCATATCCAGTTGAAGTCGCTGAAAAGCCACGCGGTCGCACTAGCAGTGGACGCCCACCGACCTTACCCGACGGATGGCTCAATGATCCAGATGAAATGATTCATCTAGACGTGGAAGATATGTTCTCAGGTGGATGATGTTTAAATTTATCCGTCGCGTGATTTCATTTATTTTGGCTCTAGTCATCATCATTCCGGGATACGCGGTATTCATGACATGGAAGAGCGCGCACCACCCACCATTTAGAAATTCAGCAGATGTCATTGTTGTGCCAGGTGCTGCGCAACTCGATGGCAAGCCGGGGGAAGTTCTCTTGGCTCGATTAGAAGAAGCAAAACAGCTGCGCGATAAGGGTTACGCGCCTCTCATTATTACTGTTGGTGCCGGCGCTCCTGGCGATCGCACAACTGAGGCAGCTGCTGGAAAATTTTGGCTATCACGTCATGGTGTTCCTAAGGAAAAAATAATTTCACTTCCGGTAGGACGCGATACCTTTACTCAGACTAAGGCTTACATTGCAGAGATGAAGAAGCGAAATATCTACAACGTCATCATCGCAACTGATGCATATCACTGCGGTCGCACGATGAGAATGGCAAATGATTTAGGCGCTGTAGCAACGTGTTCTCCTGCAAAGACCGGCCCAAATACTCTCGAGAAATCTCGCATCCGTTACTTAATCCGTGAATCGGGAGCCTATTTGGCCTACATCACCTTAGGCAGACGAGGCATTCATATCAGCGACCATCTGACCAATAGTGGGCTTGTAAGGTATGTGTATGACCGAGTTGGTTAAGGGATATAGCGCGCAAGACCAAGAGCGCTTCCTTGATGAACCAGCAAAACGTCCTGGCCGCACTGAATTTGTCCGCGATCGTGCGCGCGTTATTCACTCTGCTGCTCTGCGCCGATTGGCAGCAAAGACACAGGTGGCAGTTCCTTGGGAGAACGATTTTCAGCGCACTCGTTTATCACACTCGCTGGAATGCGCGCAGATTGGCCGCGAACTTGGTGAATCACTCGGTGCAGATCCCGATCTCCTTGAAACCGCATGTTTGTCGCATGACATGGGACATCCACCATTTGGTCATAATGGAGAAGAAGCATTGGCAATTGTTGCCGAACCTTGCGGTGGATTCGAAGGCAACGCACAATCGTTTCGATTACTGACGCGAATTGAAGCTAAAACTGTCGATACACATGGCAAAAGCGTTGGGTTAAATCTAACTCGCGCCTCACTTGATGCAGCGACAAAATATCCGTGGCCACGTTCTGAGAATCCTCGTAAGTTCGGCGTTTATGACGATGATGTGGAAATTTTTAAGTGGGTTCGAGAAGGCGCACCTATTGGTCGCAAATGTATTGAAGCTCAAATCATGGATTGGTCTGATGACTGTGCTTACTCAGTTCATGATCTAGAAGATGCCATCTTTGCCGGACAAATTTCTGTGAAGAAATTTGATGAAGATTTTGGCGTTCTGTATCAAGAAATGGTTGATAGCTACAAGAGCGATGCAACCAAAGATGAAGCTGCAGCCGCGCTTACAAGACTTCAACAACTATCGTGCTGGCCTATCAATTTTGATCGAACCCATCGTGCGCTAGCTCGCCTCAAGGATTCCACTTCACAATTGATTGGCCGATTTGTGCTTGCAGCTGAACTTGAAACCCGCAAAATACATGGAGATGGACCACTGACGCGCTATCACGCAAATTTGGAAATTCCACGTGAGCAGAAGATTGAAGTTGATTTTCTCAAAGCAGTAGCCGGACATTACTTAATCAACGCTGCTGCATCACAAGAGCGTTATGCAAAACAACAAACCGTAATTCATGAATTGGTGGAGATGCTCTATAGCGCAGCTCCCGCTGAGTTAGATCCCATCTTCGAGGATGATTGGAAACGCGCAACATGCGATTCCGAGAAATTGCGCGTTGTGATTGACCAAATTGCCAGCCTTACAGACCCCGGCGCATATGCGCTCCATGCACACCTTTCGAAGCGTCGCTAAGGTAGGAACATGAGCGGACGGATTAAGGCAGATGACATTGTCTATGTACGCGAACATGCGCACATCGATGAAGTCGTTACTGCTGCAGGTGTAGCTCTTAAAAATGCAGGCGGGGGACAGAAGAAGGGCCTCTGTCCATTCCATGATGAAAAATCACCTTCGTTTCACGTAACCCCATCAAAGAATTACTACCACTGCTTTGGTTGCGGTGCAGGTGGCGATGTCATTGATTTCATGATGAAGACTGATCATTTAAGTTTTACCGAAACAATTGAGCGCCTGGCTTCACAAATTGGATACACCTTGCGTTATGAAGAAGGCGGTCCCACTCAACCGACCTCCAAACGTTCTCGCCTCTACGCTGCAAATTTAGAGGCAGCAAAGTTCTATCGCGATTTGCTCAACTCATCACCCGATGCATCACATGCACGCGACTTACTGACCAAGCGAGGATTTGATAAAGCTGCATGTGACACCTTTGCAGTTGGGTATGCTCCAAATTCGTGGGACGGCCTTACCAAACATTTGCGCGCTGCGGGTTTTACCATCGAAGAGTTAGAAGAAGCGGGACTTTCCAAGATGGGTGAACGTGGACCTATCGACAAATTCCGCAATCGCATCATGTGGCCTATCAAGGATATCTCTGGTGACATTGTTGGCTTCGGTGCGCGAAAGCTTGCTAGTGATGAAGAAGATCAAGGTCCCAAGTATTTAAATACATCTGAAACTCCTATCTATAAGAAGTCGCAAGTTTTGTACGGCCTAGATATGGCCAAGAAAGATATTGCTAAAAACCGTCAGGTAGTTGTGGTTGAGGGATATACCGATGTGATGGCATGCCATTTGGCCGGCATCACAACGGCAGTTGCGACCTGTGGCACTGCATTTGGCGATGACCATATTCGCATTATTCGCAGGCTGCTGATGGATGCCGATGCTTTCCGTGGCGAAGTGATCTTTACCTTCGATGGCGATGCAGCAGGGCAGAAAGCTGCGATGAAAGCCTTTGGTGATGATCAAAAGTTCGTTACTCAGACCTTTGTTGCAGTCGAACCCGATGGCTTAGACCCATGCGATTTGCGTCAGCAAAAAGGAGACCTTGCTCTGCGTGATCTGATTGCAAAGCGAGTACCTCTCTTTGAATTCGCAATCCGCACAGAGCTAAAAAAACATAATTTAGATTCAGCAGAAGGCCGTGTAAACGCGCTTAATACAACAGCACCGTTGGTTGCCGCTATTCGTGATAAATCGCTGCGCCCGGAATACATCAAGTCACTTGCAGGTTGGCTCGGAACTGAGGTGGAAGTTGTTACTGCGGCAGTGAATTCGGCTCTTAAAAAAGTAAGTGCACAACAGCCAGTTGTAGCGCAAGCCACCAGCGATGAATCCTGGCGCCCTAACCCCACTGAACCTACTTTGATGCTTGAACGAGAAGTGTTGAAGGCTAAGTTGCAGATGCCGGGATTGGTATTTGAGTGGAAGAACTTAGAAGCAGAAGCCTTTACCCATCCGGCTTACCGTGAGCTTCGTCGCGTTATTGACTCATCTAATTCTGAGCCAATTCAACTTGAAACAATCACAGATGAGCGAATGCGCCAACTCTTCACAGAGCTTTCTGTGGAACCAGTTCGAACCGATGGTGCGGTCTCTGAGAAATATGTCTCAAGCATTGTGGCTCGACTGCGCGAGGTATTGGTGAGCCGCAAGATCGCTGATCTCAAATCCAGTTTGCAGCGATTAAATCCAGTCGAGAATGAGCAGCAATACAATGAAGCATTTGCACAATTAGTTGCCCTAGAAACACAGAAGCGCGGGCTCCATGAACTCGCAATCGGCTCACTGTAGACCGAGCATTTTGCGCGATTTTGGCAGGGCAACGGCCCCTGAGGTAGAGTTCGGCTTCCATTCCCTGATAGCTCAACGGCAGAGCAGTCGACTGTTAATCGACAGGTTCTTGGTTCGAATCCAAGTCAGGGAGCGTTAAGGCCCTTCCAAGCATTCCAACAGGAAAATCTCAAGATAGTTAGGCAAGATGAGAAGCATGAAAATTGTGACCTCTACCCGCGGAAAAGTCCTAGTGGCATTTGTTCTTGGAGCAGCTCTTGCTGGCTCGCTCACCTCTGTGGCAAATACCCAACAGACTGGGGCAATTAAGGCTTGCGCTGATAACCGCACTGGAGCGCTCTATATTTCAAACAACGGCACCTGCGCATCGAGTCGTACCTTGGTTGAAATCGGTGGCAATTCGATGAACACCAAAGCAATTTCATCATTGGTAACACCATCCGTTGTTTCAATTGCCGTCTCTGCTCCTAGCGGTCGAGGTTCGGGATCAGGTTCTGTATACAAATCAAATTCATCTTCTAGTTTTATTATCACGAACAACCACGTCATCGAGGGCGCTGCTAATTCAGGCACCATCAGAATTGAGCTCACTAATGGTGATCAGTTCTCTGCGAAAATTGTTGGACGCGACCCTGGATATGACTTAGCAGTTCTGCAGGTTCAGAAAGGTAATCTTCCCGAAATTGCACTTGGTGATTCCAGCAAAGTAAGCGTTGGCGATCCCGTGTTAGCAATTGGTTCACCACTGGGGCTAGCAAGTACCGTAACTAGCGGAATCATTTCCGCGCTCAATCGCCCAGTTTCAACCGGTACTGCAGATTCACAGTCTTATGTAAATGCTATTCAAACTGATGCGGCGATTAATCCTGGTAATTCTGGAGGTGCGCTAGTTGATTCACGTGGTCGTATCATCGGAGTTAACTCAGCGATTGCAACCTTGTCATCAGGTGGCGTTGGCGGAAATATCGGACTCGGTTTCTCAATTCCGATTAATGAAGCCAAGCGCGTCATAGATGAAATCATCTCGACTGGTAAATCAACCCGACCAGTTATGGGCGTTTTCTTCGATGAAACCTATACCGGAGTTGGCGCAAGAATTGCACGTCTAAGCACCAATGAGGGCGCAGAAAAAGCCGGAATTCCAGTCGGATCGATTATCAAGAGCATTGATAATGTGAAGATTACGGATACCGATTCAGCCATTGTTCGTATTCGCTCGTATGTTCCTGGAGCTACCGTCTCTGTTGTTGTGGAGCTCCCTACCGGTGGCAACCGCACATTCCGAGTGACCTTAGGTTCAGCGCCGTCTCTATAAGTAACTCTGCGCGCTAGCGCCGGCACTTGGTAGTGAGGTAAAAAAGCGTGGCTTTTTAAAGCGCTTGCTTTCGAATGCTGCAATTACGGCGCTCTTTACCTTTTCAATATCTGACTGTTGCACGAGCGCTATCGCACTGCCGCCAAATCCTCCACCGACCATACGTGAACCGAGAGCGCCAGATGCAAGTGATGCTTCAACTGCAACATCGAGTTCGGGGCATGAGACTGTGTAGTCATCCCGAAGTGAGATGTGAGATTGGTTGATTAATTGACCAAGTGTGACAAAGTCAGAGCTTTGCAGCGCTTTGACCGCATCCATGACTCGTGCAATCTCGGTGACTGCATGCCGAGCGCGTACAAATTCAATCGCAGTGAGTTGATCTTTAGCTGCTTCTAAATCTGCAAGTGCGAGGTGACGAAGCGAAGGAATCTTGAGTTTTGCAACTACCGATTCACATGAAGCACGGCGCTCTGCATAGCCTCCATCAACAAGAGCGTGATGGGCCTGAGTATCAATGATCAGCAGCTCAAGACCGGCCGCTGCAACATCGAATGGAATCGATTCTGTTGTCAGGTCTCGGCAATCCAGTAGCAGCGCAAATCCAGCCTGAGCCATCAATGAAACTGATTGATCCATAATTCCACACGGCATACCAACGTATTCATTTTCAGCTTTTTGGGTTGCGCGTGCCAAATCTGGAAGCGAAATACTTAAGGCGAGTAGATGATTGAGTCCAACTGCAACCGAACATTCCAAAGCCGCAGAAGATGATAATCCGGCGCCAGCTGGCACATTGCCGTCAACCAAAATATCGACACCTTGAGTAATTCCAAGTGACCAAATGACGCCAAGCACATACTTTTCCCAGTCGCCTTTACTACCGGGCTTTACATCTTTGATATCAATACTAAAGATTCGTTCACGTCGTTGGTGAGATGCAATTCGGACTAACCCATCTTCGCGCGCGGCAATTGCCGCGTAAGTGCGATCTGCAATTGCAAAGGGGAGTACAAACCCTTCGCTGTAATCGATGTGTTCTCCGATGAGATTTACTCGTCCCGGCGCCTCTGCAATAACCTCAGGTTTGCGACCATATAAATCTTCGAAATGGCGGGCGATTGGTGGCATTGCTTAAAGCTTCACATCTTTTAATTGTTGAGCAGATTGCTCTGGCTTCAAATCCATAATGAAAGCTCCCATGGCAGATTCAGAACCCGCTAGGTACTTGAGCTTTCCAGGAGCGCGACGTACGGATGTGATTTGCCAATGTAGACGCAAAAGATCTCGACCTTCACGAACAGGTGCTTGATGCCACGCAGCTATGTAAGCCATATCGATGCCAAAGACGCCATCAAGCCGTTGCATAACCTCTATGGCAATTGCTGGGAATGAATCACAAGCTGCCGGAGATAGTTCGGTTAAGTCAGCTACTGGCGTTAACGGAGTTACATGGATTTCAAATGGATAACGCGATGCGTAAGGGGTGTATGCCACCCAATGTTCATTGCGCGCGATGATGCGCACCTGATCACGTAACTCGCGCGCTAAAACATCATCAAAGAGAACTCGTCCTGTTTTTTCACGGTGAGCCTTGGCAACCTCGAGCATCTTTGATACACGAGGAGGTAGGTACGAATACGCGTAAATCTGCCCGTGTGGGTGTGCCAGTGTTACCCCAATTTCTTCGCCCCGGTTTTCAAAAGGAGCAATATGCGCGATGTAGGGAAGTGTTGAAAGTTCGGCGGTCCGATCTCGCCATGCTTCAAGCAAGGTGCGAACACGCTGTGGCGATAAAACTTTAAAGGAGCCACCATGATCTGCCGTAAAGCAGATTACTTCACATTTTCCAGCTGCTGCACCTTCATCTGTATCAGTACCAACTAAGTCAGGCAGCGCAAAGTCACCTGATGGAGGACGTAGTGAAGGTGATCGATTATCAAATACAACTACTTCAAAATCATTCTCTGGAATCTCTGTCAGAAGTTCGCCAGTGGTGGGACAGAGCGGGCAGAGCTCCTTTGGGGGAAGAAAGATGCGTCCTTGTCTATGCGCTGCCATGGCAACCCATTCATTGACCAAGGGATCTAGCCGTAGCTCACCGATTCCGGGCTGCTCTTCTTCGGGGCGAAGATCTTTTGCAGTACGAGTCTGTCCTGCAGTGTCGTAATAGCGGATAGTTCGTCCATCGTTCATGGTGCGGCTAGTGCGCACTACGCCAGCCGAAAGTTCGAGGACTTCATCCATAGTGTGCTTACTCTATCGTGCGACTAGAAAATAATCGCTAAGCCCAGTTGAGGGTACGCTCAACTGCTTTCTTCCAACCCGCATAGCCGGCAGCGCGATCTTCTGCAGTTGATGTTGGATTCCATCGCCGCGATTGTTGCCACTGCTTCTTAAGTTCTTCTATGTCTTTCCAGAAACCAACCGCAAGGCCAGCAGCATATGCAGCGCCTAACGCTGTTGTTTCGGTAATAAGTGGGCGAGTGATATCAATTCCCATAATGTCAGCTTGCATCTGCATACATAATGAATTTGCAGTAATTCCGCCATCGACGCGCATTTCATTCATAGGAACGCCGCTATCAGCAACCATCGCATCCATGACATCTCGTGTTTGATAGCAAATTGCTTCAAGCGCTGCACGTGCCAAATGAGCTTTTGTGGCAGCGCGAGTAAGTCCAACAATGACGCCACGTGCATCACTGCGCCAATATGGAGCAAATAGCCCTGAAAATGCTGGCACAAAGTAAATGCCTGCGGTGTCAGTGACAGAAGATGCCAGCGCTTCGGTTTCGGCAGCGTGAGTAATGATGCCCAGCTGATCACGCAGCCACTGAATAGCAGACCCCGTTACAGCGACAGAACCTTCGAGCGCATACATCGCTGGTTGATTGCCAAATTTGTAGCAGACAGTTGTCAGTAGACCGTTCTTTGATCGCACTATTTCATTTCCGGTATTCAGTAACGCAAAATTTCCGGTGCCATAAGTGGTTTTAGATTCACCACGCGAGAAGCAGACTTGGCCAACCATGGCAGCATGTTGATCGCCCAAGATTCCTGCTATCGGAACCGAGCTACCTAGCGGACCATGTGGATCGGTAGAAGCGTAGATTTCTGAAGATGATTTGATCTCCGGCAAAACGGATCTCGGAATCTCGAATTGCTTCAGTAGGTCGTCATCCCATTGCAAGGTTTCTAAGTTCATCAGCAAGGTGCGGCTGGCATTTGTTACGTCTGTACAGTGCACGCCAGAGCGCACTCCTCCAGAGAGATTCCACAACAGCCAGCTATCTATCGTTCCAAAACGAGCAGTGCCTGCTGCGATTGCGTCCTTTACAGCTGCCGAATTTTGAATGAGCCAGTTCATCTTGCTGCCAGCGAAGTAAGGAGCGATTGCTAAGCCAGTCTTGTGGGTTATCTGATCGCAGATTGCCTGTGAAAAATTTGAGAGGTAATCGGCAGTACGTGTGTCCTGCCAGACGATCGCATTGTGAAGAGGCCTTCCGGTGGTGACATCCCATGCCACTGTTGTTTCACGTTGATTGGTAATTCCGATGGCCGCTAAATCAGAACCCAAGATATTGGCTTGCTTAAGCGCGCCTGCAATTACTTCCTGGGTGCGCTCCCAGATTTCAGCAGCGTCATGTTCTACCCATCCGGCCTGCGGGAGAATTTGACGATGCTCCATTTGATGCTGCCCGACAACTTTTCCTGCGGCATCAAAGATCATGAAGCGAGTGCTACTTGTTCCCTGATCCAAACTTCCGATGTATGCCATATAGTTAAGACTACTCAAAAGCCATAAATCTCGAAACTAAGCGCACAGAAGAATTGGTAGCTCCTACGATGTTCAGATCTTCACTTAACCTTGAGCAACGCGCCGCAGCCATTTCAGCGCTTGCCACAGAAGAGTTCGACATCCTCGTTATTGGTGGCGGAGTAAATGGTGTCGGAGTCGCGCTAGATGCAGTCACTCGTGGCCTCAAAGTTGCCCTTGTTGAATCGCAAGATTTTGCGGCAGGAACCTCTAGCCGTTCCAGTAAATTAATTCATGGTGGACTTCGCTACCTTGAACAATATGACTTCAAATTAGTTCGCGAAGCGCTTCATGAAAGAGAGTTGATGGTTTCAACTCAATGTCCTCATTTGGTAAAGCCTGTCAGTTTTCTCTATCCGCTTACCGAAAAGGTGCGAGAGCGAACTTACGTTGGAGCAGGGCTAGCGCTCTATGACGCGTTGCGCGGATTTAAGCGGGCTTTGCCATCACATAAGCACCTCACTGGAAAAACCATCGCCAATATTTCACCTTCACTGCGCCAGGACATCATTACCGGAGCAATTCGTTACTTTGATGCTCAGGTTGACGATGCGCGCCATACGATGATGATTGCGCGAACCGCAGCTCGCCACGGAGCAGTAATGGCTACTGGCGTTCGTGTTGATGATCTGCAGCGTTCGGGCAAGAAGGTTGTTGGTGTTACTGCTACCGATCTTCAATCAGGGAAGTCGCTGAATATCTCGGCAAAGGCAACCATCATGTGTGCGGGTGTCTGGAGCGATGAACTACACGAAAAATTTGGCCTCACACCAGGATATTCAGTTGCCATGTCTAAAGGCGTTCACATTGTTGTCCCTCAGAGCGCAATTAACTCTAAAGACGGGATAATTTTGAAGACTGCTGTATCCGTTCTCTTCTTAATTCCTTGGGGAGATAAATGGATTGTGGGTACCACTGATACTCCTTACGAAGGCGATCGGGCAAAACCTCTAGCTACTCAAGAAGATGTGCAGTACATACTTGATCAAGCTAATCGCGTGCTTGAGCCTAAGCTCAAATCAGAAGACATCCTTGGAGTATTTGCTGGCTTGCGACCATTGGTTGCGAATAATTCGAAATCGTCGACTACCAAATTATCTCGGGAACACACAGTTGATCGACCAGCACCAGGATTTGTTAGCTTGGCTGGCGGTAAATACACAACGTACCGCGTTATGGCAAAGGATGCTGTCGATCTTGCGGTTTTAGATCTCCGCCGCATTGTGAGCGATTCTGTAACTGAAAAGCTTCCGCTTATTGGAGCAGATGGATACTTTGCATTAACGCAACAAGTTTCAGCGATTGCTCACGAGAATGATCTCAGTGAAGCAACCGTCAAACATCTTCTTGATCGCTATGGATCGCTGCTCTCAGAGATTCTCGAAATCGTAGCTGCAGATGAGACCATGGCTGAACGCTTGATTCCAGATCTTCCGTACATTAAAGCGGAGATTCTCCATGCGGCCTCTCATGAAGGGGCACTCTCTGTTGAAGATGTTCTCTTGCGCCGCACACGAATCTCATTTGAAGCAGGCGATAGCGGAGCATCTGTTGCTGACGAAGTTGCTCACATTATCGGATCTGTCCTTAATTGGAACGCCTCAGATCGCAAAGATTCAGTGCAGTCATTTATGAAAGTAATCGCTGAAGAAGAAGCAGCGCTGCGTGCGCTTGTTAACTCTTAATTAGTTCTTTATTTGATTCCGGCAACTATCAGTTGCTGGTTTCTTCACCGGTTTTTTACTTGGTTTTGGCGCTGGCGTTGGGCCTTGCAAAATATCTAGATTAAGTGGAGTCTTTACTTCTGCGTGGGTACCAGTTTCATCTTTAAATCCAACATGACCCACCCATGACCCCGCAGGCATTCCTGAGATTGATAACTTCCAGATTCCGCTCGTTTCGCGCTCTACGTTTTGAACGACCGCAGGAATGGAGAGATTTTCCTTTGCAAAGTAGTAACGAACTGTTCCAGTGACGACCGGAGTGTTGTCGGGACGTTTTACCTCAACGTTGATGATGACATTCTTATTAGTAGTAGAAGCAGAAAATGAGGAGACTACGATCGTGGATGTCTCATTTTGAGGCATCAAGTCAGCTGGCTCTGGCTGCCATGAGCCTGTGAGCAAGGAGAGAAACTTTTCACGTCCTCCACTAAATACATTTAGGTCTAAACGATTTCCGGGCACTCCATACTTCGGTGCAATTCCACATGAGGTGTACTGCCACATAGTCCAATTGGCAGAACACTCTTTGGTAGTCCATGCATGAACAAAACATCCACCTGGTTTTACGTTGGGACGTGCAGCGGGTTCTGCGGGATCAATTGCATATTGGGCAATCCAGAGAGGGTAGGAGTTCAACTCTTTATCGCGATTGAGAGCCGTTTCAAGAAATGATGGCGAAGAATAAAGAATAGGAGTCTTTCCAGTTTTTTCCTTAAGAGTCTTTAAAAAGGTCTTACTCCATAGAGTTGCAGCGCTGCGCGTTGCGTTTTTCTGACAGACCCCGCTCGAACTCCACTGAATACAGCGATTCTCTAAGTCGAGCGCGTAAGGCAGATCCATTTCGTTATATCCACCTAGTGAAGTCAACCGCCAGATAACTTTCTGCGCCTGCGCACGAGCATCCTTGGTAATTGCGGCAGAGGAAGTCACGTTCGGCAGAATCGCGTAGTGATAGAAGCCGGTATAAATCCCTGCCTCTTGCGCTGCCTCTCGATCCATCTTCACATATTTGAGCGCCAATCGGTCTGCGTCATAGCGAGTATCAGATGCTTTGATCATGACAAAACTCAATCCAGCATCGTGCATCTTCTTAAAGTTGATTGGTTTGTCATTTGGATGCTGCCATCTGCTCACATCAGCGCCGTGTAGACGCCCACCTGGGCCCACCAAACTCAGATCATCTGCAGCAACTGGATAGATTGTGAATACGGTCAGCGCCAAAGCAAGCGTCAGTGCGAGAACTCTTCTCATTTTTCAACCACAACCACATTGATACCGAAGACATCATAGATAGCACCTTGTAACGCCGCGCGATGGCGAATCCGTGCTTCCGCATAGTTATGGCCAGTTGCCAACTTATTTGCGTCACTGAAATCTAAAGTGAGTCGACCATTTTCAAATGAATCGAGTCGGGCATCGAAGTACGCAATCCATACAATGCGATCGCGACTTTCGACAAGGTCAAGAACCTCATTCCATCGCTTTCGAATCTCGCTGAGCGTTATTCCAGACTGCATGCGGTGACTTTACCGCACAGGTGGTTAGTGACGAGGAGCGCCAAGCCATTTAAAGTATTCACCAGCCAAAATCACACGTAGGTTTCTGCTGCGATCTGGTGATATGGATAAATGTTGTGCAATGCGGGCCACAATCTGTTCGACAGATTTCTCGGATACGAATCTGACCCGTGCAATCTCGGAATTACTAAGCCCCTGAGCTACTAAGCGCAGAGTCTCAATTTGAACATCGGTAAGTTCATTGAGAATAGTAAGAAAAGAGCTTGCATGTATTGAGGCGTGAATGCTTATCCAACGCATCGCCGAACCATCTAGCGCCGATTCCAAGCATTCTGAAAGCGCGAAGGTGACTATGGATAAATCTGATACCGATCTCTTTAAAATAATTTGGCTACCCAGTGGAATATTTCTTTCAAGCAGTCCGAAGAGTCTGAGATCTGGGCAGGATGTAATGATTACGATTCCTAATTTGGGATCAATCTTTCGAAATCGCTGCAGTAAGCCGATTGCCTCTTCTCCTGAGAATTGCAGATCTATGAGCACGACTTCCGGCTGTAATGAGCGAAAGAGGTTTTCAGCTACCAACATATTGGCTGCTTCTCCAACAATATTGGTGCTGTGTAATCGCAACGAAGCAGACATAGTTGCAAGTTCGAATGCATCATCATTGACAATAAGAACTCGCGCAGGATTTGCCAGAGTTTTAACCATACATAAGGGTAGTTCTCTTCTCTTGAAATGGAAGAGAAGGGATATCCCTAGTTAATTACTTGAGAATCTTTCTGATCGCGCTTGGAATCTCCTGGATTATTTGATGTGCCGAAATCGGAGCTCCATCTGATGCTTTGAGCGCAGCCTGGTTGTGTATGTAAGCGCCCGCTGCCGCAACATCAGTAAGGCGAGAAGGCGAATTGAGAATTTCGATGTAATTGGTTGCGACGAGCGCACCGATAATTCCAGCCAAGACATCTCCCGAACCAGCTGTTGCGAGCCAGGGCGTCGCTTTAGGAAGTGCAATTACCGAATCTCCATCTGCGACAACAGTCTGAGCGCCCTTGAGTAATACAGTCACTCCGAGATGGTGTGAAGATTTATGCGCCCAATGAATAGGGTCGGCTTCCAGAGATTCTGCGCTGACGCTTAAGCCTCTCTTTGCAAGTAATTTTGAGAGCTCTCCAGCATGTGGAGTAATGAGCGTTGGTTGAGAAAGTCTGCCTGCAAAGTGCAGCGCACCTGCATCAAGGACGGTTGGCACAGTCTGAGCAGATAGCAAGGTAAACCAACGATGGCGTAACCATGTTGTGAAGTCACTATTTTTTCTGCTCTCAATTCCAGATCCAGCAAGCCAAGCGGTGACAGGCCCTGGTTGCACAACTGTCTCAGGGCTCGCATGGAGCACGAGATGAGCTAATCCTGATGAGCTATGAAATCTGACCATGCCGATTCCTGTGGCGTGAGTTGCTGCAGTAGTGAGAACTGCTGCTCCTGGATATCTCGCTGAACCAGTGATTACTCCAAGAACACCTCGTGAATACTTATGATCGAGGTCGCTTGGTGTCAGGATGCACTTTCGCGCATCTCGAGCGGAAAATAATTTCTTTTGTACCTCGGCCATAGATTAATTCTACGCCTCGAATTTGTATCCCAAACCTCGAATTGTTTGAATCAATACCGGATTTGCTGGATCTGCCTCAATCTTGGAGCGCAAACGTTTGATATGAACATCAAGCGTCTTCGTATCACCGTAATAATCTCCTCCCCAGACTCGATCAATGAGCTGACCTCTGGTCAGAACGCGACCTGCATTGCGCAGCAAGAACTCAAGTAATTCAAACTCTTTAAGCGGAAGAGAAATATTTACTCCGTTAACGCTGACTTGGTGGCGCTCGACATCCATTCTGATGCCAGCAACCTCATGAACTCCGGCTGATTCTGTCCCAATTAGCTCTTCGATGGCCCCGCGTCTTAGTACAGCCTTAATTCGCGCTACTAGTTCTCGAGAAGAATAAGGCTTTGTTACATAATCATCTGCGCCGAGTTCAAGCCCAACAACTTTATCAATCTCTGAGTCTTTAGCAGTGAGCATAATTATTGGCACTTGCGAATTTGAACGTATAGCACGACAAACATCGATTCCGGATATCTCGGGAATCATAAGATCCAAAAGGATGAGGTCAAAAGGCTGAGACTTAAAATAATCAAGTCCCTGTTTTCCAGTTTCTGCGATGACTGTTTCAAAACCCTCTTTTTGAAGGAGAAAACTTAGAGCTTCTGAAAATGAAATTTCATCTTCGATAATCAAGATCTTTGTCATCAGCTTTCCTCCTCTGAGTTCAAATATAAAGGAAGTCGCAGAGCGAAGGTAGAACCGACTGCCGGCGCACTCCAGACCCTGACATCGCCTCCGTGTTTTGTCGCAACATGCTTAACAATAGAAAGTCCCAAACCTGTTCCGCCCGTTTCTCGAGATCTAGCGGGATCTACACGATAAAAGCGTTCAAAAACTCTCTCTAAATCTGATTCAGGTATTCCAATACCTTGATCTGCAACACAAATTTCCACCAGTTCGCCGTCAATTGAAGTCGTGACAGAAACTTTTGTATTTGGGGGAGAGTAATTAATGGCATTGTCAATTAAATTATTGATGGCCATTTTGATTTGTTCTTTATCTCCCAAGACAAATGCTTGAGGGCCTTCTGAAACATTAACCCAGATCTTCTTTGCCTCAGATGTTGTCTGGCACTGATCTACCACGTCTTGGATGATATGGTGAATATCTAGCACCTCAGCAATCTGAAGTGGATCTGAATCTTGAAGTCGACTTAAATTAATAATTTCTTGAACCAACTCAGTAAGGCGCTTAGCTTCATGTTGCATTCTGGTTGCGAATTTGGCAACAGCTTCAGGATCATCTTTAGCCGACAACACAGCCTCACTCAAAAGCGATAGCGCACCGATGGGGGTCTTCAATTCATGAGAAATATTTGCCACGAAATCCCTTCGGACCTCGTGCACCCGTTGCGCTTCGGATTCATCGCTTATGAGAATTAAAACCATTTGCTCATTTTCGAGAGCAACAACTTTTAAAGTTAATTCCCGGGTTCCCTCACCTATTGGACCTCGAGGTACTTCAATCTTTCCATTGTGAGCGACTCCAGATCTTCGAACAGCTCTCACAATGGCTGAAATCTCGGGAGTTAGTAATCGTCCCTCGCGAAGCACATTTAATTTTTCAATTCCAGAAGAGGAATAAATGGGCGCATCTTCACTTCCAACTAAGAGTACGTCTTCGTCAAGGTGATTGATTAAATCGAGGACAAAATCGGGGAGGATAGCTTTTTGGGCTGATGTGTCATCCTTGCGAAACCACATGCGTGAAGCCTAATGCTCGTCTGGCTCTGTTTACCTTCTGTTCATATGAATGAGTGGCAATATTCACGCAGTCCCCCTATTTTTGCCCAATGGCACTTATCCGTTCCGTCTTCCAAGAAGAGCTAGATAGCGTTTCACAGTCGCTTGTGGACCTCACTACCATGGTGAGTGAATCTATTCATAAAGCTACCGATTCTCTGATTTTGGCCGATCTCAATCTTGCAGAAGAAGTTATTTCTTATGATGAGAAAATTGATACATACCAACATGAATTAGATAGTCGCATCATCGACATTATTGCTCGACAGCAACCAGTAGCTTCAGACTTACGTGCGCTAGTAACAGCTCTACGTATGAGCGCTGATTTAGAACGCATGGGGGATATGGCACATCACGTTGCCAAGATTGCGCGACTTCGCCATCCGAATTCAGCGGTACCAAGCGAACTGAAAGAAGCGATTACTCAGATGGGTTCTGTCGCTGAGAAAATTGCGCGCAAGGTAGGTAAAGTGATTGAGACCAGAAGTACTGATCTTGCCCTGGAAGTTGAAAAAGATGATGATGAGATGGACAAGCTTCATCGCGATGTGATTTCTACCTTGACCGCATCTGGTTGGGATAAGGGCGTAGATTCTGCAATTGATTTGACCTTGCTAGGTCGCTATTACGAACGATATGCAGACCATGCTGTATCGGTCGCTCGTCGTGTTTACTTCTTAGTAACTGGTGCGTACTCACCAGCATAATTTTTGCAGACTCCCTTTTCTATCTATCCATATATAGGTAGAGTCACGGGTATGACTTACACACCCACACCTGCAGATAAATTCACTTTTGGTCTTTGGACTGTTGGCTGGCAAGCCCGCGACCCATTTGGAGATCCAACACGCGAAGCGCTAGATCCAGTCCGCACGGTAAATGAATTGGCAGCGCGTGGTGCCTATGGTGTGACATTCCATGACGATGACCTGTTCCCATTTGGTTCAACTGATTCCGTACGCCAAGGACATATTGATCGTTTTAAGAAGGCGCTTGCAGAAACAGGAATGAAAGTTCCTATGGCTACAACCAATCTCTTTAGCCATCCAGTATTTAAAGATGGTGCACTCACCAGCAATGATCGCGATATCCGTCGCTTTGCGCTTCGCAAAGCGATGCGCAATATTGATTTAGCTGCAGACCTGGGAGCAAAAATCTATGTCTGCTGGGGTGGACGCGAAGGTGCAGAATCTGAGAGTTCTAAGGATGCATATGTAGCTCTTG
>JBEEIL010000037.1:0-77679 GCA_041169865.1 Actinomycetota bacterium | reverse complement strand
TCGCCGCCGCCAAGTTGGCCTTGATCGCGGTACATCTCGAGCTTTGAACGAGTGTCTGCGATATCCAGATTTCGCATGGTCAATTGACCAATGCGATCTGTAGGACCGAATGCAGCATCCTCGGTGCGTTCCATGGATAGCTTGTCAGGGTGGTAGCTCAACCCTGGGCCAGTTGTGTTAATAACTGAATAGTCATCGCCACGACGTAAACGTAGAGTGACTTCGCCAGTAACTGCTGATGCAACCCACCGTGTCAATGATTCGCGAAGCATCAAACTCTGTGGATCTAACCATCGGCCTTCGTACAGCAAACGGCCAAGGCGACGACCTTCTGCATGATAATTAGCGATTGTGTCTTCATTGTGAATTGCAGATATCAATCTTTCGTATGCAATGAAGAGCAGCGCCATTCCGGGGGCTTCATAGATTCCGCGCGATTTAGCTTCGATGATGCGGTTCTCGATTTGATCTGCCATACCGAGACCGTGGCGACCTCCAATTGCGTTCGCCTCTTGCATGAGAGCGACAACATCTGTGAAATCTTTGCCATTAATTGCAACAGGTCGGCCCTGCACAAATTGAATCTTTACATCTTCAGAGGCAATAGCAACGCTTGCATCCCAGAATTTAACTCCCATAATCGGAGAGACAATCTCGATGGATGCATCCAACTGTTCCAAATTCTTTGCCTCGTGAGTTGCGCCCAAAATATTGGCATCTGTCGAGTAAGCCTTTTCAGTGCTATCTCGGTATGGCAAGTTGTGCGCCACTAACCACTCAGACATCTCTTTACGTCCGCCAAGTTCACGAACGAAGTCAGCATCTAACCAAGGCTTGTAAATTCGCAAATTTGGGTTAGCAAGTAGACCGTAACGATAGAAGCGCTCGATGTCGTTACCTTTGTAAGTGGAGCCATCACCCCAAATTTCAACTTTATCCTGAAGCATTGCACGCACAAGTAGAGTTCCTGTTACTGCGCGACCGAGTGGCGTTGTATTGAAATATTGCTTACCGCCCGAACGGATATGGAAAGCGCCACATGCAATAGCTGCCAGTCCTTCTTCGACTAACGGAGTTTTGCAATCAACTAAACGTGAGATTTCTGCGCCATATTCTTTTGCGCGCCCCGGAACTGAATCAATATCTGGCTCGTCGTACTGACCCAAATCCGCGGTGTATGTGCAAGGTACGGCTCCCTTAGAGCGCATCCAAGCAACTGCTACAGAAGTATCTAGACCGCCGGAAAAGGCGATACCGACTCTTTCGCCAACTGGAAGAGATGCAAGTACCTTAGACATGGCGAGAAGTCTAATGGTTGAGCAGGGCTGCTAGTGCAGGCTTTACTTTCCAGAGCGAGAGCATCTGTTCGTAGCGCTCTTTTTCGATTGAATCAGCGCTGGCGCCTGTCCGTGTTGCTCGAATCATCAGATTTCGAGGCGTGTGCTCTCCTCCAATAAATTCAATTGCTTCAACTCTGTATCCATGCAACTTCATGAGCTGCATACGTAGTGTGTCTGTAATCAGATCTCCCAAGCGTTCTTTCATAATGCCATTGCGAGTCATGATTACCCAGGGTTCAGGAATCTCATTCATTTGGGCCTGAATGTCGTGGTGACAACATGGAGCGACAAGTACAAGTTTTGCATCGGCTTTTACGGCCCAAGCAATCGCATCATCAGTTGCAGTATCGCAAGCATGCAGGGCGATAGCCACATCCGCATATTTCAATTCTGTCTCTGAAATTTCTTCAGCGCGAAATTCAATGGTTGTAGCGATACCAAGTTCCTTGGCAATCTCATTATTGCGATCTCTGGAAGATGTTCTCACATCAATTCCTACCACCGAGACAGGAATTCCTATTTGTCGCAGATATTGATGAGCCGCAAAAGTTAGGTATGCATGACCGCATCCGAGATCTGCGATAGTCAATGGGCGTTCTTCTGTAGGAGTCGCTATGTGGCCTGCGGAAATCGCATTGGATAAGGCCGGGGTCAAGAGCCGCAAGAACTCTTCTACCTGCCGATACTTATCAGACTTACTGGGTTTAAGGCTTCCTTGAGCATCAGAGATTCCTACCGCAATCAAAAATGGATCAGAAGGGGCTAGCAATCGTGATTTTGTGCGGTCATGCTCGAGCACCTGTTCGCGCTTCTCGGAGGTACGGTGAATAAGAGGTTCGCCTTTCTTCGTGATGCGAACACTGATTGTCCCGTTAATGTGTTCTAGCAAAATATTGGCATAACCGGCTCGCAGTAAGTGAGCGAGTGGAGCATCTTCGGGCAGGAAATTCTTTGTGGTCATCGCTCGACCATCACTATATGTGAGTTGAATTTGGAGAGAATTCTTTATAGTGACCGGGCGCATATCAATACGCTCATGTGGAGTCTGCATATTTCGGCGACGGCCAGAGAGTACGACTCGCACCAAACTTTGATGAGCGCCAAATTGTGACTCAATCTCGGCGAATACATCTTCGAGTTGATCTGTGCTCACGGGAGAGAATGCTAGTCTCCCACAATGGTTTCGACTACTGAATGGCTAGTGACAATAATTGCTCTCCTGGCGATTCTCTCATTCGACTTCACTTGGGCATTTAAAAACCGCAATAAAGAGACCTCAATGCGCGAAGTACTGGGGTGGACCGCGTTCTACGTAGCTCTGGCAATTGGATTTGGTATTTCACTTGGTAGTTGGCTTGACTCGCAAGCTCAGCAAGAGTTTTTTGCAGGATGGCTTACTGAATACTCACTCTCATTCGACAATCTCTTTGTCTTTGTCATTATTCTTACCAAACTTAAGATTTCTAAAGAGCGTCAACAACTTGCCCTACTTATCGGCATAGTTATTGCACTTGTCCTTCGCGTCATTGCAATTAGCGTTGGGGCGGCTGTCATCGAAAGATTTGAAGCTGTCTTCTTTGTCTTCGGTGCATTCTTGCTCTATACCGCTATACAACTGTACGCCGAGAGCGCTACCCACGGAGAAGATGAGAAGGAAAGTGGAATCATCCGGGTTCTACAAGAAAGAGGCGTCAAGCCTTTTACTATCGCCCTGATTGCGCTCGGCATGACGGATTTGCTCTTCGCACTCGATTCAATTCCAGCAATCTTTGGATTAACTCAGAATGTTTACATCGTAATCACGGCTAACGTTTTCGCCCTCATGGGACTTCGTCAGCTCTACTTCCTTATTGGCGGATTAATGGAGCGGTTGATCCATATTGGGCGAGGTCTATCAGTGGTACTTGGCTTTATCGGAATCAAGCTCATTTTCCATGCTTGCCATGCGGTTGGTTGGCATGAGATTGCTGGTCTTCATGTTCCGGAAATTACAATTACGCAAAGTTTGAGCGTCATTGTGCTCTGCATTGGAACAGCAACGATTACAAGTTTAGTTGCAACCCGAAAGAAAGCTTAAGCAACGGGAAGTTCGGCAACGATCGCTAAACCACCCAACTCGCTCTTACGAAGTGAGAATTTTCCATCTAGTTTTTCGATAACTGCAGACATGATGCTCATACCAAGTCCAGAACCACCATTTTCGCGCGAGCGAGACTTATCAAATCTATTTAGGGAGCGAATATTCTCACGATAAGCGCTTTGTGGAAGCCCTGGGCCAGAATCCTCAATCAGTAACTCAACGTGTTTGCCATGCTTGGAAAGAGTAATTCTCACAGCGTCTTGCGCACCTGTGTGGCGCACAATATTGGTTAATGCATTCTGAATAAATCTTGATATGTAATCACGCGATCCGATGATTTTGAGACCGGGCGCAACTTGAACGCTTACTTTTCTACCTGGATTAAGTGTTGTGAAATCGGTTCCATGAGCACTGACAATCTCACTTAAATCTATTTCTTCAATATCCCGTGCTCCGCTTTCACCCAGTTCGGCAAGGAGCAACAAATCCTGAATGAGCGTTTCCATACGGCTAATTTCACCGCCGACGCGGTTAAAGGCGCGACTCCTATCTTCAGGTGCGCTAAGTTGACCTTTACTGAGCATCTCTATGTAACCTTTAATGACAGTAAGTGGCGTACGCAGTTCATGGGATGCATCACCAAGGAATTCCTGCATGCGGGCCAACGAAGCCGAATCGGCAGTGCGCCGTTCGCGGCGAAAGTAAAGGAATAGAAGTCCGCCAGCAAACGAGTTGAGAATCAAAGTGACAAGCGCCAAATATTTCAGGTCCGATGTGAAGTTTTCATCGACCTCACTGGTTGAACGAGCGATGATGATGTAGTCCCCACCTTCGAGAGGAATAGATCTGAGTCGATAGGAAGGTTCGGCGGCGACGCGAATCGGACTACGAACCGCCCTTTCTACTTCTCCAAGCGGTGGCGCGCCAAAATATTCAAGCGTTGACTCATTAATAACTGTCTCTGAACCATCGCGTGCCAGCAACGTAAGCGTGGCATCGAGATTGGACTGTTCTACAGCAAAGAGAGCAGCGCCCACTGCCTGACCCGGATTTTCATAGGCGGTGAGCGCTACAAAATTGAGACTACTATCTATTTTTTGAATTTCAACATCTAATGAATGTTTAACAGTGATCCCACCGATTCCTACTGTTATTAAGGTGAGTAGAAGAACGGTAACAAAGCTAATTCGCGATGTTTGCGATAACTTCACTGCTTCTCGGGTTGCAGTTGAAACCCGACTCCTCGAATAGTTTTAATGCCTTCATAACCATCGCGATGTAATTTCTTACGAAGATAGGAAATATAGGTATCAACCACAGTACTTTCAGATTCGAATGTTATTCCCCAAACTTCGTCTAAAAGATATGCCTTGCTCAGCACACGACCCTTGCTTTCGAGAAGAACGTGGAGCAAGCGAAATTCCGTTGGTGATAGTTCTACGATTTCACCATTGAATGTCACTTGATGGGAATCGCTATCAAGAGTGATAGGACCTGAACTTAAATTAGTTGGAGTAGAAATGGTGTACTGAGAGCGTCTTAAAATTGCTTTCACTCTCAGTACTAACTCCTCAAGGCCTTGCAGGGGCTTGGTCATGTAATCATCTGCCCCAAGCGTTAAGCCCTTGGTGATATCTGCTCGATCTCCACGCGCGCTGAGCATCAACGCAGGCGTGTTATCTCCGTTGGTACGTATGCGTTCGATAAATTCAAACCCATCCATCATGGGCATATTGATGTCAACAATGAGTAGATCAGGTTTAGTTGTACGTAAAAGAGTAAGTGCAATCATGGCATCGGCGGCAGTAACGGTTTCAAACCCTGCCAATTTCAAGGCATCGGCTAAGAGATCACGCATACCCGCTTCATCGTCGATAATCATGATTTGTTGGCTCATGGCCATACCTTGCCACGCTTGGCTGGCCTTTTCTACCGGCAAATCACCACGCACACAGACTCACTAGCAGTTTCACAGAATTTTCACATCCCCACACATCTACTATTTGCTCATGTCAAAGGCAAGGCAAATCATCGCAATCAGCCTGCTTACCTCGTTGGCTATGGGTGCGTTTGGTACAACAGCCCAAGCTGATCCTCAGCCAACTCCATCACCGAGCACAACCGCGGAAATTTATAAAGCTTTGCAAGAACAATATAAACGCGATCGCGATCAATATTTACAAGCGGTACGCGATAGAGATAGCAAGATGCGAATGATAAATCTCATCTTCAAAAATGCAGTTGATAAGGCAACTACTGATGCGCGAGTCGCAATGGCCAGCGCAACTACTCCGGAACAGAAAAATTCAATATCTGCTACGCGTCGAAATGCAATTACGCAGGCAATAACTCTGCGGGATTCGATGATATCGGGTATAGGACCAATGCCTACTCCCCCCGCAAAGCCAGACAAGCTTGCTTTCGACAAGAATGAACTCAAAAGTGATTCAAAGTTAGATCAAAAAGGTAAGTCTAAGCGCTAGCTACTCGGCCGAATCAGCCTTCATAGTGCGTAAAGTTTTGCGCCCATGACTCTTGCTCTTCTCGTGAATCCGACGAATTTGTAACTCTATATTCTTAATGGCAGCATCAAAGGCAGCCACATCATTAAAACCGTTTGCTTCAGCTCGCAATAGTGGTCCAGATCCGTGAGATGTAATTACAACACGATGGGAATTCTTTCCTTGGCGAGGATTTCCCTCATGAGTAATCTCAACTTCTACCCGATCAATTGCAACGCTAAATCTCTGCATTGAGAGGAGTTTTTCTTCAGCAATTACTTTGAAATCACTTGCCAATTCGGCGTGACGAGTGTGGAAGATTATTTTCACCCTCTCACAATGGCACTGTTCAGATGAAAATGTAAGAGCCAACTTTTAAGAAAGAGGGAGCAAATACACAACAAGCGTCAATACCGCTGCCAGCGTTAACGATTGCCCAAGAATTGACAGCGCGGTCCGGCGATCGGCAGCGAGCGCGCTCTTATCGGACACCTTTGACAGTTCACCTAACTTGCCGAAGTTAAAGGTGCCCATAAAGCCATAGGCCAGACAGAATTTCTTGCGAGATTGAATCCAGCCAATTGAAGCCACTGTCAGTGGGATAAATATTCCAATTCTGGATCCTGGGGATGCGCTCGTAGAAATTAAACCAACCAAGGTAATCAAGCTGATGACAGCACCTACCAGTGCTACGAATTGGCGGCGGCGGATTTCTCCTTTGCCAATATTGCAACTGCCTGGGATGTAGGTATCTGATGACATTTATGCATCCTCGAATTCGTCTTCATCAATCCAGGCATCCGTGTTGGAATCGTCCTGCTTCTCCACCCACGAAAGAAATGATCCGATAGCGCGGAAGGCCAAAATCCCAACCGTAATGGCGGCGATAAATCTGCGAAGCGCTTTCATAGGTATAAAAATACTCCAGTTAGCCAACTTTGGCGCGTTATGAACGGATCGAAGCGATGCGAGTTATCGCCTCACCGATGATTTCTGGGCTCGTTGCAAAGTTAAGACGGACAAATTGTGAAGATTGTTGACCAAATCGAATCCCGGGAACTAGCGCCACCTTCGCTTTTTCAATGAGAACTCCAGCAGGATCATCGCCTAATTGAAGAGCTGACAGATTGAGCCAGGCTAGGTAGGAGCAATGAGGAATCCGATATGCAATTTCTGGAACTCGCTCTGCGATTAAATCAGCGAGTAACTTTCTATTCTGATCAATTTCAATCATCAGCGCATCGAGCCAAGGTTCGCCATGTTCAAAGGCAGCCACTGAGGCAAACCCGCCTAGCAGGGATGCTCGGTAATGTGTGGCAGGGGCTATTGCGTTCAATTTCTCAAATAACGTCCCGTTCTCGGTGACAATGATGGCGCACTTCAGGCCTGCGATATTCCAGCCCTTACTGGATGAAGTGATCGTTATACCTACTTCCCGCGCTGACTCTGATACCGCCAAGAATGGGGTAAATGGCTGCTCACTGAAGGTTAATGGTGCATGAATCTCATCGCTGATTACGTACACGCCATACTTTTTCGCCAAATCTGCGAACCTAGTGAGCTCTGAACGGGTGAAAACTTTTCCTAATGGATTATGTGGATTGCTGATGAGATGAACTTTGATGCCTGATGCATACGCCTTCTCGATCCCATCCCAATCGAGGTGCCAATGACTTCCATCAACTTCCACATTGCTTTCTGAAAAAGGCACATCGACGTTAGTGAGCTGAGTTTCTGCAGTCCAAGTCCAGAAATTTGGGTAAACAGGTGAGTTGATAAGAATCTTATCTCCCGGCTTTGTGAGAACTCGCAAAACTTCAACAACTCCAACGCCCACATCTGCCGCGATGCGAACCTGTGCGGCATCAGCTTTCCAGCCCCAGCGACGTTCCGAAAAACCAGAAAATGCCTGGCCAAGTTCGGGAATTGGTCCGAGATAACCGAGATCTGAACGTTCGACCATGTCGCGCAGAAGGTCTCTGATCGGTTGCGCTACAGGAAAATCCATTTCGGCAACTGGTAGCGGAAGAACATCGCTGGGAAACTCTCGCCATTTTTGACTGCGGTGAGTCTTGAGTTCACTTAATGCCAGAGCACGAAGTTCCAATGTGCTCTGGCCGCTCATGGACGTAGTATGTCACTGACAATAGGCTTTATCTATGACCGCAAATGTGGCAGTCACTACTGCGCAGATGAAGAAAATTGTCGCCGATTTAGCATCGCGAGATGCGCGACTAGCAAAGGTAATAGAGGCTCATCCACTCTGCACGGTAGGAAGAAACTCAAATCCGATTAGCCACTTCGAGGCGCTCGTTGAATCTGTCATCTCGCAACAGTTGGCCGTCAAGGCAGCAGAAACTATCTACGGCAGAGTTAAGGCTTTAGCAAAGGGGCGCGTCGTGCCAGCTCGTATTGCTGCAATTTCGGAGGCGGCTATGCGAGAAGCGGGTGTTTCGGGCGCAAAATTTAAGACTATCCAGGGGCTCGCAGACGCTGCACTCACCAAAAAAGTTAAGGTGAATCAACTTCACACAATCACTGATGACCAAGAAATTTTCAAGCAACTCACTAGTCTTTGGGGAATCGGACCGTGGACAGTCGACATGTTTATGATGTTCCAACTAGGACGTTTGGATATTTGGCCCACTGGAGATCTTGGCGTCAGACGTGGTTATGAAAAAATTTATCGATTACTAGATGAAATTTCTCCGCTTGCCTTGGAGAAAAAGGGAGAGAAGTTTCGCCCCTATCGCAGTGTCGTCGCGTGGTATTGCTGGCGAGCACTGGGCTAAGCGCTTGCAACCTGCGGAAAGGCAACTCCTGTACTCGAATGGCAGTCATAGCCATTCGGATTTTTCTTCAGGTATTTCTGGTGATATTCCTCAGCAAGAAAATATGGAAAACCTGCTGCGCTTACAATTTCAGTGACAATCTCCCCAATTCCTTCACGTGAAAGCGCTACCTGATAAATGTCTCGTGTCGCCTCTGCCTGTGATTGTTGTGCAGGGTTGGTCGTGAAAATAGCTGAACGGTATTGCGTTCCGATGTCGCCCCCTTGTCTATTCAGAGAAGTTGGATCATGCATCACCCAAAACTCTTCCAAGAGTCGTCGGTAGGTCACTTTTGTTGGATCAAATTCCACTTCGACTGTTTCGGCATGCCCTGTGACTCCAGTGCACACTTGTTCATAGGAAGGATTGGGGCGCACTCCACCCATATATCCAACGCTTGTTGCAATCACGCCATCGATATTCCAGAAACGACGCTCTGCTCCCCAGAAACAACCTGTTGCAAAATATGCTTTTTCAGAAGTGCTCATAGTCAGATAACCTACTCTTGTACCTGCGCCCCCGTAGCTCAGGGGATAGAGCACTGCCCTCCGGAGGCAGGTGCACAGGTTCGATTCCTGTCGGGGGCACAATCAATAAAATAAATTAGAAGTTACTCCCAAAAGGGACGCAAATCACCCCTGTTCATGAAAACTTTTCTCATACCTTCTTGTTTAACGTGAGAGTTACAGGGAGAATTACCCTCTTGTGCGCACGTTGGGCACAAGAAATGTAGCCACTGAAAGGAGAAGAGCCGTGGATTGGAGACATCAGTCTGCCTGTCGCGAAGAAGACCCCGAGCTCTTCTTCCCCGTCGGAAACACCGGACCTGCCATTACCCAGATTGAAGAGGCGAAGAAGGTCTGTAACCGTTGCGTTGTAAAAGATGCCTGCCTGGCATGGGCGCTGGAATCAGGCCAGGATGCCGGTGTCTGGGGCGGACTATCAGAAGATGAGCGCCGTGCGCTCAAGCGTCGCGCCGCCCGAAATCGCGCCCGCCTTGCTGACCAAGCAAACTCGTAAATTTTTTTAAACAGGGAAAGTCAGAGTGACTTTCGTCTGCTGATCATCTGTCTCCAACTGCAACTGACCGCGTAATTCATTCTCAGTCAAAGTGCGAACAATCTGAAGACCTAAATTTGGTGACGTTGCTATATCAAAGCCATCAGGAAAACCCACGCCATCATCACTAATCACCACAGATAACTCATTCCCATGCTGCTTTGCATGAATTCCCAGTGCCGAGCCTTCGGTAGCTAATCCATGTTCGAGCGCGTTATGAATAAGCTCTGTAATAACGAGAGCAAGAGGCGTTGCAATACGTGGCTCTAGTGAGCCAACAACTCCGCTGCGCTCGACGCGCAACTCGCTCATTCGTGGACTTAATTCGAGAGCATGAGACAGAAGATTGTCGAGAACATCATCAAAGGCAACTGATGAGTCGCGACTACTTGAAAGAGTCTCGTGAACTAGAGCAATAGAGGCAATTCGTCGTACCGCTTCATTGAGTGCAGCGCTTGCTCCGGGATCTTCAATACGTCGCGCTTGCAAACGCAATAGCGCCGAAACTGTCTGCAAATTGTTCTTAACTCTGTGATGAATTTCGCGAATAGTTGCATCCTTTGTCACCAATTCTCGTTCACGACGTCGGAGTTCAGTCACGTTGTTAAGCAGCACGATGGCGCCTATACGATTATTAGCCTGTAAGAGCGGTAGGACGGTGAAGTCGATCGTCCCTCCAGCGTTCTCGATTTCAACTCGTTTTAACGCCTTTCCGGTTAAGCCCATGGCGATTGTCTCTTCTTGCGCTTCTGGTTTGATGCGCGCGAGTGATTGAGCTACTTCTCCAAGTTTGTGCCCCTCAACTTCGCTCATCCACCCCAAACGACTAAATGCTGAACGCGCATTAGGGCTGGCATAAGAAACTACCCCATTGACATCTAGTCTGATCAGTCCATCTCCAACACGAGGTGCTGGATCAAAGAGCGAACCTGCATCAGGATATGGAAAAGTTCCTTCAGAGATCATTCGATAGAGGTTATGTGCAATTTCTCGATAGTTAAGTTCCAGTCGCGAAGGTTGGCGCATTAACTCTGCATTCCGATGACGCGAAATAACTCCGATGACGTGACCGCCAAACATGACGGGAATTGTCTCTTCCTTTACAAGATATTCCCCCATTTGTTCAGGTTGGGTATCGCGCACAATTTCTGCTTCCGAGAGCGCTCTATCGATATGAGGTCGTTCTCCATAAGAAATCTCATCGCCGATCACATCAAGTGGAAAGAGGGTTGCTGCAGTTGTGGGTCTGATATGCGCAACTGCTACGTATCCTGTGGGCCAACTCTTAAAATCTTTGCGAAGAGGTACCCAAAGGATGAGATCGGCAAAAGATAAATCAGAGAGCAATTGCCAATCAGCAATCAGCTCACGCAAGCGATGGATCTGCTCCGGAGATAAAGGGCTTCTGCCCTCTACGTACTCTTCAATCGCCGCCATTTAACCCTGCTTCATCCAGGTAGATAGATTCTGTTCAATCTCTTGGGTGGCAAACCAGGTCAACTCTTCGCCATCAAGAGAAACTTCAAAAAGACATTGCAAGTCTTCCCAAGCAAGGGGTCCTGAGAGGGAAACTGACATAGCGTGGCTCTCTGTAATTAATTCGTGAGGTATTTCGAAAGCCAGTACGCAGGCTGCTCCTGATTCAACGCTCCTAATTTCAAGCGCATCTTCGGCAGCTACCATGGAGAGTGAATACTCAATTTCTTCTTCATCAAGATCAGGGTGTGCTGTGAGGAAGGCATCTGTTGGGGCGTAAATATCGGAAATATCTAGCGTTCCAGAGTTGAGAAACTCTGAAACTTCTTGGGCTGTCATAGCCGCATATCCACGCATATGCCAAGCCTATAAGAAGTTATGTCGTCAGCCGAACTGCAATTTCAGCGATTGCGCGCCGTAAATGGCTGCGTTCATTAACTTCATTGAGAGGGCTACGCTCATTAATAGCGCGAGCGACGCTGCGTGAATCATCAGGTAGCGTCAGGATGCCTGCAAGTTTTAACCCTTGAGTGCTCTGCAGAAAAGATTGATCTGCCGGAGCATTCTTCTTGCCCACAATTCGCATGTTGTGAATACAGGAAATGGAGGGCTTCACAGGATTTAGAGCAAGGTCTCGAAGCAATGCACGCAAGCGCTCAAGTGATAGATGGTCACTACGCGAAATGACCCATAAATCATCTGCATATGCAGCGCTCCAATTGAGCGCTTCGCTCTCCCATCTCTTGCTCGTTAATTCATTGGCAATGTGTCGCACTGCTCCAAGATCGACCACGATAAATTCAAATTCAGATCGAGCGTTATGCAGACGGGCCATGTCCTGCTCTAGCGAGCCTTGAGAAATCTCCATGCCCCATAGGTTCTCTGAAATCTGTGTGTAATTATCACTAGAACGTAAACCTCGCTCTCCTAAAAGTGAAGAAATTGCTGGAGCAAAGGCATGTGCATCAATCACGAGGCAGCGCTTACCCAAGGAACTCAACTCGGCGGCCAGATTTATCGCCAACGTGGTACAGCCCGCGGAATTCGTTGCAGCAGTCAGAGCGATAGTGCGTGCTCGAACAATAGAGTTGCGTACCGTAGATCTGATTAATGGAGCTCGTAAAGAACCTCGCATCAAGGAGGTTAGCTCGAGAGCAGTTTCTGGATATCTCTGTATAGATTGGTAATCGCCGTCGAATGATCCGTCGGGCGAAAAGAGAAAGAGTGAATATCCAGTGGAACGTAACTGCGCAATCCCTTCAGAATTGAGACCCTCTAGATCGGTACCTAAGAGAATCGTTGGTTTATCTTGTGTGGAGTTCTGACAGAGCTGCATAATGTTTTCAAAATCTAGGGCGCGTAGCGTTATATCCCAGCCTTGGCTAAATAAAGTACTTGCAATAAAACTCTCTCGCCCCGGATCGCGTATTCCAGTAATTGCCGAATTCTGTATTTCACCCACGAGCGCGCACAACCACCAATCGGCCACTAGTTGTTGCTCTTAAGATGGTTTCAATTTCAGATCTATCCACCGATATTCCCAGCGCAACTTCTCCCCCAAAATTGGTACCTTTTCTATCTAGGGATGTCACAAAGGCGCCGCTTGCCACATAATTGGGAGCAATGAAGGAGTTACTATCACGAACATCATGCACTTGATATAGCGATATCAACTCGCCAACTTCAACTTCTAATGGGATATCTACTGAACGCACACTGAGAGAGATTTCCTGGTGTGACAGCGCACGAGAATCATCCGTCAGTGCGCTACCTTGCAACAACTCGCCCGCTAATAATCTTCTGCGGGTAATTGATCCGATTGGATTGGTGGAAGCTGCAAGGTAGCTCTCTGCCGCTGTCCCGAGCACAACTGATTGGAAACCCAGGTCCCCGGGGCCAATCTGTGTGCCTGCTGCAATTGGGCGCATCACCACCCAATAACTTTCACGCGTGTTGGCTGCGCGAGAGATAAAGAATGAGGCGAGCAAGGCGCTTACGCATAGCGCAACCGAGAGATAGAGACGTGAGTGAGATTTCTTCTTAGCGACCATGGGCGCACCGTAAAAGTGGCACCTGATCCAGACTAGAGCCTAATCCACAGTAAGACCTAAGTATGAGTGAATCTCAGTCTTTTGGTTGATTACTTACATGTGATCAGTTCGAAAAATGTGCTCCATGACTACTCATACAACTTTAGCGCCTACAGAAAATCACCGTTCATATTTGCAATTGATATCGAGTACAGAAGATCGGTCTCTGTGGAGCCATCCCGTACTTGATATTTTCACGCCACCTGCTCGCGAAATTCCAGCTCAGAGGGCGAAGTTGTTTCTAGTCCCTTCAACTTTTGGTGAAGATCTAGAGCCCGATGAGATGCCTATTCCAACTTCGGCGGCAGATTTACCAGAACTTCATGCATGGACTATGAAATTCATAGTGAGCGTCGTAGAGATCTGGGCGGGAAGAAGGCAACCTGCTCAATTGATTCGTTGGTGTCATCGGGTTATCTATATGGATCTTTTGAAGAGCGCTGGGACACAGAAAGAGATAGGAAAAATTCGGAGCATCCACCAATCAGAACCCTTCGATGGAATATGTGAATCAACCGTAGTAATCAGATTCGGCGAAAGGTTTCGCTCAGCCGTGATTCGCTTTGAAGGGGTAGATGGCCGCTGGCTCTGTACGGCTTTGCATCTGCTCTGAGGAATTTACTTCAAATACTAAGCAGCCCCGTGGCACCTTTTATATTTTTTACCCGAACCACATGGGCATTGGCTATTTCTAGAAACATCTCCAGAAGAGACAGCTCCATTCTCATCAGATGCTGAATAACGAAGTGGTTGAGACTGAACGGGCTTCTCATCAACTCCCTGAGCCTTGATCGACCCGCCTTCTTCCTCGATAGTGACTTGAACATTAAAGACCAAGCTCGCTAACTCTTCCTTAATGGCATCCATCATGGCTGAGAAGAGTTCGTATCCTTCGCGCTGGTATTCAACAAGTGGATCTCGTTGCGCCATAGCACGCAATCCGATTCCTTCTTGCAAGTAATCCATCTCGTAAAGATGCTCGCGCCACTTTCTATCAAGTACAGATAGAAGAACTCGGCGCTCAAGTTCTCGCAATACATCAGCTCCGAGTTGAGCCTCACGTTTTTCATAGGCGTCGAGAGCATCGTCAAGAATTTTGGCTTCAAGGAAATCGACATCCAAAGCTGACTTGGAACCAACCTCAGCAATCAAATCTTCAGGTGTGAAAGATATTGGATAGATTAATTTGAGCGCAGTCCAAAGTTTGTCCAGATCCCATTCTTCAGCAAATCCTTGTGAAGCGGCGGCGCGGACATATGCGGAGATGGTATCTGAGACGAAATCACGTACCTGCTCCCCTAAATCTTTTCCTTCAAGCACAAGGCGACGTTCTCCATAGATAACTTCGCGCTGGCGATTCATGACATCGTCGTACTTAAGGACATTCTTGCGAATCTCAAAGTTTTGGGCTTCTACTTGAGTTTGCGCAGAACGAATCGCATTAGAGACCATCTTTGATTCGATAGGTTCATCTTCAGGTAAGCCAGCCGCAGAAAGTACTCGCTCAACAATTCCAGAATTGAAGCGACGCATAAGATCATCTTGAAGTGATAGATAGAAGCGAGATTCACCTGGATCGCCTTGGCGACCTGAGCGACCACGGAGCTGATTATCAATACGGCGAGACTCGTGGCGCTCGGTACCCAGAACATAGAGTCCGCCGAGAGCAACTACTTCTTCATGTTCTTTAGCAATTGCTTCTTTCTGCTTTGCAATCTCTGCAGGCCAAGCCGCTTCATACTCAGTGGGATTATCAACTGGAGAGATTCCACGACGTTGAAGTTCAAAGTCAGCCATAAACTCTGGATTGCCACCGAGCATAATGTCAGTTCCGCGACCTGCCATATTGGTCGCAACAGTTACAGCGCCCTTTGTACCGGCACGAGCGACAATGGCTGCTTCACGTTCGTGATGCTTTGCATTGAGCACCTCGTGTGGAACGCCTGCCTTCTTCAAGAAGGCAGATAACTCTTCAGATTTTTCAACGCTGACAGTACCGACTAAGACTGGTTGACCTTTGCGATGACGCTCGACAATATCGCGAGTGACCGCTGCAAATTTACCGACTTCAGATTTGTAAACAAGATCTGGCTGATCAATACGTTGCATCTCACGGTTGGTTGGAATTGGCACAACCCCAAGTTTGTAAATCTGATGGAATTCCGATGCCTCAGTCATCGCCGTACCGGTCATACCTGAAATCGTTTCGTAAAGACGGAAATAGTTTTGCAAAGTGATAGTTGCAAGAGTCTGATTTTCATCCTTAATTTCAATACGCTCTTTAGCTTCTAGCGCTTGATGAAGTCCTTCGCTGTAACGTCGGCCTGACAACATGCGACCTGTGTGTTCGTCAACAATAAGAAGTTCGCCATTCATAACCACATAATCTTTATCGCGCTTGAAAAGCTCCTTGGCGCGTACTGAGTTATTGAGATAACCAATTAAAGTCGTATTTGCAGCCTCGTAGAGGTTTTCAATCTTCAGAAGTTCTTCAACCTTTGTGACGCCATCTTCTAAAATTCCGATGGTCTTCTTCTTTTCATCGACTTCGTAGTGAACATCGCGTTGTAACTTGGCAGCGATATTGGCGAATTCAACGTACCACTTAGTTGCCTTGTCAGCAGGTCCACTAATGATCAACGGTGTTCGGGCTTCGTCAATTAAAATCGAGTCGACTTCGTCTACGACTGCGAAGAAGTGATCACGTTGTACGCAATCTTCGATTGACCAAGCCATGTTGTCGCGAAGATAGTCAAAACCAAATTCATTATTGGTGCCATAGGTGATGTCACAAAGGTATGCAGCGCGCCGTTCGGCAGGGGTCATGCTGTTGAGAATTACTCCAACAGAGAGCCCTAGGAAACGATGGATGCGTCCCATCCACTCGCTATCACGTTCAGCCAGATAGTCATTGACGGTTACAACGTGAACTCCACGGCCAGCAAGTGCATTGAGATAAGACGGCAGAGTTGCAACGAGAGTCTTACCCTCACCAGTGCGCATTTCTGCGATATTGCCTCGATGCAAGGCGGCTCCACCCATAATTTGCACGTCATAATGGCGCTGACCTAACGTGCGCTTGGCTGCTTCACGAACAACTGCAAAAGCTTCTGGCAAGAGATCATCGAGAGTTTCACCTTGGCCAAGGCGAGATTTGAATTCATCGGTCTTAGTTCGCAACTGCTCATCAGAGAGGGAAGTTATGCTGGATTCAAATCCATTTACCTTGTCGACAATCTTGCTCAAGTCGCGAAGGATCTTGCCTTCGCCAGCTCGCATGATTCGATCAAGAATTGAAGCCATCAGAACTACCTTCCGCGCATGAGTCGTAATGAGGGTCTTATCGTAGGGGTTCTGCAACGCAGGCAGTTACGCATCCTGCCACCTCGATGCCCGCTTCGCGCAGGGCTCGCACGGCCTCGCGGAGCGTAGCCCCCGTTGTGACGAGGTCGTCAACAACAATGGCTCTTCCACTCAAATAATTAAGGGATTCCATAGAACCATCTAGATTGCATGCTCTCGCTTTAGCATCTAATGAAGATTGATCGCGAACTCGGCGAATATGATGCAGATTCTCATAGATCGGCACTCCACTGCTTTCGCTAATCTGGTGAGAAAGCGCGGCTACAAATTGTCGCCCACGTGATCGAGCAACTGATTTACGTGATGGAATTGGTACAAGAAAATCGCCACCGATCTCTCTCTGAAAATAGCCTAAAGAGCGTCCTAGGGCTTTCGTTAGGAGCTGGTCGGCAACTTCTAAGTTGTTCTCTTTTGCAGACAACAAAACCTTTCCAGCAACGCTTGAATAAATAATTGCTGAGTAGATTGGAAATGCCGGCAACGAATTCGCCCATTGGCGGTAAATATGGGGATGCCAATGCCCGCGACATTGGGAACAAATCTCGATACCAAGCAATCCGCAACCCAAACATCTACTGGGAAAAATGATTTCTTGTAATGCGCGCAGGGTTTTCATGTCACCTATTCTTCAGTGACACTTTTGCAAACTCAGAGGTAAAAATTCTCCTCGTGGAAATCTTGAGGTGTCACCTTGATAGGTCTGCCTTGAATTTGTTCTCCTGCAACGCGTGGCAGAGTCAGAACAAAATGTGCACCCTTACCTGGGCGACCCCAGGCATCTAGTTCACCATTGTGTAAACGCGCATCTTCGAGGGAGATGGAAAGACCCAATCCCGTTCCTCCACGGATTCGCGCACGAGAGGGATCTGCGCGCCAGAATCTATCGAAGACTCGTATCAGCGCTGATTCATCCAAGCCAGGTCCAAAGTCGCGAACCCCGATCGCAACCTCAGTTTCAGTAGCAAGGATTGAAACAATGATCTCTTTGCCATCTGCGTGATCGAGCGCGTTAGACAAGAGGTTGCGAAGTATGCGTTCTACGCGGCGAATATCTGCCTTTATCTGAATAGTCGGTGATTGCGAATTAATGCGAATTCCGGCATCGGTAGGTACTTCACCTAATTCAAAGTCAGCGACGCATCGTTTGACAAGGCTTACTACATCAAAGTCAACAGGTTCGAGTACTGCAACCTCCGCATCAAATCGACTGACCTCAAGCAAATCCTCTAGAAGGCGCTCAAAACGATCAATTTGTGCTGACAATAACTCCGAACTACGCGCGACAACCGGATCAAACGAGTTACGCTGATTGTAAATTACTTCAGAAGCCATGCGAAGAGTGGTTAGCGGGGTTCGGAGCTCGTGAGAAACGTCAGAGACAAACCGCTGCTGGACGCGCGATAAGTTTTCAAGTCTTGAAATCTGCTGTTCAATTGATTGCGCCATTTCATTGTAGGAATGTGCAAGCGTTGCCATTTCATCCTGTGACTCAACCCGCATGCGTTGACTGAAATTTCCCTCAGTGAATTGTGTTGCTACACGAGCTGCATCGCGTACTGGGCGAACAACTTGCCGGACAACCAGCCAAGTGATGAGTGCAATAAGAAAGATCAGTGCAACGCCTGTAAAAATCAGAGAATTTCTGATGAGGGTAAGTGTTTCAGCCTGAGCATTGAGCGTGAAGACAACGTACATCTCATATGTGCCTCCACCTGGAATCTTAATTGGCTCACCCACAAAAAGCGCGTCAGCTACTCCTGCATTGAGATAACGGCTTTTTGCATACTCGTATTGTGATTCCTTGGAGGCTCGCACTCTCTCGCGTAAAGATTCAGGGACTGACTTGGGGTCAATAAGTGCAGAGGCCATTTCATATGAAACTGCAGATTTTTTCTCTGATGGAAACTTCAGCAAAATAATGTCACGGCTATCTTCATTAACATCTTGATTTGTGGATTCCACAATAAGACCTGCGATAACCTGCTTTCGCTCTTCCACGCTCTTGCCTTGTGAAAGTATCAATTGATACTGAGCGTTGAAAAAGGTAAAGCGGGCCTCAGTGAGCGCCGAATCTAAGCTCACTGAACGGATTCCGTCGGATAAACGAGAATTTAAAGCAGATCCAGCAAGAGTTACGACACCCAACGAAAGTAGAACTGTTGAGAGGATGACTTTGGTGGCAAGTGATTGCGCCAGCGCCTTTCTTATGCCTCTCATCTTAAGTGCGGCCTTTACGCCGGGCCGCCCGCCTTGTACCCAACTCCACGTACTGTCATAACAATTTCTGGATGCTCAGGATCATGTTCAACCTTTGACCTCAAGCGTTGTACGTGCACATTGACCAAACGGGTATCTGTGCTGTGGCGGTAGCCCCACACCTCGCTTAAGAGCGCATCGCGTGTGAAAACACGTCCGGGATCTTTTGCTAAGGCAACCAACAAATCAAATTCGAGGCGAGTTAATTGAATCAAAGTTGATCCACGATGAACTTCATGTGCAGTGACATCAATTGTGAGATCGCCAATCATTAGAAGTCCGGTCACATCTGCATTTGTTCGACGTAAACGAGTTCGAATACGTGCAATTAGCTCCGCTTTATCTCGGAACGGTTTCTGCATGTAGTCATCAGCGCCCGCTTCAAGGCCGCGGACAATATCTTGAGTCTCCCCTTTAGCGCTTAACATGACGATGGGAACCATCGACTCTTGTCTGATTAATCTGCAAACTTCAATGCCATCAATTCCTGGCAACATCACATCGAGCAAGACGAGATCTGGAGGATTATTTCTAAATACCTCCAAAGCCTCATCTCCTCGACTGACAAGATCTACATCGAAGCCGGAACTGGTTAAAACAATTCCGAGCATTTCGGCAAGGTCTTGATCGTCATCGACGACCATAACCAGCGCCATTTAGGAACCGTGCTCCCAAGAGTTGAGATACATATCTTGTGCTGGAGTTAACACATCGATACGTCCACCCATGGACTTAAGCTTCAACGCAGCAACTTCCTTATCGATATAAGTTGGTACTTCGTGAACTCCTGCAGGTAAATTCTTTGCTTCCTTAACAAGATATTCGGCAGTCAGCGCCTGGTCAGAGAAAGACATATCCATCACCGACGCTGGATGACCTTCTGCGGCGCCTAGATTTACGAGACGTCCTTCTGCAAGGAGCAAGAGGCGGCGTCCGTCCTTCATGACATATTCGTCTGTCTGATGGCGCATCTTCTCGTTCTTCTTAACCGAGTTTTGCTCCAACCAAGCAACATCAATTTCAATGTCAAAGTGACCAGAGTTCGCCATAATTGCGCCATCCTTCATGACCGCAAAATGCTCATCGCGAAGTACATCGCGATTGCCGGTAACTGTAATAAATACGTCACCAACTTTTGCAGCATCTACCATTGGCATAACGCGGAATCCTTGCATCATCGCATCAAGAGCTTTAGTTGGATCGATTTCTGTAACAATAACATCAGCTCCAAGGCCTTTAGCGCGCTCTGCAACGCCCTTACCGCAATAGCCAAATCCTGCTACAACGACGATTCGACCAGCAAGGAGAAAGTTAGTAGCGCGGAAGACTGCGTCAAGGGTTGATTGACCTGTACCGTAACGATTGTCAAACATGTGCTTGGTATCGGTGTCGTTAACAGCAATCATCGGAAAAGTTAGAGCGCCATCTTTAGCCATCTGATTGAGACGGATAACGCCAGTTGTTGTCTCTTCGCATCCACCTGCAATATTTGGAAGTAGCTCGCGACGAGTCGTGTGAAGAGTATTTACAAGATCGCATCCATCATCAAAGACTTGGTGTGGTTCGATATCGAGCGCTGCATTGATATGTGAGTAGTAACCGTCTCGATCAACGGCATTACGTGCAAAGACTGAGATTCCATATTCATGGACTAGTGCAGCTGCTGTGTCATCTTGCGTAGAGAGCGGATTTGAGGCACATAGAGCAATCTCGGCTCCACCTGCCTTAAGAACTCGCATCAAGTTTGCAGTCTCAGTAGTGACGTGCATACATGCTGCGATGCGGACTCCCGCGAAAGGCTGTGATTTCTCGAAGCGTTCACGAATCTGTGCAAGCACGGGCATATTGCGCTCGGCCCATTCAATGCGCTTGCGACCTTCGGCAGCAAGTGATGCATCCTTGATGTCATGCTTTGGAATAGTTGTGACAGGTGTCATTTAAATATCTCCCTAGATAAAACGGCTGTTTTTCTTTTCGCTTGACCTTCGGCGTAGGGCTCTACTGTGCTAGTCGGCTATGGGGATAGCCTACTAGTTAAGGGATTAATACGAGGATGTCGCCGTCGCCGCGGATGGTGTTAAGTACATCATCTCGAACCTTTTTCATACGGGCTTGCGTTGAAGCCTCAACGTTAAGTCGAAGGAGCGGCTCGGTATTGGAAGCCCGTAGGTTAAACCACCAATCATCACCATTAATGGTGAGTCCATCAAGATGATCGACGTGAACTCCATCTTTAGCGCCGTATAGGGATTCAATCTGATCCATAGCTGCTTTGGCATCTTCAACTTTAGAATTGATTTCACCGCTTGAAAAATAACGATTAAAGGGAGCGAGTAGTTCCGAAAGTTTTATTTCTTTTTCGCCAAGAGCCGCTATCGCATGAAGAGCTGCCAGCATCCCGGAATCTGCTTTCCAGAAATCTCGGAAATAGAAATGACCCGAGTGTTCTCCACCAAATACAGCATTGGTCTCAGCCATTAATTTCTTAATGTACGAATGGCCTACTCGCGAGCGAACAGCACTTCCTCCGCACTCTTCAATAACTTCTTTTACAGCGCGAGACGAGATGAGGTTATAGATAATGTTTGAACCCGGATAGCGCTTAAGTTCGCGGCTCGCAATCAGTGCAGTGAGTGCTGAAGGATTGACGAGGTCACCATTTTCATCGACAAGAAAACACCGGTCAGCATCGCCGTCGAAGGCTAACCCTATGTCCGCCTTATTCTTCTTCACTGCCTTCTGTAAATCTTTAAGATTCTTCGGCTCTATGGGGTTAGCTTCATGATTCGGAAATGTTCCATCAAGTTCGAAATACATCTCTATAACTTCAGCGCTCAGCCGCTTGAAAACGGCTGGGGCTGTATATCCGCCCATGCCATTACCTGCATCAATAACTATTTTGAGCGGTCTAATTGCAGAAACATCAACAAGCGTTAATAGATGATCTACGTATTCCTCAAGCATATTGCGCTTCTTTTCAACTCCGATATTGCGCATAGCCATAGGCGTGCCTTCGTTAACAAAGTTTTCAATCGTTAGAAGGCCTGACTCTTTACCAATCGGACGGGCTCCGCTCAAGCAAAGCTTGATTCCATTGTATTCAGCTGGGTTATGGCTTGCAGTGAACATCGCACCGGGGAGATTGAGCTTTCCAGATGCGAAATACAACATATCCGTTGACGCAAGGCCAATGCGGATTACATCAAGCCCTTGAGAATTCACCCCTGCTGCAAAGGCAGTCGCTAAGTGTGGAGAAGAGGGACGCATATCTTCTCCAATGACCACAGTGCCCGGCTCTCGCTCCTGCTCAAGGAATCGAGCAACAGCAACGCCTGTTGCAAAAGCGAAGTCTGGGGTGAGTTCTTTATCTACAAGCCCGCGAATATCGTAAGCCTTAAAAATTGAACCACTCATATAAGTATCGTAAAGAGAATCAGAAGAAAATGCGAAATTACGATGGCACTGCGCGCAAATGTCCGCGTCGACCCACGCTGGATTGAGAAATGTGAGCAGTTTGAGTAGCAGGTTCCGGATGGTTGGCACTGGCTGCTTCACGAACAGCATCAGCGATAGCCATTAGGTCATCTTCGCTTGGACCCATGGCATCGTTATCTGCCTCATGCCGAATTACATTCCAGCCATTAGGAACTGTAAGTCGAGCAGAATGCTTTTCGCAAAGGTCATATGAATGCGGTTCTGCAAAGGTAGCAAGTGGACCAAGCACCGCCGTTGAATCAGAGTAGATGTAGGTAAGCGTCATCGTTGCAACCGCGCGACAAGATACGCGTGAACATACGCGACCAGTTCGTGACTGCGGGACCATACGAAATAGATTAGTGGCTAACGTTGCCAAACTTATGGATTGAGCACGCGAATATTTGAGGCAGGCACAGAGGATTTAGTCAGAGCGCTACCAGGATTCAACGGCAGATAGCCATAACCACTCCGAGATGCGATGAGTGCAGCCCCAGAGGTACCTCGAGATATTTTGGTAAAGGAGACTGACCGAACCGCATCTGGCACCTTAAAGGTAGCAATATCCTCTTGCTTGACCTCAATGGTCTTGGTTTTCCCATTTGTGAAAGTGAGTTCGAGATTGAGGCGAACATCTTTACCCGTGAAGACCAATGTTGGAGCCAAACCGGTTGTCGCCATGGTGAATTCGGTGAGATCTTCAGCGGCTGTACTCCATACAAAATCTCTCTTCCCTTGTGCATTTGTTGGAGAAAATACAGAACCCAAAATTGGCTGATCTGAAGTTATGTGGAGTGCAAACTTTCCAGCGGCCATAGTGATATCCATGGGAAGCTCAATCACTCTGCCGTGGGCAATAACTCGATCAGAGATTCCCACAGGGGCGAAAGTTCCATCGGTGGAGCGAATTTCAGCAGTGATCCGTGCATCAACTTCTCCGGGTACCAATAAACGTAATGTGTGAGGCGTTGCTCCACCGCGACCTACCTGTTGTGGAATAGCCGGTATTTGCAATCGCGTTACAGGTTCTCGCGTTGCATTCACTAAATCCCCGCCCAGGGAGGTCAGCCCTCTCCCACGTTCGTCGACTAAGAATCCATTAATTCTTCCGGCGCGAGGTAGTACGTGAATTGCAATCTTTTTTGATCCAGGTGCTAAAGAAGCAAGCGATAGGGAGATGTAATTGTTTGCACGAATTGAAACTGTTCGCGGTGCAAGCTGCCCATTCTCAGTGAAGACCGTTACTTCAACGAGCGCTCTGCCCAATCCACTATTTACGATATGCAACGATCCTTTTGAAGTGAGATCAGCTGCTGCACCTACAAACCATTGTGAAGAAGCAGGAGCGCTACATGGCGCAGCTCCAGCCCAGATCCCCTTACGCACCTGCCAGACAACTGGCGTTACTTTGCCGGATTCGATGACAGCTGATTGAGCTGCGACCGCGTAACGTCTAAATCCAACTTCACCAAATTTCATTGAAGTTGTTCCAGTCTTGCGGGCCAGCGTCTTAGGCGAGCTTAAAGAGATTGCTGTACTCAACCCACTGATATTCGGAGGGCAGACCACTGCCGGATACGACTCATTGAATCGACTTGTGCTGACTGTGAAATTGAGAATATTGCTGACGAAGAGCACAGAGGCAAGAGCGATTACTAATGCAAGCGCGCGTTGATTTTTCATGTCAGCTCCTGATCAGAGATCTCAGATTTACGGCGACCGCCAGGTAGCGCTAACACAATCAGAGTAGTTAAAGTGATAATAAAGAAGGAGATCCAAGCGCGTCGCGCCCGACCATCATGCACAATTGAAATTTCTCCTGCCGCTGTTACTTCGAAGGTAGGTAGACCGTTAGCATCTTCAACTTTGGCCAAGCGATAACCGCTCTGGAATATTTGCCAGGCGTCGCTATAAGTTTCGGTAAGCGTTATGGTTCCAGGAGCTGGCACATAGGTGCGGACCCCTTTTGATTCCAGAACATATTCTCGGCCTGCATAGTTAGTGAACTTAATGCGACCAGTGTCCTTCAAAACTTTCCAGACGATTCCTGCATCAGTTGCAGAAGTTCTGACAAACCCCCCTAATCCGTCAATTGTTTGTACAACTTCCTGATTGACAGGGCTCTTTAGAAATACGTATTTAATGCCATAGGTAGAGAGGATGTTGCTCGAGGTCACGCCCGTGTTGTCAACTAGCCCTTCAATGGCGCGAGAAATAATTGGTGTATCGCGAGGGGCAATATCTGGTTCACCCAAAGTCGCTGCCCTTCCCCGAGATATGTAATAGGAAAGAGTCTGTTCGCCACGTAGGCGATAGGGTCTTATGACAACAGTCTTTGCGCCTTTTTCAATCGCAAGGAAAGCAGGAAGGACTTTGCTCTGTGTTGTTCTAACTGGTGAATCTGCGCCAGCTGTAGCGAGCCAAAATGTTGACGTCGCTGCATATCCAATGGTGAGAAGTAGGACTACAGCAATAGATAAGTGTCGGTAATTGAGGTGTGATTGTTCTAGGCGAGTCTTAATCTTGTCGAACATGATCACTGCGGCGGCAATTGAATACAAGGTTGCAAATGCTATGAATACACCTGCATTTGTTCGAGTGGTCGAAGAAGTTCCACTTCCAGTCACAACAAGGGCGGAGAAAAGTGATCCAAGGAGCAAGAAGATCACACCCGGCGTTGCAAATTTCCGAGCAGCAGTGGATGAGAAGTAGGTGATAAACAAAATTATTGCAATAGGGCTAACGCACCACCATGGCAATGACCCAGGGCCACCTGGATTTGCTAAGAGAGCGATATTTGGGCCCCCGCCCGCCACAGTAAAACCAATTTCTCCGAAAAATTGTTGTGGGCGTACGAAGTAAGAGAAGGAACCTGGAGCAGATAAAAGTAATGGCACTATCATCAATGAGGTGTAACGAATAACTTTTTGAATAAAGAGGGAATCCCTAAAGTTTCTGTTTACCGCAATAAAATCTCGAACAGCGGAAAAACCGATTAAGCCGATAAGAATTAGCCCGACTGAAGGATTAAAAGCAAAGAGCAACCACGCTAAGAGCGCCGTAGCGCTCGTCTGTCGCATGGACCATGAATGAATCTCATTCCACCGCTTTAAAAGTGGAAGAGTAAATGGAAGCAGAATAAGGAAAACAATTAACCCTAGGCGGCCAGCGCTTACAGCAGAAATCGCTACAGGTGAGAGCGCGTAGAGCAGGGCTCCGCCGGCTGCGAGCCATGTATTCGTAGTGAAGGTCTTCAAATACCGGTGCGAAGAGAAGAGGAGGGCGAATGGAGCCAGAAGGAAGAAGAGTGAAATAAAAGCTGCAACGTTCCCAAAAGTAAGCACAGATGCCAGAGCTACTATCGGAACCCAAATGGGGGTTGAAAGCCCACTACCCATAGCAATGTCATGCCAACTGGCGATATAAAGTTTAAAGAGGTCACGGGCGCTTTCTGGCGCCATCGCTAGGGCGCCACCGGAAATAGCTCCCCACCGATTTCTACTCCATAAAGCGCTGATGACAAAGAGCGCTGTTGCCATGGCAATGATAGGTCGAGTAAAAAGTAGCAACCAAGAACGTTGAGTCGAAGGTGTCAGAAGATCTTCATCTTCATTAATTTCAAGAACGCTAGAAGCTGCGATCTCTTCTTTCTCTGGAATTAGCCGTTCGCGTAACGCATCTACTGCACGCGCGATCGAACTGCGAAGTTGCTGAAAGCGAGAGGGAATAAATGGTTTTACTGCTGCACTCGAAATTAATCTGCTCTTTTTTCTAAACCTTCGGGCGGCAATAAGTTCAGCTGGCCTGATGATAAGAGTCAGAATTGCTAAGAGTTCATCGCTTGCATATCCAGGAAGTTTGGCAAAAAGATATCCAATCGAGCGGATAATTGCTCCTGTCAGAAGTTGCAACGACAAGATTGGCAGAGCCCAAATGCTGGCATTTGCGAGGAGAACATAGGCTGCATTTCGCCGATCGAGAAGTAGTGGTCGATGTAGAAGCGCGCCGCGGACATCAACGGTTCGACGTTCAGATGCAGCTGCTGCTGCGTGGTAGGCCAAGGCGTTTGTCACCACAATCGTTGAGTGGCCTGCTACACGTGCTCGCCATCCAAAATCAACATCATCTCTAAAGAGTTCTAGATTCTTATCGAAACCACCCAGCTCCTCATACACATCCCGACGGATAAGCGCACCCGCAGTACTAACGGCAAGCACTTCATGGATTCCATCACGTTGCCCTTGATCGTATTCGGATGGCTCTAGCCCCGTCCATCGAGCTCCATTCGTGGCAAGACTGATGCCAACTTCAAGTAAATGGGTTCGATCATGCCAGCCAAGAATTTTTGGACCAGCCATAGCAACGTTGGGGCGTTCTGCAATTGCAGCCATTAAATTTTCCAACGCATCTTTTGCAAATGCACAATCATCGTGCAGAACCCATATCCACTCATTAAGTGGGTCTGTCGTTGGCGGAAGTTGTCCAACCGCGTATGAAATCGCTTCGCCAAATCCTGCTTCACGTTCTAATGAAATAGTTGGGATGCGGGCGCCTTTAAGAAGCTTTGCAGATGAATCAATTGATCCAGTATCTACAGCGATAATGCGATCAGCGCTGCGAGTTTGAGTTCCGAGAGAAGTTACGACTTCGGGAAGCCAAGTCGCGCCATCATGGACAACAAGAATTGCCGTGACGCGTTGCGTACTCATAAAGGAAACTTATCGCGTGGTGCGGTGAAGTAAGTTGTGAGTTAAGCAGGGCGTCGCTTAAGGCGACGGCGCTCACGCTCAGAGAGGCCACCCCAGATGCCAAAGCGCTCATCGTGTGCAAGCGCATATTCGAGGCATTCTTGGCGAACTTCACATGAGAGGCAGACGCGCTTGGCCTCACGCGTTGAGCCACCCTTTTCAGGGAAGAAGGCTTCAGGGTCGGTCTGAGCGCAGAGAGAGCGCTCCTGCCAGGAGAGTTCTAGATTCTCTCCGCTAGCGAGTTGAATAGTTGGTCCAGCAGTGGGGGCTGATGGCTTGCCAGTAGATGTTCCTTCTGGACGGATTGGCATTCGCAAATCTCCTCAAGTCATAGGCGGCGATTTCTTGATAACCACGCGCTCTAGAAGAGAATTACACCCGTGTAATCCTTCGGAGTCAACCCCGAGGGAGCAACTTTTCGGTCAAAAAGGCAGAAAAGCGCGAAAAATTAGAGCGAAATCGGTAAATCCGAGCTCTCTGATAGATATCTCTCACTGAAATGTCTGCCTGAATCCACTTTTGCGCCATGTGCGACAAAGGTACGAACAAGAGTTGCTCCTGCGCCAATCACCACATCATCACCAATGATGCAGTCGTCAATAATGGCTCCTGCACCGATATGACAGCGAGCGCCAATTGATGTTCCACCGGTGATCTTGGCATCCGGTGCAATCTGGCAGTCTGGCATGGCATGAAAATCACCAACCACCAAATCTCGAGAACCCTTAAAGAGCGCAGCAGGAGTTCCAACATCGAGCCAGTAGGACTGTTCGTGGTAGCCATAGATGGGGCGATGCTCAGCTACGAGAGCTGGAAAAGTTTCACGTTCAACGCTCACAACTTTATTCAATGGAATCCGATCGATCACATCAGGTGAAAATACATAACAGCCCGCATTTATAAGGTTAGTTATTGGGTTATCCATCTTTTCTAGAAATGCAGTAACACGACCCTCGGCATCAATGGGCACGCATCCAAAAGCCCGAGCATCTTCTACCTCAATAAGGTGCAGCGTGACATCGGCCTGGTGCGCCTTGTGAAAAGCAATTTGGTCTGCAATAGAGTGGCGACTAAGAACATCACCATTAAATATAACTATTTCTTCATCGCGGCCAAGTAACTGCGCTGCATTACGAATTGCTCCACCGGTGCCAAGAGGCTCTTTCTCTACCGCGTAGAGAATCTTCATATCCCAACGCGAGCCATCTCCAAAGTACGGAGTGAAAACTTCAGCTAGGTAGGAGGTTGCAAGCACTAGGGTTTGAATTCCCGCTTTTTTTGCAGCAAGAATCTGATGTTCAGTTACTGGAATTCCTGCAACTGGCAACATCGGTTTTGGTGATTCATTGGTGAGCGGCTTTAATCGCGTACCAAAACCGCCGACGAGCAAAATCCCTGTAGCCATTTAACCGCTCATCTTTTCGTGCAAGCGCTGCGCTGCGCGCTTGATCTGCTCATCAGTCGCAGTCATAGCTACGCGAATATGTTGGGCTCCGGCATCTCCATAGAAAACTCCGGGCGTTACTAAGATTCCCAAATCGGCAAGCCAGGCAACTGAATCCCAGGAGCTCTCCTTGCGAGTAGCCCAGATATATAGACCGGCAGCCGAATCTTCGATAGTGAATCCAGCTGCTTCAAGCGCTGGGCGCAAGATTGCACGACGTGCGTTATATCGATCGCGCTGTTGAGCAACATGGTCGCTATCTGAAAGCGCTGCCACCATCGCGCGCTGCACTGGAAGCGGCACAATCATGCCGGCATGCTTTCGCACCTCCAAGATTGTCGAGATTATTCGTGGATCACCTATAACAAAGGCTGCGCGATAACCCGCCATGGAAGAGCGCTTTGACAGTGAATGTACGGCCAAAAGATTGCGGTTATCACCATCGGTAAATTTCAAAATAGAAGATGGTCGTGAGCTATCCCCAAATTCGAAGTAACACTCATCCGAAACAACGAGTGAGTCAAATTTTCGAGCCCAAGTGATTGCAGCTCGTAATTCGCTTTCCGAGTGGACCCGACCAGTTGGATTGGATGGAGAATTAACCCAGGCTAAATCGGCCTTCACCCAGGTCTCTGGATCTACTTCAACAGCGGTTGCCTGAGCTTGAGCTAATAGCGCACCTACTAAATAAGTTGGATATGCAATCTTGGGATAGAGAACGCTCGCTGCTTGCACCAACGTTGGTAGCCAGGCGACAAATTCTTTGGAGCCAATAAGTGGTAATACTCCAATATCGCCGGTGGCGCCTAATTGTTGACGCGCCCACTTTTCGATTGCTTCACGTAACTCTGGCGTTCCTGCAGTAAGTGGATAGCCAGGGGCGTCGGATGCGTTTTGTAACTCTCGTTGTACAAATTCGGGAGTTGCATCTACCGGAGTACCAACTGATAAATCAATTGCTCCATCCTTGTGTGAGCGAGCGATCGCTCCGTAAGGTGCGAGCGCATCCCACGGAAAATCAGGAAGTTTTTGGCGCAAGAGCAGTTACATCTGCATGGTCGGAATTAGTTTCACCAACCTTGGATGCTCCCCCAGGTGAACCCAATTCGATAAAGAATTCTGTATTGATTTTCTTGTAGTGCTGCCATTGCCCAGGTACATCGTCTTCATAATAAATTGCTTCTACTGGGCAAACTGGTTCGCAAGCACCACAATCCACGCATTCATCAGGTTGGATGTAGAGCATACGGTTGCCGTCATAGATGCAATCAACCGGACATTCCTCACGGCAAGACTTATCTTTCACATCAACGCATGGTTCGGCAATCACATATGTCACGAAAAATCCTCCAGTTTGCAGCGTGTGAACAATTAGCGGTAATTCTAACCCTGCGCAGCGGGCATTGCACGATTACTGTTCTCATGTGAGCAAGTTTCGTGACGAGGTAGCCAGGGCCCTCGGCAAGCGCGCCACTCTGCGCCTTCGTGATAGCGATGGAGGCTTCCGAGATATCGTCGGAGTTTTACAGAGTGAGACGGAGTTGATCAATCGCCGTGGGGAAGTTATCTCCTTCAATCCAGATGAAATCGTGCTCATGAGAGTAATCCCAGTCTTTAACCGCCGCGACAATAATGCAGGACATCTCTCGATGTACGACACCATGAGTCGAACTACGAAAGAGATAACCCATCGTGATGGCGTGGTGACGATGTATTGCTGTGGCCCGACTGTCTACCGGGATGCACATGTTGGCAACCTTCGCACCTTCCTTCTTGCTGATCTCATTGCTCGCACAATCACAATGACTGGTCTTGAGCTCCGCTTTATTCAGAACATTACCGACGTTGGACATATGGCAGATGACTTCCAAGAGGCGGGCGCCGAGGGCGACAAGATGCTTGCTGAGGCCAAACGCACAAATTCCGATCCTTTTGAAATCGCAAAGAAATATGAGGCTAAGTTTCATGACGATTTAGCGCGACTCAACGTCATACCTGCGAATCTCTATCCCAAGGCATCTGAAAATATGACAGAGATGATTTCAGCCATAGAAGAACTCATCGCAAAAAATAGTGCATATGTTGGAAGTGATGGCTCAGTCTATTTCGATGCGGCATCCTGCCCGGATTATGGAGCACTTAGTGGCAATCGACTCGATTCTCTTAAACCTGGACACCGCTACGAATATACCGACGAAGGCGGAAAGAAGTTTCACGCCGACTGGGCGCTCTGGAAAGTTGCAGGGGCGCGTACGCAAATGGTGTGGGATTCTCCATGGGGGCGTGGATTTCCGGGATGGCATATCGAATGTAGCGTGATGTCAATTAATCTGCTCCATGCGCATGTGAATGTTCATGTTGGCGGAATTGATCTTCGTTTTCCTCATCATGAAAATGAACGCGCTCAATCAAATGCACTAACCGCCACTGAAACCGTTGATTCCTGGGTGCATGGTGAACACCTCCTCTTTGAAGGACGCAAGATGTCCAAAAGCGCGGGCAATGTTGTTCTCTTGCAGGACGTGGTTGATCGTGGCCTAGATCCTCTCGCGCTGCGCTTCTCACTCCTTGAAAACAGATACCGATCTCAAATGGATTTGAGTTGGGCTTCCCTAGAAGCAGCACACACAACTTTGCGCCGCTGGCGAAAAGTTATGGCGGAATGGGGAACCTCAGCTGAACTCAAATTTGATCAAGAGATTGTGGATGCCTTAACAAATGATCTTGATACTCCACGAGCGATGCAACGTCTTCGAACCATTGAAAAAGATTCCACTATTGGAGCTCTGGATAAGCGAGCAATATTTCTCTTTGCAGATCAGGTGTTAGGGCTAGATCTGGCCAGGACTGAGCAACACAAAGCTCTCACCCCTGAACTCGCGCAACTCCTAGAAAATCGCGCTCAAGCTCGTGCTGATAAGAATTGGGTAGAAAGTGATGCGCTCCGAAGTAAATTAGAAGAATCTGGTTTAGAAATTAATGATGGTCCCACAGGACAAACCTGGAGTTGGAGATAGTTCAAATCTTTCTAAAAATGGCGACAAATCCCGCTAAAAATCCAAGAGTAAGAAGAGCGCTACCAGCGCTATCTCCCTGAATCAATAGCTCCTGTCCAACGCCGAATGAGCCTGCGCGAGCAATCACTAGAAACCAAGCAGCTAGGGCAAAGAGTCGATAGCGCCGCTTTCCAGAGTAACGTCCAACCCACCAGACCATGACGTATGTTGTAAAAATTCCAAGTGAAACACCTAGGGGTTGAAGTGTTTGGTGTATGAGAGTTGCTCCAAGTGCGGTGGCCGCCCCCAACGCAATTGAGTAAAGGAATTTCACCTAGTCAGTCCTGCAAAAAGATCAGTCTCGTACCCATTCTTATCAAATGGTGGGCTCTTTTCTCCCTTAACAAGTGTGTAATACTCATTCCCCCACACCTGTAGCCCCACATTATTTGAAAGCGCAAAGAATGGTCCATCGAGGGCAATCTGTGTGCTGTGAGCCTTCATGGCATTCATTTTGCAATCCACATACGCGTTTCCATCAATGAGCGTATGAACAAATGAATCGTCCTTAGCAAAGGGCAGATCTTCGGCCTTCTCGGCCCCCCAAAAATCAGAGTCACTACCTTTCATGGCATCAATACCTTGTTGGACCACTGATACTGGCATGACATTCCAGTAAATTTTTGGAATATCCCATTTAGCTTTTTCAGCTGCACGCATCGCAACGCGATGAGCTTGAATATGGTCCGGGTGGCCATATCCTCCAAATTCATCATATGTAATCAGAACGTGTGGCTTCACTTCATCAATAATCTGAACAAGTAGATCGGCTGCTTCATCGAGATCTGCTTGCCAGAAGACATCAGGGCGGTTATTTGGTTCTGTTCCCATCATGCCGCTGTCACGGTAAGTACGCGCACCTTCCCCTAGGAAACGATGGTCACTCACTCCCAACTCTCGCATAGCGTCGGCTAACTCCTTAACGCGATGTTCGCCCAAAGAATCGGTTGCGCTAGCAGCTAAATGCGCTAACTCTGGAACTAGCACTTCTCCTTCTTCGCCGCGCGTGCAGGTAACAAGAGTGATTTCTGCTCCGAGAGCTGCATACATTGCCATCGTTGCGCCATTGTTAATGGTCTCGTCATCTGGATGTGCGTGTACCAGCATTGCGCGAAAACCTTGATAACTATCGCGCATTAATACACCGGTAGCGTTGTATCAATCTGCTTTGCCCAAGCTACTACTCCGCCAGAAACATGTGTCGCATCGGCGAAACCAGCGTTCTTAAGAATTGCTAAGCACTCCGCTGAACGCACTCCACTCTTGCAATGCAGAATTATGGGCTTATCTTGCGGCAAACTGGAAAGTACAGAGCCATCAATAAAACCTTGTTTAGGAATCAGATGCGAAGTTGGAATACGAACAATATCGAACTCGCTTGGCTCGCGAACGTCGATGAGGTAATAATCTTCTTTTGCATCAATTTTCGATTTCAACTCTTGCACTGTAATTGTTGAACCGGTGCTTGCTTCTGCAGCAGCATCTGAAAGTACTCCGCAAAACGCTTCATAATCTGGGAGCAGAGCAGTTTGCCGTGGATTGTCGCTGCACAGCGGGCAGTTTGGATCCTTGCGAACTTTGATTTTCCGGAAAGTCATCTCGAGAGCGTCGTAGACCATGAGAGATCCAATCAGTGGCTCCCCGACTCCGGTTAAGACTTTAATGGCTTCGGTAGTCTGAATTGAACCAATCGTGGCACATAGGACGCCAAGGACTCCGCCTTCTGCGCAACTTGGCACCATGCCTGGAGGCGGTGGTTCTGGATATAGGCAGCGATAACAAGGACCGTACTCAGCCCAAAAGACACTTGCTTGTCCATCAAAACGGTAGATGGAGCCCCACACATATGGTTTCTTCAAGAGTACACACGCATCATTTACCAAATAGCGAGTTGCAAAATTATCTGTTCCGTCAACAATGATGTCGTACTGCGAGAAAATTTCCATGACATTCGAATTATCAAGTCGAGTCTCATGCAAAATAACGTTTACAAATGGGTTGATCTCTGCGATTTTCTCCTGAGCGCTCTTTGCCTTGCTCTTTCCAACATCTGACTGACCGTGAATTATTTGGCGCTGTAAATTAGATTCATCAACGGTATCGAATTCAACTATTCCTAGCGTGCCAATTCCAGCTGCAGCTAAATACATCAACGCAGGGGAACCAAGACCACCTGCGCCAACACAGAGCACCTTGGCATTCATCATTCGCTGCTGTCCGGCCATTGCAACATCCGGGATGATGAGATGGCGGCTGTATCTGCGGACCTCATCAACTGAAAGAGAAGGGCCCGGTGCGACTAGTGGAGGTGTCTTCATAGCGTTAATTCTGCCGTACCGTGCCATTCGATGCGAATTCTTATACGATGCGTGCAATGAGTACAGAAACTGTTTCTGCAAATGGTTCGCGTTCAGATAAATCGCGACTTCCTCGCGATGAACGTCGAGCAATTCTTCTTGCTGCAGCCCTCGAGGTCTTCACGGCTGCTGGATATCACTCAGCTGCTATGGATGAAATCGCTGATCGAGCCAATGTCAGCAAACCTGTTTTGTACCAGCACTTTCCATCCAAGCTAGATCTTTACCTAGCCGTTCTCGATTTGCATATTGATTCTTTGGTCTATGAAATTCAAAAAGCAATTTCTTCAACTCCTGATAATGAAAAGCGTGTCCATGTCACGATTGAGGCTTATTTCAACTTTATTGAAAATGAGGGCGAAGCATTTAGATTGCTCTTTGAGAGCGATATGAACGTTGAACCACAGGTTCGTGAACGCCTCAACCGCATGACATATGACTGCGCTGCAGCCGTCAGTGGAGTTATTTCCAATGACACTGGGCTTCCTAAAGAAGCAGCGATGATGCTTGGTGTTGGACTGATTGGTTACGTTCAAGTCACTGCACGTCATTGGCTTGAGCGTGATAGCAAGTTATCTCGTAAACAGGCGATGGAGCTTGTTGAAAACCTCATGTGGCGAGGAATTTCTGGATTTCCCCGTACTGACTCTTAGCGAATAAGATAGCCACATGGTTTCTAAGAAAAGTGAAAAGGCATCAAAAATTCGCATCTCGATTACTAACGTGGGAAGCGAACTAAATTTTGAATGCCCATCAACTCCTGCTGAAATCAAGGCAGCGGTTGCTGCATCTCTCTCAGCTCAAACTCCACTTATGCTTCAAGATGTACAGGGCCACGAAATCATCGTGCCATCAGACAAGATCGGTTATGTTGAAATTGGCGAACCAACTGAACGTCGCGTCGGTTTCGGCGTTGTGTAAGTGAGCCTGACTTTCGCAGATCTTCCTCTTCGCAAGGAAACTATCGCAGCTCTTAACGAGCATGGCTTTACATCTCCCTTCCCTATCCAAGAGCAGGTAATGCCGATCGCTCTTGCTGATGGCGATGTTATTGGGCAGGCTAAAACAGGTACGGGTAAAACTCTCGCATTCGGAATTCCCGTGATTGAACGAGTAATTGCACCTAACGATGCCGATTGGAAAGAATTGGTGCATCAGGGCGATCCACAAGTTTTAATTGTTGTTCCAACTCGCGAATTATGTGTTCAGGTTACGAAAGATATCGAAGAACTCTCCTTCAATCGAGGAATTCGAACTTTGGCAGTTTATGGTGGTCGCGCTTTTGAACCGCAAATCGAATCACTTCAAGCAGGGGTGGAAATAGTTGTAGGTACACCAGGACGCTTGTTAGACCTATATCGTCAAGGACAGCTACGCCTGAAAAACGTTTCTCGCGTAGTTCTTGATGAGGCAGATGAAATGCTTGATTTAGGTTTCTTACCAGATGTAGAAAAGATTTTCACCAGTACACCTGCTCGCCAACAAACTATGCTCTTTTCGGCAACAATGCCAGGTGACATCATTGCGCTAGCGCGTCGCTTTATGAACCAACCGGTTCATATTCGCACTCAGGATAATGAGGATGAAGGTGCGGTAGTTTCCCGTATTGAGCAACATGTCATACGCGCACATGCCCTGGATAAGATCGAGATGTTGGCAAGGATTTTGCAAGCCGATCGGCGCGGACCCACAATCGTCTTCTGTCGTACTAAGCGAACAGCTCAAAAAACTTCTGATGAATTGATAGAACGTGGATTTCGAGCTGCAACAATCCATGGAGATTTAGGACAGTCGGCACGTGAAAAAGCCCTCAATGACTTTAAAGCAGGAAAATCAAATGTTCTGATTGCGACAGATGTCGCTGCTCGTGGAATTGATATCGATGGAATAACTCACGTTATTAACTATCAATGTCCTGAAGATGAGAAAACTTATGTACACCGTATCGGACGTACCGCGCGCGCAGGTGCACACGGTATTGCTGTGACTTTTGTTGATTGGGATGAACTCGCCCGCTGGAAAATGATAGATACAGCGCTCTCTTTGGGACTACCAGAGCCTGTAGAAACATACTCATCATCTGAGCATCTCTATGAGATGCTCAATATTCCCGTGGGTTCAACTGGACGGGTTACGAAAGTCCGACCAGCGGAAAAAGCTACAAAGCCTTCTATTGCAAAAGAAGAAGGTGCGACTCGGGCAAAGCGCGAACGAATTCGCACAAAACGGATCTCTAACTAGCTGCAAATGCCTTAACGGCATTAGCCAACATCTGTACTGCAATAGCTGCAAGAAGAAGACCTGCGATACTGGCTAACAAAGTAACCCCGGATTCTTTGATGACGCTTACAATCTTTGTAGAAGCCATAAGAACTGTTCCAATGATGAGGTGAACAGCGATAATTGCCGCCGCTAATCCCGCAATTTGAGCATTGGTGTCAGCCTGCTGCACGTAAATCATCGTGGCAACGATTGCACCCGGACCAGCTAAGAGCGGAGTCCCAAGCGGAACCATGCCAATGTTGTTGCTTGTCTGTTCAGTTCCGCTCTTGGAAGATCCCGTCAGGAGCTGGAGCGCAACGTAGAGAAGCAATAATCCTCCGGCCGCTTGTAGCGCCTCAATCGAAACATGCATGTAGTCAAGAATGAGTTGGCCGAAAATGGCAAAGGTAGCAATCACAAAGAGTGATACGCCTGCTGCCTGCCAAGCCAGGCGAATACGTTCCCGCGGCGATCTATCTTTGACTAATCCCAGAAAGATTGGTGTGGCACCAGGGGGATCCATAATGACAAAGAGCGTGACAAAGGCTTGAGCTGCAAAGGTAAGTGCACCTGTTGAATTCATAGCTTGACTACCCTTCTGGCATTTGCACGCGATTCTAAGGCTTCCCATTCTGTAGGATCAGTTGTGTTTTCCGCTAAAGCATTAAGTTTTCCAGTACCGTGATAGTCACTTGAGCCCGTAATCGCCAGATGCAGCTCACGAGCTATTGATGTAAGGACGCTTCGCTCAGAATCATTTTGATCGCGATGATGTACTTCAATTCCATCAAGTCCCGCAGTTACTAATTCTTGGAATGTATCCGCTGTCAAAATTTGCCCACGCCTGGAAGCGAAAGGGTGAGCTATAACTGCGACTCCCCCAGCGCTCTTGATTGTTTTGATTGCCTCTATTGGTGTTGGGGCTGCATGAGTCACGTAATACTTAGATTCATTATGAAGTAGTTCCGAGAAAGCTTCATCGCGAGATGCCACAATTTTCTTGTTTACCAGAGCATCTGCCAGATGCGGGCGCCCAATAGTGGCCTGATCAGGAGCTGCCTGATAGACATCATCAAGCGTGATATCGAAGCCATCTGCTTGCAGAAGCGCAACCATTTTTCGCATACGAGGTAGTCGGGTATCGCGCGATTGCGCAAGCATCTCTTGCATCCCAAAATTTTCCCCATCAAAAAGTAGTCCTAGCATGTGGACGCTAATTCCATCATCTGTCAGGCAAGAAATTTCTGCTCCTAGAACCAGCTCAATCTGTGGCTGCATTGCGGAGATAGCTTCGCTCCATCCAGCTGTTGAATCGTGGTCTGTGATTCCCAGAGTTTTTACTCCCGTAGCGAGCGCTTTCTTCACTAGGGTAAACGGAGAATCAGTGCCATCGCTAGCAGTTGTGTGGGTATGTAAATCAATCATTCAATAGTCATCACATTCTCAGATTTATTTCTGCTAACAAAAACTATGCAACCAACAAGAATTAAAAGTACACCAAAGTAAATACTTGCCGGGGGTTGTTTACCAACGCCAAAAATCGATGCCAAGAAAGCAGCTATCGGAACTTCGAAGAAGACAATCAGTGAGACAACTGCGGGCGATACGCGCTTGAGAGTGAGATTAAACATGGTATGGCCAAGCAGTTGTGCACCAATAATTAATCCGAGCAGAATCATCCATTCCCGGGAAGAGAATGAAAAAAGTTCGTATCCTGCAATCAAAGTGATTGGTAGAGCGGTAAATGCGCAGGTGAGATAACAGATTGAGGTGTAGGTAGTAGTCTGCAAAGTCTTTTGAGCATGCGAACCAACCAACATGTAGCCAGCAGCTAGTGCACCTGATAAAAGGGCTGCAAGATCACCAAGAAATGAACGGCGATCTAATTGGATATCTATCCCAGTGACCACCAAAACCCCAATAAAACTCAGAAGCATTCCTAGCCAAGCATTACTAGGAATAAAACCACCTCTAAATTTCAAATACAGGGCTGCAAAGATGGGCTGCAGAGCGGCAATTGCAGTACCTGCGGCAACGCTCGTCATTCTCATTGCAAGAAAGAAGCCCATGAAATGAAAGGAGAGAAGTACTCCTGCCAAAATCGCCCAGCGCGCACCAATTCGATCAACTTTATGACGAAGGGCGAATGGCAAAGTTATCAATGAGCCACCGAGATTTCGCCAGAAAATAAGGGTTGGGACAGGCATTGCACTCAAAGCGATGAGTGGACCCGATGAGCCGACGCCAAAGATTCCAATGATGAGGCGAATAAGGTCTGGCCTTGCAGGTATTGCAGTGTGCTCACTTACTGATTGGTTTCGTGGCGCTGCAGACATAAGGCAAACCTAGCCGATAGAGCACGCGTTACTCTTATCCCATGAGCGGAAATAACATCAATCGCATATTTCTCGCCCGTCTTGCAGGTACAGCGGTCTTTGACCCTAATGGCGATCCAGTTGGCAAGGTGCGCGATGCCGTGGCGACCCTACGAACTAATAATCAACCACCTCGAATTCTTGGGCTCGTTGTAGAAGTTCCGTTACGACGTCGCATTTTTGTACCCATTACTCGAGTGACCTCCATTGAAGCAGGCGCAGTTGTCATTACTGGTTTACTCAATATGCGACGTTTCGAAGTTCGTGCTGGTGAAATTCTGGTCCTAGGTGACTTACTTGATCGCTCTGTTTTCTTGATTGAAGATAATCAAAATGTTGTGGTTGAAGATATGGCGATGGAGCAGAATCGCACTGGCGATTGGCTCGTAACTCGCGTTCATATTATGCGCAAGGGCCGGGGCTTAAGAAGAAAAGGTGCAACTTCTACGGTTGCATGGGAAGAGTTGAGTGGCTTTACTCAAAATGAGAGCAATCAAGGTGTTTCAAACCTGCTCTCAACAATCGGAAATTTACGTGCTGCTGATTTAGCAGCAGTCATCCAAGACTTGACCCCAAAGCGACGCTTGGAAGTAGCGCGCGCCCTCGACGATGAAAGACTTGCCGACGTTCTCGAGGAGATGGATGAATCAGAACGTGTGGCACTTCTTGCAGAGCTCGAAGGCGAACGCGCAGCAGATGTTCTCGAAGAAATGGATCCGGATGACGCTGCAGATTTGTTGCGCGAGATTGGTGAGGAGCGAGCGCAAGAACTTATCGATCTGATGGATCCTGAAGATGCCGAAGATGTCCTCCGTTTGATGACATATGAAGATTATTCAGCTGGTGGAATGATGACGACAGAGCCAATCGTTTTATCCGCTGATTACACAGTGGCAGATGCGCTTGCAGCTGTTAGGCAGAGCGAAATCTCACCAGCGCTTGCTTCACAAGTTTTCATTACCAGACAGCCGCTAGAGACCCCTACAGGAAGATTTATCGGAATGGTTCACTATCAGCGCCTTTTGCGTGAGCCTCCTGCTACTTTGCTAGGCTCAATTGTTGATACAAATACGAAGGGAGTTAATCCCGACGCATCCCTTCACGTAGTTTCGTCATACTTAGCCAGTTATAACTTGCTATCGCTGCCGGTTATCGATGCCAATGACCGACTGCTGGGTGCGGTAACTGTTGACGATGTGCTCGATCACTTGTTACCAGAAAACTGGCGCCACGATCACAGAGATTCTGCTTCTCACACTGCGGCAACATCTGCGGCTCTAGAAAGTATCGATACAGATTTTGCAAAGGAGGTCTAACGATGGCTCGTAATTATCGACTAGACACACCACGTGAAACCCGACGTTCACTTCGCGGAAACTACGACCCCGAGACTTTTGGTCGACTCTCTGAACGATTTGCACGTTTCTTGGGTACAGCGCGCTTCCTTGTTTACATGACCTGCTTTGTTCTTGGTTGGGTGCTCTGGAATATCTTGGCGCCTACGTCTCTACGTTTTGACGAGTACCCATTCATCTTCTTGACCCTCATTCTCTCCCTGCAAGCTTCTTACGCGGCTCCGCTCATCCTTCTTGCACAGAATCGCCAAGCGGACCGTGATCGTATTGCTCTCAACGAAGATCGGGCACAAAATGCGCGAAGCATTGCAGATACTGAATATCTCACTCGTGAACTTGCAAGCCTTCGTATCGCATTAGGCGATGTAACAACTCGTGATTACTTACGAAATGAACTCTCTGATTTAGCTAAAGAGATAGTTGAGGAGTTACGCAAGTCCGAGGCGGACTCCAAGTAGCGATTTTTCTCGCACAATTAACTTTGAAATTATTTCTTCTATAGCTTTTGCGCTTGCACTTTCTGGGGCTGATAGAACTATCGGAGCGCCAGCATCTCCACCTTCTCGCAAATCAGGGCTAAATGGAATCTTGCCGAGAAGAGGTACATCTCCTCCGATGAGCTGCGAAAGTCTCTTGGATGTCTCTTCCCCGCCACCTTCACCAAATAGTGAAGTAAGTTCGCCACATTTATTGCATGGATAAGCAGACATATTTTCGATAACACCTATGACTCGTTGGTGAATCTGATGTGCAATTCTGCCGGCACGCTCTGCAACTTCTGCAGCTGCAACTTGCGGTGTAGTTACAACAACTATTTCCGAAGAAGGAACTAGTTGGCCAAGCGATATTGCTAAATCACCAGTTCCAGGAGGAAGGTCGATGAACAGCAGATCTAAATCTCCCCAATAAGCATCAGAAAGTAGCTGCTCTAGGACGCGATGCAACAAAGGTCCACGATATGCAATGGCATCCGTACGCTCTGGCTTAAACATCTCCATAGAGACAACTTTGACTCCAAAGGATTCAAGTGGAATGAACATTTGATCAATCGCGGTAGGTCGCTGTCCAATGAGATTCATTAAACGCGGAATGGAGTGACCGTAGACATCAGCATCCAAAATTCCAACGCGCAAACCTCGTTGCGCTGACGCTACGGCCAAGTTCACAGTGAGAGAGGACTTACCAACTCCCCCTTTGCCTGAAGCCACCCCAATAACGCGTGTGAGTGAATCTTTTTGGGCAAAGGGGATAAAGCTCTCGCGTCCGTTACGGAGCAGTTTCTTGATGTTTGCCCTTTGCTCTTCATCCATCACTCCAAAGGTGATTTCCACCCGGGTGATTCCTTCAACTGCGCTAACTGCCGCATTGATATCTTGTGACAATCGATCTTTCATGGGGCAGCCAGAAATTGTGAGCAAGATTTCTAACTCTGCAACTCCATCTACAACTTGCGCAGATTTAACCATCCCAAGTTCTGGCAAAGCTCTGTGTAGTTCAGGATCTTGAACTGTGGCAAGTGCTGCATGCACTAAATCAAGGGTGGTCATAGCAGATCTGGATCAATTGCATATGTAATGTGTGAGGATGACTTTGTAGAAGTTGAATAGTCATCCTCGAGAACGTTACCTAACTGTTTCTTCAAGAAAGTCTTAGGGTTGAGATCTGTAGGAGACAGATCTTCAAAACCTGGACCGAGATTTGATCTGATTTCCTGTGTTGCTGCAGATGCAAATGCACGAGCCTTTTTCACAAATTTAGCGGCATCAACAGCGAGATTTGGCAGCCGCTCGGGGCCGACCAAGATCATGGCAAGAATAGCCAGACCAATTAATTCACCGGCTCCGAGATCAAAAAACATAGTGGCTCTACCTTACTCCGCTAATTCGAAGCAGTCAGTGTCAGAGTTACAGTCTTCGTGGCTCCACCGCGCTTATAGGTGACTTCAATCTCTTCGCCAACGCTGTGGGAGCGGATCGCAACAATCAATTCTTCAGGTGATATCACTGCCCGCCCATCAATTTTGGTAATTACATCACCAGATTTGAGGCCAGCTCGTTGTGCTGCGCCACCAGGAACCACTGCACCACTCGTCTTGGCAATCATTGCGCCATCTCCGGAGTAATTCATATCAACGGAAATTCCCATAACTGGGTAAGTTGCTTTGCCATTTTTGATCAACTGATCCGCAGTCTTGCGAGCTTGATTAATGGGAATAGCAAAACCTAAACCGATTGATCCCGACTGGCCCCCAAAACTTGAACCCAAGGATGCGATTGCAGAATTAACGCCAATAACAGCACCCGTTGCATTGACCAGCGGCCCGCCTGAGTTTCCAGGATTAATTGCTGCATCTGTTTGTAGAGCATTGATAAATGAATTCTCAGAATCGTTTTCACCCGCTGTCACCGCACGATCTTTGGCGCTTATGATTCCCAAGGTTACGGTTCCGGATAGACCCAAAGGTGAGCCAATTGCAATCACGGAATCTCCAACTGCGACCTTATCGCTATCTCCAAACTGCAGTGCTTTGAGATTTGGTGCAACAATTTTGATAACTGCTAAATCGTATGAACTATCTCGCCCAACAACTCTGGCGTCATACGAATACCCATTGTTGAGGCGAACCCGGATATCTCCACCAGTCATTACTGATGAGGAGATCACGTGGTTATTGGTCAAAATGTAGCCAGTACTATCAATAATAAATCCTGAACCTGTAGATCCACCTCTGCCCGATTCTGCTTCAATAGAGACGACAGAGGGAAGAACGCGCTGTGCTATTTCTGCAACAGATCCAGCTGGTCTCTCAACTGCTGATGTGGTCTTCACTAAGTTTGCAGACCGGCCAAAGAGCGAACCAGATGATGACGCACCAAATGCGCCGCCAATGACTCCGACTACAAGCGAGATTAGTATTGCGCTACGCAGAGGGATAGATCGACCTAGACCGCTCTGGCTTGGGGCAACCCACCACGGTCCATCGTTGCGATGACCATTCTCATTTAGATTAGACATAAATTACCTGCCTGCTCTCTCTAAAGTTTTGTGGCCAGTAAGAGTCCATCACCAGTTGTAATCAGTGCACTCATCCATGATTCAGAATCCGCCTTGATTGCCTTACCCGCCTCGCGTAAAGCGATTGTCTTGGGATCTCGCTGAGCTGGATCAGGAACCTTTGAGCCACCGAAGAAATTATCAATAACAAAGACTCCGCCACTACGCAATATGCGATGCGCTTCAGAGATTGCGAAACTCAAATCCTCTGGATTGTGGCGAAAGACAACAAGATCATAAGCACGGTCTGCCAATTTGGTCATGACGTCCATCACTGAATTTGTGATTAAACGATAACGCGGGGCAGCGATCTGCGCATCAGTAAATGCGATTTTTGCGATATTTGAGTGCTCCATCTCGTCATCTATGGAAGTCAGAGTTCCACTCTTAATCATTCCTTCAAGTAGCCAGAGAGATCCCACTCCCGAGCCAGTTCCTATTTCAACTACTGACTGTGCACTCAGCAACTGCGCAAGATGACGTAGATATGCACCCGTACCTGGCGAAACATCGTGAGTACCGATTTCAACCCCACGCGCTCTGGCTGCCTGCTTTACGGCATCTTCAGAGATAAAGCTCTCTGCATACTCATGCGGATTGATAATCATGAGAGAGACACTATCCAATCAAGCAGAAAGCGCACGCCGAAACCTGTGCCACCCTTAACATTTTCTCCGGAATCAGATTCGCTGCGAGCTGGGCCAGCAATGTCGAGATGAACCCATCGCGAATCATGAACAAAGTGCTCAAGGTAAAGCGCTGCAGTCACAGATCCTGCTGAATAGTCTCCCCGATCAGCTGCATGATTGAGATCTGCAACATCGCTCTCCAGTGAGTCTCGATAGTCATCAACTAGAGGCATATGCCAAACTCGTTCACCACACTGCTCACCAATGGCGACTAATTCAGACGCTAGTTTCTCGTCTCGGGTATACATCGCTGCATATCCTCGCCCTAAACCTAAAGTCGCAGAACCTGTTAACGTAGCAATATCAATCAAGTAATCGGGATCTAATTTTTCAAGTGCATATCCCAGTCCATCTGCCAGTACTAGACGACCTTCGGCATCTGTATTAATAATTTCAACTGTTGTTCCATCAAATTGAGTGATTACATCTGATGGTCGTTGCGCAGTTCCTGACAGGGCATTTTCAGCACACATCAAGAGCGCAGTAACTTTTACCTGCGGCTGCAAGATTGGAAGGGCGCTAAGAGTTGCAAGTGCGGCCGCAGCTCCAGCCATATCGCTTTTCATGGCAGTCATGAATTCATATGGTCGCTTCAGCGAGACCCCACCCGTGTCAAAAGTAATTCCTTTTCCAACAATGACGATGTGAGGAAGTGCAGCTGCAGATTTTGCTTTTCCTCTCGGAATGTAACTCACTTCTATAAACCTCGGGCCTGGATTTGGTGAAGAGTTTCCAACAGCTCTGAGTCCGCCAAACCTCGCTAAATCTTTGCCCGCAAGAACTTGAATCGACAATCCTTGCTCATCAGCAATCTTCTTCGCCTCTTGAGCCATCCATTCTGGATTCTTAATATTTGAAGGGGTGTGAATGAGATCCCGCGCCGTATACAGCGCACGAGAAATAGTCTGTGCAAGAGCAACAGATTTTTCATCCTTTGTTGCAATAAGAAATTGTGGAAGTTCTGCAGTTTTCTCGGTCTTCAAGTTCCACTGATACGCGCCTAGAGTCAGAGAAACACCATGTGCCTTAACCTCTTTGGCTCTATGTGCACACAGTGAGGTAAGAACTAACGCTTTGCCTCGAACCTTTTTTCCAATTGCTGCGCCTGCAGTACGAAAAGAGTTTAGAGATTTATCCCCTAAACCTACGAGGTAGATACGATCGAGATCAGCTTCTGCGTGAGCCACTGGGATTTCGTAAAGTTCCCCCGCTTTTCCAGAAGCTTCAAAAAAATTTATCTCATCGGTAAAACAAATTTCAAAATACTTCTCTAGTTTGGCAACAAGGCGAGCATCTGCTGCAATTTCATATTTTTGCGCGGACTCATCGCTATTTTTTACAAAGCCGATAGCTAAGACATCAGCGCCAACAATTGATTCAACCTCTGGCGAAATTGCTGCGAGAATCTTTTTATTCCGCTCTACTTTTTGATGAGGGCTACAGCGGCTTCAAGGGCTGCGCTGAGATTATTTGCTTCCTGTGGGTTGAGCTCGACAACCAGACGGCCGCCACCTTCGAGAGGGATGCGCATCACGAGTGAACGCGCCTCCTTTGTAACTTCCATAGGTCCATCACCAGTACGAGGTTTCATAGCTGCCATGGTGGGGACTCCTTGTTGTCGAAACTGCTGGGGACCGTGAGGCCTTGAGGTGCAGGGAGAAGTATCTCGCAGAATCGGGCACGGGTGAAATCGAGCCAATCAGCGCGATGGGCTTGCAATTTCTAGATTCCGAGATGGCCCTTTAAGCGGGATTTTCCAGAGGCTATGACGGCGATAACAGCGCGTTCTGGGACTTGCAGCAAGAGCGCAATATCTTCGCTTGTTTTGCCGCGGAGAAGGTGCAAGGTCAAAATAATGCGCTCTTCTTCGGGCATAGATGCAAGCAACTGCGCGATCGTCTCTTGGTTGCTCACAGAATAAAGGTTACTCGTTCACCAATTAAAATAGTCGGGCAAATCGAGCAAGTGAAATACGCACGCCCGCATAAAAGAATGGTGCGATTAAGAAAAAGAGCGCTCGTGGCGCAAAAATTGTCTCTGACCAGTCAAAGCGAGTCTTTCCTGACCCAAGTGGAGTCAAGAGAAAGCTGCCGCTGCCCTTGAGAACTTTGCCCACATGCTCGACATCACAACGATGCGGTGGCAGCCAATTAGTGACTGTCATCAGATCCAATAACCCAAGAGATTTAAATCGCGGATAGAGAAAATGGAGCGGGCCAGTGAATGCAGCAATAGTGGTTCCGACACCTGCACTCTGATTGCTGGTCACCCAAACTTTTGTTTGAAGCATCCAATCGCCTTGTGTTGGCCAATCTGCAATTTTCTCCCACACTTTTTCACAAGGAGCATCTATTGAAAGAGAGATGCGCAGAGTATTGGCTGCCACGTGTTAACGACCTAGAGCCTGTGCAACGGCATCTTCAGCAGAGGTTGCCCAATAAATTAATTCGCGCATACCGGGCTTAACAAAATTATGATCCTCGAGGTGCTCAACCAGCGAATGGAGAGGCTCATAAATTCCATAAGGATCAAGAATAATCACTGGTTTTTGGTGAAAACCAAGATAGCGACCAACCCAAATTTCAAAGAGTTCTTCGAGGGTACCGAGCCCGCCAGGTAAGGTAATAAATGCATCAGCTAAATCTTCGATCTTGGCTTTGCGCGTGCGCATGGTGTCAACCACGATAAGTTCATCGCTATCGTGGTCGGCGAATTCAATATCAACCAACTTCTGTGGAATGATGCCGATTGTCTTGCCGCCTTTACTTCGCGCGCCCCGTGAGATTGCACCCATCGCTGAGATATGGCCGCCTCCAGAAACTAGTTCTGAACCTTTTGAGGCAATTTCTGCACCGAGTTCAAAAGCAAGTTCGATAAATTTTTGATCAATCGTTGGTGACGAGGAGCAGAAGACAGCTATACGCATGAGAGACAGGATAGGGGTTAGGCTTAGCGCATGTCCTCTTTAGCTCATGGCCATGGAATTGCAACTGTTGCTGGAAATACAGTTCTTGATGTTTGGTATCCCGCTCCAGCCCTTGGGCCTCTCCAAGGTTCTGCAGATGCCTCACTCAGCGCTCTTATAGGCCAAGATGAAATCCGCGGAGTAAAACGCGAAGTGGTCTCATTAGAGATTGATCTGACCAGCGCGCCACAAGATGCTAAAGACGTTTACCTGAGATTACACCTTCTGTCCCACCGACTAGTTAAACCTCATGGACTATCACTAGAAGGACTATTTGCTTTGTTGGCAAATGTTGTGTGGACATCATCAGGACCTTGCCAAGTAGAGGGATTTGAAAAGGTACGAGCTGCTCTACGGGCACGCGATGGACATCTCACTGTGTTCTCCATAGACAAGTTCCCTCGGATGGTTGATTACGTGATTCCTTCAGGAGTTCGAATCGCAGATGCCGATCGCGTTCGACTTGGCGCCCATTTAGCTTCAGGAACAACTGTTATGCATGAAGGTTTTGTGAATTTCAATGCAGGAACTCTCGGCACTTCAATGGTGGAGGGTCGAATCTCTGCAGGTGTAGTAGTTGGAGACGGTTCCGACATCGGTGGAGGTGCATCCATCATGGGAACTTTGAGCGGGGGCGGAAAAGAAGTTATCTCTATTGGTGAAAAGTGTTTGTTAGGTGCTAACTCCGGGCTTGGAATTTCACTTGGTGATAACTGCGTTGTTGAAGCAGGTACTTACATCACTGCCGCCGCCAAAGTGACACTTCCCGATGGTGAAATTGTGAAGGCTGGTTCGCTCTCTGGCGCAAACAACCTGCTCTTCCGTCGAAATTCTCTATCTGGTGGTTTAGAAGTTGTTATGCGCACAGGCACCTGGGGTGGATTGAACTCAGTGCTTCATGCTAATTGATGGCGCTTGAGTTAATCTGAAAAATTGCTTCAAGCTAGGGAAAAATAAGGTGAAGGAATTTTCACCCGACTTCTAAAGGTGTCGCCGCGTAAAATCTTATAAGAGCCATCACTAGAAGTGCCCTTGATGCTTGTTACCGCACCTGCGGTATTTCGTGTCACTATCTCCAAAGTGACAATGTCAGGTAACAAAAAGGCGCTGGCAACGGTTGCTTGCGTGGCGCTTGCATTCCAATTTACAAAGCGTGGATTGTGTTTAACATCTAGGCTTCCTGGATCAGGCACAGATTGCGTGTAGCTCGTCGGCTGCCCCCAGGCATCGCGAGTTGTTTGGGTAGCGCCACCTGAAGATGAAAAGTAGTAAGCCTGAATCGGTTTACCGTTGGCGAGGATGGCCAAGCTCGTAACGGAGTCGATATGAGTATTGAGCACAGCGGCGCGCCAGTTTTTTCCAAAACGAGGTTCGATCTCTTTTGAATAACCGACAAAATTCTGATCTGCAATGTGGTCATAGACATGACAATCACATGAGGCTCTCACTGGGCCCAATTTAGATAGCGCGTACGAGCGCGAAGCGATGGCTTGCGCTTCTAGCACAGCTGCCGGCCAACTAGATGGAACTTCGCTAATGCCCAGTAAATACTCGTCGTGCATACTCAGAGAATTTGTAACTTCCATAAGGCCTTTAACAATTTTGATTTGAATCTGGCCGTACTTATAGCGCGCTGTTTCTCCAGGATGCCCCACAGTAATGACTGCATCAGGACCCTTCCATCGAATAGTGAAGGCGGTATTTGAAATAGATCCATATGTGGCAAGGCCATTTTGTACTCGAAATGTTGCCTTCTGGCGAGAAGCTAGGGTTGTCATTGGTACGACATCCTGACTGCTTGCAATATCGCCAGCAAAAATTTCAATTACTGCCTCTGGCGTTGCAGTAACAAAAGATGCAGCACGAACGGCATGTGCGAGATTGACCCGCACTGTGTGGGTATCAACGACTGGTGCAATTACTACATCCTTATAGTAATAATTAAGAATCGCTGTGGCGCTTTCTCCCGCCAAAGCTCTGACTTTCGCGCCAATCTGACTCATTCCAACTCCGTGCCCATATCCAGAGCCAGTAAATGAGAAGTTGGCAGGTATTTCAGCGCGAGCCGATGTTAAGGATGACGTAATAAGAATTGCAACGAGTGCAAGAGTTTTAAACGTCCTCATCAGAGGATGCGCTCTTTCTGGCATTAACAAAAGTTCGGTACTCTGCAATCACTTCACTTGGTTTACCGCGCGCCATCAAAACACCTTTATTGAGCCAAATTACTTCATTGCAAACATCTTCGATTGTTGCAAGAGCATGGCTCACCAAGATGAGAGCGCGATCTGCCGAGCGGAGCTCTTTAATTCGGTTGAGGCTCTTCTCTTTAAACTTGGCATCACCAGTGCTCAGCGCTTCATCGATAATCAGAATATCTGGCTCTACTACTGCGGCTACCGAAAAAGCTAAACGGGCATACATACCGGATGAGTAAGTTCGCATAGGTGCATCAATAGCTTCACCTAATTCAGAAAAATCAGCAATCGCTTCAAAATTTTTATCAATATCCTCACGTGACATGCCTGCTGCTAAACCGCCAAGATAAACATTGTCGCGACCCGTCATTGAAGGATTAAAGCCAACACCTAGTGCTAACAGCGTGCTCACGCTGCCATAAACTTCAACGCGCCCTTGTGAAGGCGGCACAATTCCTGAGATGACGCGCATCAGAGATGATTTACCGGCGCCATTTGAACCTATCACTCCCAATACAGCGCCATATTGAACGTCGAGATTGATATTAGTAAGCGCATTAACTACGCGAGTATGTTTTTTACCGCGACCCAAAGATCTCAAACGCGCTTTCAAAGTTGGCTTCTTATCAATCGAAGTCGTGTAAGTAAGTCCTAGATCTCGGACGGAGACCGCTAGACCATGAGGTGTATGTGGGTGGTTATAAGCGGACAGCGAAATCACGCTCCCTCGTTAAGAAGAAGTATGTGCCGATAAAGAAAATTATTAGCGCCCATACTGAAGCATGAATCAAGCCAAATGTGGTGGGTGACTGAGCATGAACAACAACACGAGACCATGAATCAAGTAGGTAGAAAATTGGGTTTGCAATCTGCACTGACTTGATTTGATCAGAAACGCTACTCGCTTCATAAAGGATTGGCGACAAGTAAAGAAGGCTTCGGGTGAAATATGGAAGCATGCTTGAGACGTCCCGAAAGTAGACATTAACGCACGAGATCAAGATTGCCATTCCAAGTCCCATAACTACAGCAATCAGGAATATTGGTATTGCCCAGAATATTTGCCAAGAAATTGGTAAGCCAATGAGCAAGTGAATGGCTGTAAAGACAATCAATGTAGGAACAAATTTGAACAGTGCAATCACGGTAGCGGATATGGGAAGCATGACTCGAGGGAAAGATGTGTTGAGAATTAATCGCTGTCCAGAAGTAATCGCCTTGACTCCCCCAGTGAGGCTATTTGCAATCATGTAGAAGAGAAAGAGCGTCGCGGTGAGGTGGCCAAATCGAGTTGCATCACTGCTTCCGCCTATGACATAGATAAGAAGGAAATAAACTCCTGACAGAAGTAATGGATTAAGAACTAGCCATAACTGTCCAAAAACAGTTCCATAATTCTTCTCTCGTAATTCAGAGCGCGAAAATTCTCCAATAAATGTCCGCCGCCCCCATAAAGTGCGTAGGTAATCTCGCATGGGTGGTAAGCCCGCCCGAAACGGCTCATATACGACTACCGGCTTATCCACGTGCGAAAGATTACCTCAGGGAATCTCGCCTTAATGAGATGTAGGCACGAGAGTCTTAGGCGATGAGATGAAACCTGCACCCCACGCGAAGTGCATCGTTGGAATCACAATCAAAAGCAAGAAATATTCACGGATCGAGGTGGCAATCTTTAGCGACGCTAACACTACAAATAGTAGGTATATAACCGCTGGAGCTAAGAAAATTGGATTTAGTAGTAAACCTAAAACTACAGAGGTAGTAAATCCAATCAGTGCCAAAGGTGGGGCAAGATATCTAAAGTTGATTGTTCCTGAATGTCTGCGGGAAACGACGCGACGCCAGCGGCCGTATTCGAAATATTGTTTAGCAAGAGCACGAACTGTTGAACGAGGTCTGTATGTCACGTGTAATCGAGGATCAAAATAAATAATCCCGCCATTTTCACGCAATCTAAAATTTAATTCCCAATCCTGTGCTCTAGTAAATCTTTCGTCAAAACCTCCGATGGCGATTAGCGCTTCGCGTCGAAATGCTCCGAGATATACGGTATCGACTTCGCCTGCTTCCCCACCTGTATGGAAACGTGAGGATCCAACGCCTAGTGGGCTTCGCATCGCGCCTGCAACAGCGCGCTCGAATGCAGTATTGCCGACAGCGGCCATTACTCCACCAACATTTACTGCACCCGTGCTGTTGAGGATTTCAATGATGAGAGATAGATAATTGTTTGGGATCTGCGCATGTCCATCAACGCGAACCACAACTGGACTTACGGATGCAGCGAGCGCCAAGTTAAGTCCGGCTGCGGTCTTTCCTGTCGGACTATCAATCAATTTAACCCGAGCATCTTGTGAGGATAGTCTTGATGCAATTTCATTGGTGCGATCCCGTGAAGGACCAAGCGCCAAGATAATTTCGATGGGGCCACGATAATCTTGAGAGAGCACCGAAAGTACTGCGCCCTCCAAATGTGATTCTTCATTGAGCACTGGAAGAATTACGCTAATCGCAGGCAGCGGTGAGCCAAGTAACTCTTCGGTTGGTGTCGCCATAACCCCTCCACGCTATCGTGCAAGTACCCTACGGATGTGAAACCTTCTCGTGCGATTCGGATTATTACATCACTCTCTGTGGGTGTTGTCTTCATCGCATCGGTAGCTTGGCTTGGTTTGGGACAGGTCAGCGGTCAAATTTCTCGCATTGATGTCTTCGCTAATCTAAAAGATCGCCCAGAGAAAACTTCCCAAGCACTTAACTACCTCGTGGTCGGTTCTGATAATCGAGAAGGGCTGACCAAAGAGCAGATTAAAGAGCTGCGCGTGGGTAGTACCAAAGTTGCAGCGGGTGGCAGATCTGACACCATGCTCCTCGTTCACATTAGTAAGGCTCGTGACGCTGCATATATCGTCTCAATTCCTCGCGACACCTTGGCCACTATTCCTGCTCACAGAAGCCAAGATGGAACTCGCGATATTCCTGCACTGCCTGGGAAAATCAATGCAGCTTATGCATTTGGTGGAGCTCCACTGCTGATTCAAGCTATTGAAGGCATGACCAAATTAAAGATAGATCACTATGTAGAAGTTAGCTTCGCTGGATTTACTGGAATCGTAGATGCTCTCGGTGGGATTGAAGTCTGTTCTAAGGTTCCGATTAACGATCCCAAGAGCCACCTCGTCATGGCTGCTGGAACGCACACCCTCAATGGAGTGGAAGCTTTGAAATATGTTCGTACCCGCGATTTTGATGGACGTGGGGACATAGGACGCATGGAGCGTCAACAACAATTTGTCGGAGCAGTGCTACGTAAGGCAACTAGTTCAGGAGTTCTACTGAACCCAATAAAACTTACAAATTTTTACAACGCCGCGATTTCTAGTGTGAAAATGGATGCGAGTATTAATAAGAACGACTTACTCACATTGGCGAAACAGCTTCGAAATTTATCTTCCGGAAATGTGCGAACTCTGACAGTCCCACTTTCAAATCCAAATGGCCGCCACCCCACAGCCGGTTCAGTTGTTATCTGGGATGAAATTCTTGCCGCTGATCTGTGGACCAAAATTCGTAACGATGAAGCCTTACTGGAGACCGTGAAACCAACGGCCAGCGCGTCAGCGAAACCTACGACTATTGATAAGTTCAAGACCAAGACAGCCGCTGACAATCCCTGTGCACGAGACGCTGTGCAATAGACTCTCGCACATGACTCTTAAGCTCTCTGTTATTGGCTGTGGCTATCTTGGCGCAACGCATGCAGCGTGTATGTCCTCGCTTGGATTTGAAGTAATTGGTATCGATACTGATCAGAACAAGGTTGATCTTCTCTCCAGAGGTGAACTTCCGTTTTATGAACCTGGACTAGATACGCTGCTTGCTGCGGAGATGAAAACTGGCAGGCTCTCTTTTAGTACGGACTTTTCGGCAGCTGCTGATGCAGATGTTCACTTCATCTGCGTTGGTACTCCTCAAAGTAAAGATGGATTGGCTGCTGATCTGACCTACGTAAAATCTTCTGTTGCAGCGATTTCGCCTTTTCTCAAAGATGGGGCCCTAGTTGTTGGAAAATCGACGGTTCCAGTAGGAACGGCGCAGTTACTGCGTGATCAGTTATCAGAGTCAGCGCCGCAAGCAGATTTGGCTTGGAATCCTGAATTTTTGCGTGAGGGATTTGCCGTCGAAGATACCTTGACGCCAAATCGCTTGGTTGTTGGAGTAGCCAACGATCGTGCTGAAGAAATCTTGAAGGAAGTTTATAAACCAGTCATCGACCTAGGAACTCCTTGGATCCGTGCTGATCTTCCTACTGCAGAGCTCGTAAAAGTTGCGGCAAATTCTTTTCTCGCAACAAAAATCTCATTTATTAATGCCATGGCAGAAATTTGTGAGGCCGCCGGAGGAGACGTCACGATTTTGGCGAAAGCAATTGGCTATGACCCACGTATTGGAAATAGATTCCTTCAAGCGGGCATTGGATTCGGTGGTGGATGTCTTCCTAAAGATATTCGTGCATTTATGGCACGTGCCCAAGAATTAGGCGCAGATCAGGCGCTTGAGTTCTTACGAGAAATTGATGCAATTAATCTCCGAGCGCGTCAACGCGTTATTGATGTAGTCCGCGCCGATCTTTCCGATGATCTCACTCAGTACAAGATCGCTGTGTTGGGCGCAACCTTCAAACCTGATAGCGATGATGTGCGTGACTCTCCAGCGCTCGATATTGCAGCTCAACTTCAAGCGGCGGGCGCTCAAGTTGTCGTACATGATCCCAAGGGAATCGAACCTGCTCGCAAGCGTTTTCCAAATCTTGATTATCAAGAGAAGGTTACGGACGCGGTTAAGGGCGCCGATGCCATCTTGCACCTTACGGAATGGAAGGAGTATCGCGAACTAGATCCATCAGTTATAGGACAGCTTGTGAAATCCAAATTTGTAATTGATGGTCGCAATATGCTTGACCGTAACCTCTGGCGCGCAGCTGGGTGGCGCGTTCATGCTTTAGGAAGAACTGATTAAAAACCAGTTTTAATATTGCGACGGGCGCTCAATTGGGCGCCCTTTGCTTTTGCTTCACTTGTGAGTTGCTCACGATGCTCTTCAAGCTTGCGCGCAATAGATTCATCGGCACTTCCAAGGATGCGAGCGGCCAAAATTCCGGCATTCTTGGCGTTGTCGATTCCTACCGTTGCAACTGGAACTCCGCCTGGCATTTGAACGATTGACAGGAGTGAATCCAATCCGTCGAGATTTTTGAGAGAAACTGGAACTCCGATTACTGGCAAGGTAGTGAGGGCTGCCACCATTCCTGGTAAGTGAGCGGCTCCACCTGCACCTGCAATGAGAACTTTATAACCCTTACTAGCCGCAGACTTTGCAAAATCAACCATCTCTTCTGGCATGCGGTGCGCCGATACAACATCTGCCGTGTAGGTGATGCCAAAGAGATCAAGTACTTTTGCCGCTTCTTCCATGATGGGCCAATCAGAGTCAGAACCCATGATGATTGCTACATCATTTGCTTTACTCATCTACTTCCCCACTCATGTATTGGCGTGCATGTTGCACGTCGTCGGTTAATTGTAGAAGGTCAGAACCGACGGCGGTGACGTGCCCAATCTTGCGACCTGGGCGAACTTCCTTCTTATATTGGTGAAACTTGAGCGCTGGGTTACGAGCCATGAGGTGCAGATAGGGACGATACATATCAGTTTTTTCTCCACCTAAGACATTGCCCATAACTGCAAAGTCAGCCGTCATGGTCGGATCCCCTAAAGGTAAATCCAAGATTGCCCGTAGATGTTGCTCAAATTGACTGGTTCGTGAGCCATCAATAGTCCAATGCCCAGAATTGTGTGGTCGCATTGCTAACTCATTAATCAAGATATCGTCTCCTTTAACGAACATCTCGACTGCCATGACTCCTACGACTCCAACTTCAGCTGCGATATCAAGAGCTAACTGCTGAGCACGTTCTGCCGTTTCAGAGGTGATTGATTGCGAAGGAGAAATAGTAAGGGTACAAATTCCATCTTCTTGAATAGTTTCTGTGGGAGCCCAGGTTGTTGCTTGGCCATGAGGTGAGCGTGCCACCATTACAGCAATTTCGAAATCAAATTGCACTAAGTCTTCAATAAGTAGTTTTGGCGCAGTCTTGAGAAGTTGCGATAATTCATCTTGCGAATTTATCTTCCACACTCCGCGGCCGTCGTATCCCCCCGAGATAGCCTTTGCAATAAGCGGATATCTCTCAACTTCCCCCGTCGAAGTGATGACCTTCCATTGTGGGGAAGGGTATGCCCTTAACTTTTGTCGCATCTGTTCTTTATCTTGCGAAAATATAAATGAGCTTGAAGAAGGATAAACGCGCGCTCCTGATGCTTCGAGCCCCTTGATTACGGATAGAGGAACCAATTCATGTTCAAAGGTAATCACATCACAATTTTTGGAAAACTCTAGAAGGGCCTGCAGATCTGAATAGTCACCGACAAAGTGGTCTGCAATTTGTGCACCTGAATCTGAGGAGGATTGTGCGAAGAGATATAAATCGACCCCTAGCGCAGTTGCTGGAGCCACCATCATGCGAGCTAACTGCCCAGCGCCTATTACTCCTACTCGTGGGAAGCGCTCTGTCACTGCTCTATCGTAGATGAACTACATCCCCGACGGATACGCGAGTTCCATCAACGAGAATTAGCTCGCCGTGTGCTGAGATATCTAGCGCTTGGCCCTCTAAAGACTTATCTCCAGGAAGTTCAATCTTTATCAATCTACCAATCGTCGCGCATTTTTCTCGGTAGAGGTGGCGCAGGTCCTCGCCATTTTGCCATCGCAAAAAGAGTTCTTGGAACTTGTTGAGAAATGTCGCCAGTAAGAAATTTCGGTTTAATTCTTTAAAATCACTTAAATGGAGTGAGGTAGCATGCGAAACTGGTAACTCATTAGCGCTCATTGCGACATTGATTCCTACTCCAATAATCACACCTTCGTCGGTTGCTTGGCTAATAATTCCTCCCAACTTAGAATTGGAAATGAGAAGATCATTTGGCCATTTCACATCAACGACAACTTTCGGATCGATCTCTTGCAGAGACAAGACTGCAGCTAATCCGGTTAACAAGGGTATGAATCCCCATTCATCTCTATCTCTTTTTATTTCTACATAGAGAGAAAAAGTAAGTGCAGCAGCAGGATCCGCTTCAAACTTTCTATCAAGTCTGCCACGACCGGCGCTTTGGTATTCAGCGACCAATACATCTCCGTGAATTGCATCCCCAATAGATATTTTTTCTGCAATGTCATCTTGTGTTGAACCGGTGACTTCAACCACGCTTACTCGCCAGTATTGCGAGATTCTCTTCGAGATCTCTGATGCATCGAGTGGTGGTCTTGGCGCAATCGGGCTCATGGCTAGTACCTTATGTTCATGAGCCCAGATCTGCACACAACTGCCGGCAAAATTGAAGATTTACGTGAACGTATTGATGAGGCTGTGCATGCCGGTTCTGCTCGTGCCGTTGAGAAACAGCATTCAAAAGGCAAAGGAACCGCACGTGAGCGAATCGCGATGCTGGTTGATCCAGATTCATTTACCGAAATTGATGAGTTTGCCCGTCATCGTGCACAGAATTTTGGAATGGAGAAGAATCGACCTTACGGTGACGGAGTCGTTATCGGAACAGCCACCGTTGATGGGCGTCCAATTGCGCTCTACTCACAAGATTTCACAGTCTTTGGTGGATCTCTCGGTGAAGTACATGCTGAAAAAATCGTAAAGATTGCCGAGTTTGCTCTGAAGTCAGGAATTCCTCTGATTGGAATTAATGACTCCGGAGGAGCCCGTATCCAAGAAGGTGTCGCATCGCTTAATGGTTACGGCAAGATCTTTAGACTCAATACTCGCTCCTCTGGAGTGATTCCACAGATTTCTCTGATTCTTGGTCCTTGTGCTGGAGGCTCTGCTTATTCGCCTGCTTTGACTGACTTCACCATTATGGTGAAGGAAACTTCCAATATGTTCATTACTGGCCCTGATGTCATCAAAACGGTCACAGGTGAAGATGTTGGCATGGAAGAGCTTGGCGGAGCACTTACCCATAACACTAAATCAGGAAACGCTCATTACATGGCTGATTCTGAAGCGGATGCAATTGATTACGTAAAGGCGCTCTTGTCGTACCTGCCATCGAACAACATGGATGGTTCTCCTGTGCTGCCACCTACTGAAACTCTCGAAAAGAGTGCGGTCGATTTATCACTCAACACACTTATCCCTGATAGTCCCACTCAACCATACGATATGAAGACGCTTATTCAGGCTCTCGTCGATGAGGGAGAATTCTTAGAGGTCCATGCTCTCTATGCGCCAAATATTGTGGTTGGTTTTGCAAGAATTGAGGGACAGTCGATAGGAATTATCGCTAATCAGCCATCTCAACTTGCTGGAACCCTTGATATCAATTCATCTGAGAAGGCGGCTCGCTTCCTGAGATTCTGCGATGCCTTTAATATTCCTATTCTCACCCTCGTAGACGTTCCTGGATTTATGCCTGGCACAGAACAAGAGTGGAATGGCATTATCCGCCGCGGAGCTAAGTTGCTCTACGCCTATGCTGAAGCATCAGTTCCACTCGTAACACTTATTACTCGCAAAGCTTATGGTGGAGCTTTTATCGTCATGGGCTCCAAATATTTGGGTAGCGATATCAACTTCGCTTGGCCGAGTGCTGAAATTGCCGTAATGGGCGCGCAGGGAGCTGTCAATATTTTGTATCGAAAAGAAATCTCGGAAGCAAAGGATCAGGATTCAAAGCGTGCCGAACTCATCGATGAGTACACCGAAAAGTTTTCAAATCCTTATCTTGCAGCAGAGCGTGGAACGATTGATAGCGTGATTGAACCAGAAGATTCACGTCAATACATAACAAAGGCATTTCGAACCCTCAAGACCAAGCGTGATACCTTGCCAGCTCGCAAACACGGAAATATTCCTTTGTAATTATGAAATTCACCGTAACTGCTGGGAAACCAACCCCCGAAGAGCTGCTCGCACTTCAAGCCGTACTCACTAATCACAAGGCGGTAGAGCTCAAGCCAGTGATCAAGCGCAGTGTCTTTGGATTGCCACAACTGCGTCAGCCACTACCTCACCAAATAACCTTTGGCGCTCGGAAGTTTGAGTAGATGCCTCGTATCGTTCTTGCTTCTCAATCTACATCTCGTCGCAGACTCTTGGAAGATGCCGGTCTGAAACCAACGATTGTGGTCAGCCATGTTGATGAAGAGACTGAGTTCTTTAACGCAATGAATCCGAAGGATATGGTTATAGCTCTAGCAATCGCCAAAGCACACACGGTTCGGGAGATGGTTGACTACCCGGCAATCATTATTGGGTGCGACTCAACCTTTGACGTTGACGGAGCCTCATTTGGAAAACCAGGTACAGCCGACGTAGCTCGTGAGCGCGCCAAGAAGATAAGTGGTCGGTCGGGAATTCTGCATACTGGTCATTGCATTATTGATACCGAAAAGGGTATAGAAATTGCTGATCGAGTCAGCACAAGAGTTACATTCTCAGAGATGAGCGATCTGGAAATTGAAGATTACATCGCTTCAGGTGAACCTTTACATGTTGCTGGAGGATTTACGTTAGACGGTTTCGGGTCACCTTTCATTCCAGTTATCGAAGGTGACTACACCAATGTTGTCGGTATATCGATGCCATTTCTGCGAAGTGCTATGGCACAACTGGGATACTCGTGGCCACAGGTCAAGGAGCTGAGATGAAGCGTGTATTAATTGCCAACCGCGGCGAGATTGCCCTCCGAGTTATTCGTGCCTGCAAGGATCATGGCCTCGAGTCGGTTGCCATCTATTCTGAAGAAGATCGCGATTCTCTTCATACGCAAAGCGCCGATTACTCGTATTCGCTCAATGGCACTCTTGCAAAGGATACGTATCTCAATTCGGCGAAAATTGTGGCAATCGCAAAAGAAGCCGGCGCGGATGCTATTCATCCCGGATATGGCTTTCTCTCAGAGAATGCCGATTTTGCTCAGGCAGTGATTGATGCTGGACTCATATGGATTGGACCACCGCCCTCTGCAATTAGCGCACTTGGTGACAAAGTTTCAGCTCGCCGCATTGCAGCAGCTGCAGGGGCGCCTCTCGTTGCTGGCACAAAGGATCCAGTTTCCGGACACGATGAAGTAGTGGCCTTCGCGAAAGAACATGGGCTTCCTGTTGCAATCAAGGCAGCATTTGGTGGTGGAGGCCGTGGGCTCAAAGTGGCTCGCACCATGGAGGAAATTCCTGAACTCTACGCATCAGCAGTTCGAGAGGCGATTACTGGTTTTGGCAGAGGTGAATGTTTTGTAGAGCGATATTTAGATAAACCACGTCACGTAGAGACACAAGTACTTGTCGATATGCATGGACATGCTGTTGTTGTCTCGACACGTGATTGCTCTCTGCAACGTCGCCATCAGAAATTGGTCGAAGAGGCTCCTGCTCCCTTCTTAACAGAGGCGCAGAACCAAGAGCTTTATCGCTCCAGTAAAGCAATCATGAAAGAGGCTGGTTATGTAGGGGCCGGTACTTGTGAGTTCTTGATTGGTTCCGATGGAACAATCTCATTTTTGGAAGTCAATACCCGCCTGCAAGTCGAGCATCCGGTCTCTGAAGAAGTGACCGGAATAGATTTGGTGCGCGAACAATTTAGAATCGCTATGGGTGAGAGCTTGGGCTTTGATGATCCAACTATTCGCGGTCACTCGATCGAATTTAGAATAAACGGCGAAGATCCGGGGCGCTCTTTCCTTCCAGCACCTGGCCGAATTTCATCGTGGAATTTGCCGACTGGTCCTGGGGTCCGCGTTGATGCAGGTTTTAGAAATGGAGATGTAATTGGCGGTAATTTTGATTCGCTGTTAGCAAAACTCATAGTGACGGGAGCAAGCCGAGCGGAAGCGATTGCGCGAGCACGACGCGCTCTTGCCGAATTTGAAGTTGGCGGTTTAGCAACTGCAATCCCATTCCATAGGGCAATTTTGGAAGACGCATCCTTTACTGAAGATTTCAAGGTCTATACCAGTTATATCGAAAATGAATTTAAGAATGAGATTCCAGCGTTTCAAGGTGCATCTCGTGAAGTTGAAACTCGGGTCGCTGCAGAGAAGTTAGTTGCTGAAGTGAATGGAAAGAGATTTGAAATTCTTGTCCATGCTCCAGAACCAGTAGTTAAACGCCATCGAGCAAAACAGACATCAGTTGGAGCAGCTTCTGGAACGGGTCTAACAAGTCCCATGCAAGGAACCGTGGTCAAGATTGCAGTCACTGAAGGTCAAAACGTCTCTGCTGGTGATTTGATTATTGTCCTGGAAGCGATGAAGATGGAGCAGCCTCTCAGTGCTCATAAAGATGGTGTGATTAAGAACTTGCAGGCAGTTATCGGTGAGACCGTTGCAAGTGGCACGGTTCTCTGTGACATTATTGATGCATGACATCTACTGAACTTCTCTATTCCGATCCTTTAGCTGCTGCAACCAAGGCTGCCGCAGAAATTTCAGAACGCACTGGGGTTGCTTCTCATGATGTCGCACTTGTCATGGGCTCTGGCTGGGTATCGGCAGCAGACGCACTTGGAACGCCTGCCTATGAATGTGATGCTCATGAACTCACCGGATTCTCCGCTCCTGCGGTGGAAGGGCATTCCGGAAAAGTTCGCTCGTATGAAATTGCAGCGGGGGCTAAAACTATTCGAGCGCTCGTCTTTCTTGGTCGCACACACTTGTATGAAGGAAAAGGAATGGAGCCAGTTGTTCATGGCGTCCGCACTGCCGTCAAAGCTGGATGCAAGGTAGTTATTCTGACGAATGCATGCGGAGGAATAAATACTTCCTACGCAGTAGGCCAACCTGTTCTTATTCGAGATCACATTTCGCTAACTGCCGCTTCCCCACTTTCTGGTGCAACCTTTGTAGACCTCACTGATTTATATAGCAAAAGAATCAGAGCGATTGTAAAGTCTGAAGATTCCTCACTTGCAGAAGGTGTATATGTACATTGGCGCGGTCCTACCTACGAGACTCCCGCTGAGATCGCAATGATGAGAACTATCGGAGCCGATTTAGTTGGTATGTCTACCGTTCCAGAGGCTATTGCTGCTCATGCACTTGGTGCAGAAGTTTTGGGAATATCCCTTGTGACCAATGCCGCCGCTGGAATTACTGGCGAAAAACTTAACCATGAAGAAGTAATTGCGGCTGGTAAGGCAGCAGCAGATCGAATGGGCGCGCTACTCAAATCAACTATTCCTAAACTCATCTAAGAACCGTTAATCTGCTCCTATGGACGCAGCGTTGAGACTAGAAGTTGAAAATTGGATTGCTGACGATCCTGATTCCACAACTGCAAATGAATTATCACTCCTTCTCGAACACGAAGATGAAGGAAAATTGCGCCAGTACTTCAATGGATTTCTGCAGTTTGGAACTGCTGGACTGCGCGGACCCATCGGCCCAGGCCCTTCATGTATGAATCGCGCCGTGGTTGGGCGCGCAGCAGCTGGAATCGCTGCCTATATGAAAGAACGTGGCATGAAATCGGTAGTGATTGGCCGCGACGCTCGACATGGGTCTGAAGATTTCACGATTGAAACCGCTGAAATTATGAGTGGTGCAGGGATGAATGTATTTATCTTGCCGCGCCCACTTCCAACGCCGGTATTGGCTTTTGCAACTTCTCATCTCAATTGCGACATCGGAATTATGGTTACCGCTAGCCATAATCCTCCTCAAGACAACGGCTACAAGGTCTATATAGGTCCTACCGCCGACGGAATCAATTACGCGGCATCGCAGATTATTAATCCGACAGATCAATTTATTGCCGCGGAAATTTCTGACGTTACATCATTAAGCTCTCAACCGCGGGATACAAAATGGACAGTGCTCAATGAAGATGTGGTGGAGGAATACATCAATCGCACCGCTGCGTTAGCGCCGCGCCCAAGTGATATCAAGATTGTCTATACCGCTATGCATGGTGTCGGAACTGAGACGATAAAGAGAGTTTTTGCAAAAGCAGGATTTAGAAATCTCATCACTGTTGATGAACAGTGCACGCCAGATCCAGATTTCCCAACCGTCGCCTTTCCTAATCCAGAGGAACCTGGTGCTATCGACCTAGCCCTTCTCAAAGCTCGAGCAGAGAGCGCTGACTTAGTCATTGCCAATGATCCTGATGCCGATAGATGTGCGGCTGCCATAAATGATCCGGTGCTTGGTTGGCGCATGTTGCGCGGTGATGAACTGGGGGTCATTTTTGGCGAATGGATTGCGCGCACAAAACCCACAGGAACCTTTGGAAACTCGATAGTTTCATCTTCGGCCCTGCGCAAAATTTGCTCACATTACGGCGTTAATTTTCAAGAAGTTCTGACTGGATTTAAGTGGTTAGCCAAGATTGAAGACCTTGCATACGGTTATGAAGAAGCAATCGGCTACGCCGTAGATTCAGAGACAGTCAACGACAAAGACGGCATTTCTGCTGCAATTTTCTTAGCGCAGGTAGCAACTGACCTCGCCAGAGATGGATATACCTTGACTGATTTGCTCAATGAAATATGGACCCGCCATGGCTTTCATGGCACTGAGCAAATCTCAATACGAGTTTCAGATATGCGTTCAATATCTCGTCTCTTAGAGACATTGCGCCACATTCCTCCCCAAGAAATAGCGGGAAGAAATGTGAAATCTATCGATGATTTGGCCGCGCCCAAGGATGGGCTTCCACCGACAGATGGTTTACGCATCTGGCTAGATGGAGATATTCGCATCATTGTTCGCCCCTCAGGGACCGAGGCAAAAATGAAGTGCTATATCGAAGTGATTACAGCGACGTCGGAAGAATCGCAGAAATTACTCGACCAGATTCGTGGACCTCTGAAAGAATTCTTATCGTGAGTTTCTATGGCCTCGTAGATGGATCTGAAAAATCCCTCGTTAATTTTTTAAATCAACTTTCAGGGGTAGATCAGGTTGGCGCCGAAGCACGCGCTGCCATGCTCGGAACTCGCTCGATCAAGACATCCAGTAAGCGTTGGGCCATTGATACAGCTATCTCTATGGTTGACCTAACCACGCTAGAAGGTGCAGACACGCCAGGAAAAGTGAAGGCTCTCTGTTCAAAGGCAGTGCGGCCAGATCCAAGCGACTCAACCGTTCCGAGCGTTGGTGCTATCTGTGTTTACAATGACATGGTCGCAATCGCAAGGAAACACTTAGATTCAATCGGCGGAGAAAAAGTTCCTGTTGCGGCAGTGTCGACCGCTTTCCCTTCGGGTAGAGCCTCGATGGAAGTAAAGATTAGAGATACGCAAGATGCAATAGATGCAGGTGCTGCAGAAATTGACATGGTGATTGATCGTGGAGCCTTTCTTTCAGGAAAGCTCGGTTTAGTATTTGAAGAGATAGTAAAGATTCGAGAAGTGTGTGGGACGAAAGCGCACCTTAAAGTTATTTTTGAGACTGGCGAACTTGTCACATACGACAATGTCAGAAAAGCTTCTTATCTTGCCATGTTGGCAGGTGCCGATTTCATTAAGACATCTACCGGCAAAGTCGCTCCTGCTGCAACGCCACCCGTCGTACTTGTGATGCTCGAGGCAGTCAGGGACTTCTATGCAATTTCACAGCGCCGAATTGGGGTCAAGCCCGCCGGGGGCATTCGCACGACTAAAGATGCCATCAAACAGTTGGTCCTAGTTAATGAGACAGCTGGTCCAGAGTGGTTGACCCCAGAGCTCTTCCGGATCGGTGCCAGCGCACTGCTTAATGATCTCTTGATGCAACGCATGAAAATGGACGATGGCTACTACGCTAGCCCTAACTACGTAACAATCGACTAATAGAGGCTAATGGATATGACTTTCGAATACGCTCCAGCGTTGGAATCACGAGCAATCGTCTCCATCAAGCCAAAGTATGGCCACTTCATTAATGGAAGCTTTGTTGCAGGCAAGAAGCACTTCCCGACGATTAATCCTTCAAATGAAGAGGTATTAAGCCATATTTCACTGGGTTCAGCTGCAGATGTAGATAAGGCCGTTCTCGCTGCTCAAAAGGCTTACGCCAAGACCTGGTCAAAACTTTCTGGAAAAGAGCGAGGCAAATATCTCTATCGAATCGCCAGAATTCTTCAGGAGAGAGCACGTGAGTTTGCAGTGCTGGAAACTCTTGATAACGGTAAACCAATTCGTGAAACTCGGGACATTGATATTCCGTTAGTCGCAGCCCACTTTTTTTACCATGCGGGGTGGGCTGACAAATTAGATTATGCAGGACTTGGCCATTCGCCTCAGCCATACGGAGTTGCTGGTCAGATAATTCCTTGGAACTTTCCATTGCTGATGCTTGCCTGGAAAGTTGCACCAGCACTTGCAACTGGTAACACTGTAGTTCTCAAACCTGCAGAAACCACTTCTCTTACTGCCTTACTCTTTGCAGAGGTATGCCAGCAGGCTGAGTTACCGGATGGCGTGGTTAATATTGTCACCGGTGATGGCAGTACCGGCGCATCACTGGTAAACCACTCAGGCATACAGAAAATTGCATTCACTGGATCGACCGAAGTAGGCAAGAAAATTGCTCGTGCGATAGCGACTACCGACAAAAAGGCCACCCTTGAGCTAGGTGGAAAGGGAGCCAACATTGTCTTTGATGATGCCCCTGTTGATGAGACGGTAGAAGGAATCGTTAACGGGATCTTTTTCAACCAAGGGCATGTTTGTTGCGCTGGCTCTCGCTTAATTCTGCAAGAAAGCATTGCCGAAGAGATTATTGAAAAACTAAAAGTCCGTATGTCCAAGATTCGCGTTGGAGATCCTTTAGATAAGAACACTGACTTAGGGGCCATCAACTCGCGTGAACAACTAAATAAGATTCAAGAGCTCGCAGGAGTGGGTGACTCTGAAGGGGCCGAACGTTGGAGCCCGCAATGCAAACTCTCCGATAAGGGCTACTGGTTTGCTCCAACAATTTTTACTGGAGTGACGCAAGCGCACCGAATTGCACAGGAAGAAATATTTGGTCCAGTTCTATCAGTTCTCACCTTCCGCACCCCGCAAGAGGCGATTGATAAGGCAAATAACACTCCATTCGGACTCTCAGCCGGCGTCTGGAGCGAAAAGGGGTCACGCGTTCTCTGGGCAACACAACAGTTGAAAGCGGGCGTTATTTGGGCAAACACTTTTAATAAATTTGATCCAACATCTCCATTTGGTGGTTATAAAGAGTCTGGCTGGGGGCGCGAAGGTGGCAAGCATGGACTGGCGGCTTACCTCAAAACTGGCAAAGAGTCAGGGGGTAAATAAATGTCTATCAACGAGCGTCTTGAGGTGAAGAAGACTTACAAGCTCTTCATCAACGGTGCATTCCCCCGCAGTGAATCAGGAAGAGTCTTCGAAGTAATCTCGAGCAAGGGCGAATTCATAGCCAACCCTTGTCTTGCATCGCGTAAAGACTTAAGAGATAGCGTCACAGCAGCTCGAGCAGCTCAGCATGGTTGGGCTAAAGCAACTGCCTACAACCGTGGTCAAATTCTTTACCGAATCGCAGAGATGCTAGAAGGTCGCGCCGAACAATGTGCATCTGAAATATCAGCTACATCAAGCCTTACTCCCCTCAAAGCGCGATTGCTGGTTAATGAAGCAATTGATCGTTGGGTTTGGTATGCAGGCTGGAGTGATAAATTGCCGGCGATAAGTGGAGCAACTAATCCTGTTGCAGGACCATATTACAATTTTACAATCCCAGAACCGCTCGGTGTAGTAGTGGTCTGCGCTTCAGATTCATTTATTGAATTTATTGATGCTATTGCTGCATCTGTTGTTTCTGGTAACACCGTGATCGCGCTTGTTTCAGGAGGTCTTAGCGTCCCAGCAATGACATTTGCAGAGATTCTCGCAACAAGCGATCTGCCCGCAGGTGTTATCAATCTTTTGACCGGCTCGCTTGATGAATTGGCTCCCTGGGCTGCTTCTCACATGGATATTGATGGTTTTGATATTTCAGCGATAGCGAAGAAGAAACGAGCGGAGCTCAAGGTTGCAGGAGCTGAGAATCTCAAGCGATTCCATGTGGCAGATGGGAAATTGTCCCCATCTCGCATACTTGCATTTATGGAGCAGAAGACTGTGTGGCACACAGTTGGCGTGTAGCCAATTACTCCTCAGAAATCCTTTGGTAACCAGGCTTGACGACCTCTTCGATGATCGCCAGACGTTCTTCAAAGGGAATGAAGGCGCTCTTGAGAGCGTTGATTGTCACTCGCTGAAGATCTTGGAAAGTCCAGCCGCATTGTTTGACCATTTCAGTCATTTCGCGCGACATAGAAGTTGCTGACATTAAACGATTATCTGTATTTATGGTCACCCTAAAGCGAAGTTTGGCTAACTTTGCTAGTGGGTGATCTGCGAAGGAGGTAGCGACTCCTGTTTGAATATTTGAAGATGGACAGAGCTCCAGCGGAACACGACGATCACGGACATATGCAGACAGGCGCCCCAAGCGCGCAGGAGTCTGGCTGAAGTCGATATCGTCAACGATGCGAACACCGTGGCCCAAGCGCTCTGCGCCGCACAGTTGAATAGCCTCCCAAATTGATGGCAAGCCATACGCTTCACCGGCGTGAATGGTGAAATGGGCATTCTCGCGGCGCAGGTATTCAAAAGTCGATAGTTGATCACTCGGCGGAAATCCATCTTCAGGGCCAGCAATATCAAAGCCGACAACTCCTTGATCACGATACTTCACCGCTAGCTCAGCAACTTCTTGAGAGCGATTGTTTTGACGCATACCGCAGAGCAGTGATGTCACACGAATTGTGCGGCCTTCGGTCTGTGCTTCGGCCTCGCCAGCGCGAAATCCTTCGAGAATTGCTTCAATTATCTGCGACAGAGTTAGCCCTTTTTCTGTCAAGAGTTCAGGTGCCATGCGAACTTCTGCATAGACAACCCCATCGCGCGCCAAATCAACTGCACACTCGCGCGCAACTCGCACAATATCTTCACGGCGTTGCATGACTGCAACTGTGTGAGCAAAGGTCTCGAGATACAGTACAAGCGAGCCCGAATCGCATGATGAACGAAACCATTCGGCAAGCTCGGCTGCATCATAAGTAGGCAGTGTATGTCCAATTTCTTGAGCAATATCAATAATTGTTTGTGGTCGTAACCCGCCATCTAAGTGATCATGCAAGAGCGCCTTGGGAAGTCGCTTTACTTGATCTTCAGTTGGTCTCTTCAACAAATTACTCATCCCAGAATTCTCTCTACTAACAGAGGAAGTCGATTAACGGTTCCTCCTTCAACAATCGTGACTGCTCCCACCAGTGCTTCGGTAGCTCGTGCAAATCGCGCAGGTTCATCGGTGTGCAAGGTCATCAAGGGTGCACCAGCCTTTATGTAATCTCCTGGTTTTGCATGGAGCTCAATGCCTGCTCCGGCTTGTACTTTCTCACCTTGGGCAGACCTTCCAGCTCCTAAGCGCCATGCGCTCACACCTACCTTCAGGGCATCCATGGTTGTAATGGCTCCGCTATTTTCTGCAGTAATTACCAGCTGCTCTTTTGCTACCGGAAGTGGAGCATCAGGGTTGCCGCCTTGCGCGCGAATCATGCGCCGCCAATGATCCATAGCGCTGCCATCCTTGAGTGCGACCTCGGGATCTTTGCCTGAAATTCCTGCTGCATCTAACATCTCGCGGGCTAACAAAATCGTTAACTCGACTACATCAGATGGACCGCCACCTGCAAGCACTTCGATAGATTCACGAACTTCCAGCGCATTACCTGCGGTCAATCCCAGCGGTACATCCATAGCTGTCACTAACGCTCGAGTAGTGACCCCTGCATCCTTACCCAATTGCACCATAGTGCGTGCTAACTCTGCCGCCTTTGCTGGATCTGACATGAATGCACCATTGCCAGTTTTTACATCAAGAACTAGCGCCGATGTTCCTTCTGCAATTTTCTTACTCATGATAGATGAAGCAATTAATGGAATAGCCTCGACCGTTGCTGTCACGTCTCGGAGTGCATAGAGTTTTTTATCAGCAGGAGCTAATCCAGCACCTGCAGCACAAATTACCGCTCCCGTTTCTTGCAAAACTTTAAGCATCTCATCATTGGTTAGGGAGGCTCGCCAGCCAGGAATGGATTCAAGTTTGTCGAGAGTGCCTCCTGTATGGCCAAGTCCTCTACCGGAAAGTTGCGGGACTGCGCCGCCACAAGCTGCCACCAGTGGAGCAAGGGGCAGTGTTATTTTGTCTCCGACCCCACCTGTTGAATGCTTATCAACGGTTTTACGATCTAACATCGACCAATTCATTCGCTCGCCACTATTAATCATGGCATTGGTCCAACGTGAAATCTCGTGTGAGTTCATTCCATTAAGCAAGATAGCCATCAGTAAAGCTGACATCTGTTCGTCGGCTACAACTCCGCGTGTGTAGGCATCGACTACCCAATCAATTTGAGAATCAGTAAGCGCTAAACGATCACGTTTGGCGGAGATGATTTCAACAGCTGCAAAAGGTTCAACGTTTGCGCTCAAGATGGCAACCTTGTGGTGATTTCATCGGGGCCAAATGCCCACGGAAGTAGATCTGCCAGAGTCTTTACACCCTGATCAGTCATTAACTGCAAATGTGACCCACCATGCTCTTGCAATAATTGACGACAGCGACCACATGGCATCAGCGGGTTACCGTTGATATCGACACATGCAAAAGCAGTCAACCGCCCTCCCCCTGTTGCAATGAGGGATGAGACAAGACCACACTCAGCGCAGAGAGTCAGACCGTAGCTAGCATTTTCTACATTACAACCGGTAACAACTCGACCGTCATCGACAAGGGCTGCAACTCCGACTGGAAAGTGTGAATACGGCACGTAAGCGCGTTTCATTGCAGTCAGCGCTTCGGCTCGCAATAAATCCCAATCAATCTCCACTATCGGCCTCCACGTCTATATGGAATTCCATCGGCCGCGGGGGCTCGCACCTTTCCAACAAAACCTGAGACAGCGATAATCGTTGCAATGTAAGGCGCCATCAACATAAATTCAGATGGAATCGGTGTTCCCGTAATAGTAAGTAAACCTTGCAAGTTATCGGCGAAACCGAAGATGAGCGCAGCGGCAACTGCGCCAAGTGGTGACCAGCGCCCAAAGATAAGAGCAGCTAAAGCGATAAACCCTTTACCTGCTGTCATCTCTTTGCTAAATGCACCAACAGCTCCCAGAGTAAAGAAGGCCCCACCTAAACCGGCAACGGCGCCGGCGATAACAACGTTTCTAAAGCGCACCTTATTAACATCGATACCTACAGATTCAGCAGCCGTTGGGTGCTCACCCACTGAACGTGTACGCAACCCCCAACGTGATTTAAAGAGCGAAATATGTATAACGATGACGACTACATACATGAGATAGACGATGATGCTTTGACTGAAGAAGATTGGGCCAACTACGGGGATTTTAGAAAGTAGTGGAATCTCAATAGGAGCAAAAGTGCCACCTGAGTTCCAGGTCGATTGGTACGGAATGAGCAATTTCTTGTAGAGAAATCCAGTCAGACCAATAACGAGAACGTTAAGTACAAAGCCCAACACAACTTGGTCGATGCCATATTTAATAGCAAAGACTGCAAGCAGCCATGAGATCGCAGCGCCAGCAAATGGCGCAATGAGTAGACCAAACCATGTGTTCTGCGTGAGTGAGGCAATAACTCCAGACATAAATGCACCTGCTAGGAGCTGGCCTTCAATCGCAATATTAATAACGCCAGAGCGCTCTGAAAGTACGCCAGCCATCGCACCAAAGATCAGTGGTACAGATAGGAGAAGTGCACCTTGAAGAAGTCCCGTAAATGGAATGAACTTTCCAGCAGCTGCCCAACATAGGAAGGACATAAGAAATGTTGAGGCAAAGAGCGCGCTAGCAAAGCGACTAGTTTTTCGGGCTCTAAATTGGAGAGTGGCTAGTAGTACTGCAAGGATTGAAGCAATTGAAAATCCCAGAGCTCCTGTCTTTGAATTAACAATCCATTCTTTAACCAGAATCCATTCGTTGCCAAGCACAAAACTGTAAGTAACAGGTTGACCTTCTTTAGGGAGCAATCCAAAAACTGCAAAGCCGAAGAGCGATAAGACTGCCATAGTGGCGATACCGCGCTTACGTCGTCGTTCTGGCGCGGAGAGCGTGCGTACTTCAATAGCGCTCATTAACCGTTCCAACCTTTCGAGGCCATGGCTTCTCCAGTTTCCACATTCTTTAACCTGAAGAGCGCCTTAATCAGAGCAGGAGCTGCAATAAAGAGAACTACGAGCGCCTGAATGACCAGAACTAAATCAAGTGGTGTTTCGGTGCTCGCCTGCATAGTGAGCCCACCTGCACGGAGCGCGCCAAAGAGCAGCGCCGCAAAGACAGTTCCAATCGGGTTGGCACGTGCAAGTAGAGCTACCGTTATGGCATCAAAACCAAATGAGCCACCAATTCCTGCAGTCATCGCGGGTTCAGAGCCAAGTATTTGCATAGCTCCACCCAATCCGGCTAACGCTCCGGCAAGAAACATGACACTGGTTGTTACGCGGGCAACTGAGATACCAGCTGTCTTTGAAGCAGCTGCATTTGCACCCACTGCACGGAATCTAAATCCCCATGTAGTGCGATTGAGAAGCCACCAGATGGCGCCGGCAACGATAAGTGCAATCACAAATCCCAAATTGGCTCTTAGTTCTTCTCCAAAGAGGTGAGGTAACCGCGCGCTCTCTTTTACCTCTGGAGCGAGCGGATCTTGTCGCCCTGGGCGCAAAAAGGCGGTAGTGCTGAGCAACCAGAGTAAGAAGTACGCGGCAACATAGTTGAGCATAATTGTCACAATTACTTCATGCGCCCCCGTGCGAGCCTTCAGTAGCCCTACGAATCCGCCATAAATTCCTGAAAATAAAATTGCCGCAGTAATCGCTGCCAATGTGTGTACAACGATGGGAAGTTCAAAGGTAAATCCAACCCAGCTTGCTCCGATTGCTCCTGCAATGAATTGTCCTTGTGCACCGATATTGAAAAGTCCCGCCTTAAATGCCAATGCAACAGATAGACCAGTGAGGATAAGTGGAGTTGCAGCCACCAAAGTTTCAGAGAATGGATAAAAACCTTCGATGAATCGAGTTTCGGCTAAACGCGGATCAAAGATTGAGCCACGAAAGAGCGCCCAATAGGCGCCACCAGCTGTAGATAAAGCTTTCTGCAACATCTCAAGAGGCTCACCCTTAAGTGCAAGTACTTTGGAATCAGAGAATGCCACCAACAATCCACTCACAAAGAGCGCCATGGCAAAGGAGAGAGCGGGTAGAAGTAACTTCTTCAATTTCATCTCTTTACTCCTGCCATGAGAAGACCTAACTCTTCACGCGAAGTGTCTGCTGGAACTATTGCGATAAATTCGCCGCGATACATCACAGCGATGCGATCAGCTAGCGCTGAAACTTCATCTAACTCCGTACTAAAGAGCAAGACAGCGCGCCCTGCATCTCGCTCGGCGATGATTCGTTCGTGGACAAATTCAATCGAGCCAACATCAAGACCTCGGGTTGGCTGCGAAGCCACAACAAGTTTGACTGGACGAGATAATTCGCGAGCTAAAACTACTTTCTGTTTATTTCCGCCCGAGAGCGAAGATGCTGAATCTTTTGCCGACTGCGCTCTAATATCAAACTCTTTGACTAACTTATCGGCCTCAGTGCTCACCGTGTTCTGCGAAATGATAGGACCTTTGGCATACGGTGGAAGATCATGCAGATCCAAAATCAGATTCTCTTCAATGCTAAAGGAACCAATTAATCCATCTTCCTCGCGCGATTCAGGTACAAATGCGATACCCGCATGGAGCGCATCTCGCACAGACGAACGCGTAATATCTCGACCTTCGAGTTCAATTTTTCCAGTGACATGTTCTTGCAACCCAACAATCGATTCTGCGAGTTCAGATTGACCGTTACCTTGCACACCTGCAACGGCAAGAACTTCGCCAGCGCGAACATCAAATGAGACGTTCTTAACGAGATTGCGCCCAGTGTGATCTGAAATTGTCAGACCCTGTACTGAGAGGGTAATCGCACCGAGTTTTGCCGATTCCTTTTCAACATCGAGTGAGACGGGGCGGCCCACCATGAGTGAGGCGAGTTCTTCCTGAGAAGCGGACGGGGAAGCCGTTCCGACAACTTTGCCGCGGCGAATAATCGTGATCTTGTCGGCTGCCTCTTTAACTTCTCGGAGCTTGTGGGTAATAAAGACTATTGATGTGCCCTTTTCTTTTAACTTCTTCATATTACGAAGCAGTTCGTCTGTCTCTTGAGGCGTGAGCACTGCCGTGGGTTCATCCAAGATCAAAACTTTTGCATCGTAAATCAGTGCTCTGATGATTTCGACCCGCTGTTGTAGACCTACGGGCAAATCTTCAACAAGAGCATCGGGGTCAATTTCAAAATTGAACTCTGCAGATACTCGTAAAATCTCTTTTCGGGCGCTCTCTAAATCAAGAATTCCAAGACCTTTAGTCTTTTCGTGCCCAAGAACAATATTTTCAGCGACTGTAAATACTGGAATCAGCATAAAGTGCTGATGAACCATGCCGATACCTGCAGCAAGAGCGTCAAGCGGCGAATTTATGGTGATTACTTTTCCATCAACGCTGATGGTTCCTTCATCTGGTTGCAGGAGTCCGTAGACCACATTCATGAGCGTTGATTTACCTGCACCGTTTTCACCAAGAATGGCATGAATTTCACCATTGCCAACAGCTAAATCAATTGCGTCATTTGCAGTGAGAGAGCCAAAGCGCTTAGTGATGCCGCGCAACTCTAAAGACATGACGTAAATCTACTCGTTTTGACTGACTTTAGAAAGTCAAAACGAAAAATAAAAGCGGGCTAACACTTAGTGTGTTAGCCCGCTTTTTAAAGTATCAATTAATTACTTAACTGAAACCTTTCCATTGCGGATATCGTTACCGAGTTTTGTAACCTCGGAGCGAAGTGCAGATGGAACACGACGGATGAGGTCGTAGTAAGGCGCAATGAAAGTTCCCTTGTTCTTGAGGTTTCCGAAGTAACCTTCTGATGAGAACTTACCGTTAGCCTGGTCAAGAATTACACCCTTAACAGATGTATCAACACCCTTTACAACTGAGGTGAGAAGTACCTTGCGGTACTGAGGTGCAGCCTTTACGCCATCGGTATCAACCCAGATAACTACTGACTTCTTTGATGTAAGTGAGTTACCTGCTGTTGCTCCACCAAGACCTCCAGCAACTGGGAAGATTACATCTGCGCCCTGCTGCTCGAAGTTCTTTGAGATCTGAAGAGCTTTTGCGGAATCTGAGAAGCCACCAACGAATGTTCCATCCTTCTTAGCGATGTCCCATCCGAGTACTTCAACCTTCTTGCCCTTGACCTTGTTGTAGTGAGCTACGCCCTTTGCAAACCCATCCATGAAGATTGTTACTGGTGGAATGTTAAGTCCGCCGTAAGTTGCAACCTTGCCGGTCTTGGAAACTCCAGCTGCAAGATAGCCAGCTTGGAATGAAGATTCATTGGTATTGAACTGAAGAGGCTTCAAGTTCTTGAACTTGGTGCCTGGGTAGACGGATCCATCAGGACCGTGGTCTTCTCCATCTTGATCCACAATTGCGAAGTTAACGTTTGGATTTGCCTTTGCTGCTTCAACAATTGCGCCGTTGATAAGGAAGCCAACGCCTACGATGATGTTGCACTTCTCGTCTACGAGCTTCTTAATGTTTGGTGCGTAATCTGCATCAGATGCAGCTGCAAGGTACTTGACTGTTACAGATGAATTTGCCTTTGCTGCTGCGTTTGCGCCAGCCCATGCTGATGCGTTAAATGACTTATCGTCAACGCCACCGGTATCGAGAGCAAGGCATGCCTTAGTTGCTGCTGCATTTGCTGCAGGTGTTGCGCTAAATGAAAGCGCAGCAGCAGCCAAAAGCGCAACAAATGTTGTTGTCTTTTTCAATTTTCCTCCAAGGAGAGATGGATAGTTCTGTGGTGGCGAGCCTAGTAGTTAGAGGTGAAAATCAAGAAAAAACACGGTGGTATCCGCGAGTGCGGCATATAACAATTAGGATAAGTCTCAAGTAGAACTTGAGCGCTATGAGGTAATTTTCTCGGCAGTTGCTGCGGCGACATTAATCGCCTTGCTCAATCGCATCAGTGAAGTAGACCGGAGCGTGAGCTCTATACCCCCACCTGCAATTCCGTATCTGCGGCCGTAAATCCCTGCATCAGCATCGAGAATATCGAGGTACTGACGTTTCTCTTGGGACAGCGCCACTACGTCATACATCGCTTTATCTACTCGCTTGATTACTGTGGCGAGAAGATATCGCTTTGTTGAATTAGTGACGGTCAAGAATTGATCAGGTTCAATATTGATTAATCCAATTGGCGCGCCTTTTTTCTGTCCACCCCGCGAGGCAATCACTTTTAAAATCTCGGAGTCAGAGCCTTGAGTTGCCACAAAGACAACATCCGCACCCGCATCGAGGACCTGTCTTGTGGCGAGGGAGTAAGAACCAGAGACATATTTAACTACGGGAATAACTTTCTTCTTTGTAGAAAGAACTCCGGCGGCAAAACCTTCTTTGTACATATCGGCCTGATCAGGATTGGCCAACATTGCCACTTTCCCGCTTTTAGAAATCTGCGCTGCGCTAAATCCTGCCAAATATGCGCCTTGTGTATTTGCAAAAATTACAGACGTTACATTGAGCGCGGAGACTGAAGCATCATTAATGATTGCAAAATGGGTATTTGGGAATTCAACAGCCAGCGCCTGAAGCGTAGGTGCATACCCATTACCTATCGCAATAATGGGGTCACAATTCTTATCAATCAGAGATCGAATGCGCTTTTCCCTATCTGCACTGGAGCCATCGGTCACCACGGGAACAAGTTCAAAATCAAATTGCTTCTGTGCCTTTTCCAGCCCAGCATGAGAGGCATCATTAAAGGAGCGATCTCCTCGCCCACCGATGTCATAGGCAACACCGACTGTGAGTCTTGTTTCAGCTGAAGCGGTAACGGGTACAAATACAGTTACCAAAACTGCCGCAACAAGTAGCAGCGTCCGTTTCATTAGAGAACTACTCCCAAATTCTTATATGTCGTCTCAATTGTTTCTTGTGCAACTGCACGTGCCTTCTGTGAGCCTTTATGCAAGATATCGAGCAGGTGCTTTTCATCTTCAAGCAGTTCAAGTGCAGTGGTGCGGATGGGGCGAAGGTAATCAACTACTACCTCAGCAACTGCTGTCTTGAAGTCGCCATAGCCTTTTCCATCAAATTCATTCTCTAGTTCACTGATTGTCTTACCCGAGAGAGCAGAGTGGATAGTCAAGAGATTACTAATTCCTGGCTTCTCGACAAGGTCGAACTTAACTTCACGCCCTGCATCGGTCACCGCACTCTTAATTTTCTTTAAGTTTGCTTCAGGAGAATCCATAATTTCAATTACCCCAGCCGCAGAGCCTGCAGATTTGCTCATCTTGGCAGTTGGTTCTTGAATGTCATTAATCTTCGCTGCAGTTTTGAGAATGTACGCCTCAGGAATCTGAAAAGTTTCTCCATACCGAGAGTTGAAACGACCAGCTAAGTCACGTGTTAGCTCGATATGTTGCCTTTGATCTTCTCCAACCGGAACGAAGTGAGGTTGGTAGAGCAAAATATCTGCAGCCTGCAGCATGGGATAGGTGAAGAGCCCAACGCGCGCAGAATCGGCGCCCGCTTTGGAAGACTTATCCTTAAATTGCGTCATGCGACTTGCTTCACCAAAACCTGTCATGCACTCCATAATCCAACCAAGTTGGTTGTGTTGTGGAACTTGCGACTGTACGAAGAGGGTTGCCTTATCTGGAGAAATTCCCAACGCCAGCAGTTGAGCTGCAGATGCGAGCGTGCGCTTACGAAGAAGCGCAGGATCTGTCTCTACGGTGAGCGCATGCAAATCAACTATGCAGTAAAAAGCATCATGCCCATTCTGAAGTTCTACCCACTGTTTCACAGCGCCCAAATAATTGCCAAGGTGGAATGAATCACTTGTTGGCTGGATCCCAGAAAGGACGCGTTTCATAGCGGCAATTCTCGCATGAGTTAGTAGTTACGCGAGATCAATAAACGACCGGCTCGCTTTCCTTCCATGGAAAGAACAGTAATTCGGACTCCGTTTACTCCCACGACATCATGAACAACGGGAATTCTGCCAAGGAAGTTCATGACAAATCCGCTCGCGGTTTCGTATGGACCTTCGGGAAGCTCTACGCCAGTCTCTTCCATTAAATCTTCAAGGGATATCAAGCCGTCGACTTCAAAGTCACCGGTGCGCGTTTCTTGCGAAACTTCTTCCTCATCGGTGTCGTATTCATCGCGAATATCGCCAATTAACGTCTCAACCAAATCTTCAAGGGTGACGATTCCGTCGGTTCCACCATATTCATCGAGAACTATCGCTAGATGTTGGCGTTGATTGCGCATCTCGGTCAAGGCAGGCAGGATCGCCTTGGTTCCAGGTAAATACATAATGTTGCGTGCCAATTCTTGAATTTTGGCGTTGCTATTGGCAAGACTGGTATCAAGCAAGTCGCGCACATGTATGAAGCCAATAACTTCGTCAGAAGATCCGCGCACTACAGGGTAACGTGAATGCGCCTTCTCGATAGCAAGTGCGATTGCTTTGCCAACGGTCAAGGAGGCGTCCATGAAATCCACTTCTGTGCGAGGGACCATTACTTCATGAACTTGGCGCTCTGAGGCATTGAAGACTTCTTCAACAATATCGCGTTCTTCATCTGTCAGCGCTGCGTGGCCTGCCACTAAGTCGAGGAGCTCTTCTTCAGAAATTTGCGAGCGCTGTTCTTTTGGGTCAATACCAAAAATGCGCACGACCAAACTGGTGGAGTGTGAAAGAACCCAAATAATGGGTCGGAAAATTTTTGCGACGATGTCGATAAAGCCTGCCGAGTACAAAGCAATCTGCTCAGTTCGATAGAGAGCAACGCGCTTTGGAACCAACTCTCCAAAGACAAGAGAGAAGTAGGCAATCACCAAGGTCAAACCAATAAGCGATGCAGTGGATGCAGAGTCGCTCGATAATCCGCGCGCTTCCAACCAAGGGATGAAGTGATCACCAAGTCGGTCGGCGCCTAGCGCGGCAGATAAAAATCCAGTAACGGTGACACCCACCTGTAAGGTCGCCAATAAACGATTGGGGTTGCTAGCAACAGATGCGACCTTTGCTCCTCGTTTTCCGCGGGAGGAAATCTGCTTAATCTGGCTTTCGCGTAGCGATACCAATGCAATTTCTGCTGCAACAAATACCGCCCCCAAGACAATGAGGCAGGCAATCAGGCCGATAGATGTGAAGAGTGAGCCACTCGGGTCAGGTCCCATGATGTGAGAAGTCTAGCGAAGGCCCTTCCCATTCCCTCCCCCCTGACATAACCTTTCCCACGTTAGCCAACCGGCTAGCGACCTCATCCTCGGACCGTCGGGCACGTACCTGCCCGGATTAGGAAGAAAAATGGCATCAGTTGTATTCGAAAATGCATCTCGCATCTACCCAGGCACAACATCA
>JBEEIL010000036.1:0-11206 GCA_041169865.1 Actinomycetota bacterium | reverse complement strand
GTTGTAATCAATAGCGTCACAATCGCTTAAACCGCGCAAGCGCATGAAGCAACGTTCTACAGTTTTAACCATCATCGCAGTTATCTGCGGGTTCTATCTGTATGAACTTTATGACCCGGGGCTAATTGGGACTTACGCCTTAATTAGTACTGAGTATTTGCAGCAATCTAATCAGTGGTACCGCCTAGTGACTGTGGCGTTGGTGCACGATAATTCCAATGCGCTACCGATACACCTTGCATTCAATATGTTGGCGCTGCACTCGCTTGGTACCCCCATCGAAAGACTATTGGGACGCGCTCGATTTCTAATTATCTTCTTCGGCTCATTGATTTGTGCCTCACTTTATTCCGCACTTAATTTGGGTTACAACGGTTACTCAATCGGTGTCTCTGGCGCAGTCTTTGGCCTATTTGGAGCCTGGATTGCGATCGGCCGCAAGCTAGGTGGCGACATCCGTAGCACATTGGTAATTGTTGCAATCAATTTTGCACTTGGTTTTACCATCGGCGGAGTAGATTGGCGCGCCCATTTAGGCGGATTAATTGCTGGCGCTGCGATTACAAAGTTACTGCTGCTTAACGCTGCGAAGTAGAACTTGCGCAACATCGAGCACTTCAACATCTGATTGACGCGCCACCATTCCGTCGCCAACCATGACGCGACAGAATGGACAAGCAACAGCTACCTCTTCTGCTCCAGTATCAATCGCTTCATCAACTCGATTGAGATTGATACGAGTACCGATTTTCTCTTCCATCCACATGCGACCGCCACCGCCACCGCAGCAGAATGAGCGCTCCTGATTTCGTGGCATCTCTTCGATGTCGCAACCGCTTGCTTGTAAAAGTTCGCGCGGCGGTGCATAAATCTGATTGTGGCGACCGAGATAGCAAGGGTCATGGAATGTCAGTTTCTTATCTGACTTATGAGGGCTGGGCTTCAACCTTCCCTCTTTAATCAAGGTGTTGAGCAGTTGAGTGTGATGAAGCATCTCTAATTCAAAACCACTCTGCGCATAGTCACGACCGATAGTTGTAAAGCAATGTGGGCAGGTAACTACAACTTTCTTCTTACCCTTTGGACGATTTCCAAATGTTTCAGTTAAAGTCTCAATATTTTCGCGTGAAAGAATTTGGTATAGAAATTCGTTTCCGGATCGACGAGCTGGGTCTCCAGTACATGTTTCGCGCTTACCAAGTACGGCGAAGTTAACACCCGCCATATGAAGTAGCTCTGCCACAGCCTTTGTAGTCTTCTTGGCACGCTCTTCATAAGCGCCAGCGCAACCAACCCAGAAGAGATACTCGACATCTTCAGGAAGTTCGCCGCTGACAACTTTTACAGGGAAATCACATTCAGCGATCCAACCTTCGCGATCTTGCTTATTTGCTCCCCAAGGATTGCCTGCCTTTTCCAAATTTCTAAAGGTGCCGCCAAGTTCTGCAGGGAATTCTGATTCCACTAAGACTTGGAAGCGGCGCATATTGACGATGTGATCAACATGTTCGATATCAACAGGGCATTCATTAACGCATGCTCCGCACGAGGTGCAGGACCATAAAACATCAGGAGTAATTGGGCCGTTTTCACTTACTAAGTTTTCGCTATCTACAACCTTGGCCATCGCGTGATCGCGCATAGCCATAATCAATAGTTTTGGAGATAAAGGTTTATCAGTATGCCAAGCAGGACATTGCGATTGGCAGCGTCCGCATTCGGTACAGCTGGTCATATCCAGCAGACCTTTCCACGAGATATCGCCGCGCGTTCCAATACCAAAGACATCGTCCTCAGCAGGATCTTCAAAGTTAACCGGCTTACCCTTAGAGAGCATCTCTGGCAGAGCGCCTAGTGCAGGTTCACTGATATTGCGCTTGTAATAGATATTAAAGAAGGCCAAGAAACGGTGCCAAGCAACTCCCATAGTCAGATTTGTTGCAATCACAATAAACCAGACCATCGAGATTATTATTTTTAGAGCTGCAATTATTGATATTGCACTTTCGATTGAAGATTGTGACCAAGAGTTAAAGAACTCAACTGCAGGCCACGAAATTGCAAAGTGCCAATTCCATTCGGTTTTTCCAGCGAGTGCACCCTCGAGGCCACGAAGTGCAAAGACGCAGAAGACAATAGCCAGAATCGTGGCTTCTACGTAATACGCCTTACCCATCCCAGATCCACTGAAGCGATTAAGCATGCGCAACCGAGTTACTTGGCGAATACCGATGAGGGCAACGATGCTGACACCAGTCAGAGCTGCAATAAGTTCTGAGAAAAATTCATAACCAACAAAATGACCGATAATAGGAAGAACAAATTCTGGATTTAGAACCTGGCCATATGCAGTAACCAGCGTTCCGAAAAGTGCACCAAAACCAATCATTACAAACCAGTGAGCAATTCCGGTTCCGGTGAAGTTGAGCATCTTGGTGTGGCCCAAAACCTCTTTGAGCATATTCTTTAGACGCGCAGATTTGTCACCGCTTCGAGTTGGGTCTGGCTGCTGCTTCTTATAAAGAGCAATCAAGTGGCGAACGCGAACAGCAAATAGAGTGACAGCAAAGATTGTGATGAGATAAGAGATACTTGCTAGCGCCAAGTTCATAAGCGCTAGGGTAGAACTATCGCCACTTAGTTGCTAGCGAGAAACCAACTGCAATAAAGCTAAATCCGATAATCATGTTCCAAGCGCCAATGCCTGGAATTGGATAGCGAGTCTCGCTGATATAGAAGATCACGATCCAGAACAAACCGATGAGGAAATTGGCGACCATTACTGGAGCAAGCCAAGAAGGGCTCTCGAGGAGTGGTGATTCTTCCTCGATGTGGTGCTGTTCTTCGTGAGCGTGGCGCTCCTGAACCTTCTTACGCAATTTCGACTTTGGCATGGGCACTAGGTTACAGCACAATTACGGCATGGCTCGAATCCTCGTCATCGATAACTATGACTCGTTCGTCTTCAACTTGGTGCAATATCTTGCACAGTTGGGTGCCGAATGCACTGTAGTTCGCAACGATGAAGTTGAAGCAACTGACGCCGCACAGTACGACGGCGTTCTTATCTCACCAGGCCCTGGAACCCCCGATAAGGCGGGCGTCAGCATTGCCATGATTAAGTACTGTGCAGAGAATTCAATCCCCCTCTTTGGAGTTTGCTTGGGGCACCAAGCAATCGGCGAAGCTTTTGGAGCAACCGTATCTCGCGCGCCAGAACTGTTGCACGGAAAGACATCGCAAGTAATTCATAACGCTCAAGGAGTTCTGGAAAATCTTCCTTCACCATTTACTGCAACGCGCTATCACTCATTAGCAGTAGAACGCGAAACAGTTCCTGAAGTTCTCGAGGTCACTGGTGCAACCGAATCAGGTGTTGTCATGTCTATGCGGCATAAGACTCTTCCCATTGAGGGCGTTCAATTCCATCCAGAATCAGTGTTAACAGAACATGGACACCAAATGCTTGCTAACTGGTTGGTCAGATGTGGTGATGCCGACGCACCTCGTCGCGCAGTTGGTCTTTCACCAGTTGTTGGAAGTTCGAAGTAAAAACTTACGTTAAGGTTTTTTGTTGATAGTGATTGTCACCGAATTGCCGATGATTTGCGTTGCGCCTGAATCAGGAGCTTGTCTAATCACCACTCCTTCGGGTTGTGCTGGGTCATAGTCATAAAATTCTTTAATCAAAAATCCAGCTTGGATGAGAAGTGTTTTTGCCTGAATAGCTTCAATCCCAATCAAATTCGGAACTGTTACTTCTCCGCTTGCAATGGTAAGAATTACAGAACTACCAGCTTCGGTGACAGATCCCACTGGCGGAAACACTTCCAAAACAGTTCCTTGCGCTTGGTCGGATGGCATAGCCACCGTCTGTGAAACCACCAGACCCACTGCCGTCAAAGCAGAGCGGGCATCAATCAGAGACATTCCAATTAAGTTATCGGGAACGATGGCATCTCCTGGACCATCGGAAATAGTAAGAGCAACTACTGAACCTGCGCTCAAGCGAGTTGTTGCTAATGGGTTTTGGCTAGCGACGCGATCGCGCGGTATGGCCCCATCATGGGCGCGAGTGATGGTAACTGTGTAATCAGAGAGAAGTGCGCGCGCCATTTCTTCACTCAAGCCCACGACATTGGGCAACATTGGCGCTGAATTATTTGGATTTCCACTCATTGCTAATCCAGTTAAAGCGATTGCAATTGCCGCAAAGAAAGATCCACCCCAGGCAAGGGCTGCGCGGCGTGACATAAATGGTTTTTTAGGAAGTTGTGTGCTGATTGCTTGACCGGCGCGAACTTTCGCGATGTCATCAAGCATTTCCTGTGCACTCTGGTAACGATCTTCAGGTTTCTTAGCAAGCGCTACAGCCAAAACAATTTCAATTCCTTCAGGCAGAGATTTATTTATTGTGCGAGCAAGAGGCGCAGTACTTGAGGCATGTTGATACGCGATTGATACAGGTGTCTCTCCTGTAAATGGTGGTGTGCCTGTCAATAACTCAAAGAGTAAACAACCAGTGGAGTAGATATCGCTTCGCGAATCTGCTGGTTCGCCCACTGCTTGCTCTGGAGATAAATATTGTGCAGTTCCAACAACATTCCAAGTACTTGTGAGCGTAGCGCCAAGATCGTCCATGGCGCGGGCAATGCCAAAGTCCATCACTTTCACATCTCCGCTATTGGTAATCATGACGTTAGCTGGCTTGATATCACGATGGACGATGTGCTGGCGATGTGAATATTCAAGGCCAGCAAGAATTCCTTCAGCTATTTCTAGCGCGCGCGATATCGGTAACTTCTCACCATTTTGAATTAGTTCACGCAGCGTGTGGCCCGATACCAGTTCCATCACTATGTAAGGCGCAGGTTCTTCGCCAGAGTCGTACACCGCAACAATCGCTGGGTGATTTAATCCAGCAGCAGCCTTAGCTTCTTTTCTAAAACGAGCAACAAATGCAGGGTCTCTTGCTAAATCACTACGGAGAATTTTTACCGCTACTTCGCGAGATAAACGTTGGTCTTGAGCGATATAGACATCGGCCATTCCGCCGGTGCCAATCATCTGTCCTAATTGATAGCGCCCGCCAAGCAATGAGTTCATCATTCGGCTGCTCCAATTAATTCAAAGTTATCTGCTTGATCTTCTTCGACTATATCGGCAACGATGAGGGTGACATTATCTGGAGCACCGTTTACATAAGTTGCCTCAACCAAGGCTGCAACGGCATCTTCTCGGTCCCTACCTTTAAGAAGAGACTTAATTTCTTTCTCGGTTAAGACTGATGAAAGTCCATCGCTACAGATCAAGAATCTATCTCCTGGTTTTACATCGAATAAAGGTAGGGGAACTTCAATATTTCCTTCACCCATTAAGACCTGAGTAAGCACCGAACGTTGGGGATGTGAGGCGATATCCGATTGAGAAATTGCGCCTTGATTAAGCAATTCTTGAATTACTGTGTGATCAACGCTTAATTGATCAAAAGAACTACCGCGCAGACGATAGGCACGTGAATCTCCAATATGGAGAAGAGCAACCGCGTTGCCACGGAGAAAGAGTGAAGTAAGTGTTGTTCCCATCCCAGAGAGCGCTGGGTTCTCTTCAACTTCACTCTTGATTGCAGCATCAACATCTTGAATTGATTGAAGATATAGGTCGTCGCCAGATTCTTCATCAATCTCTGGATGTGTGAAAACTTTTGCGGATTGCGCCAGAGTTTTTACTGCAATGGAAGATGCAACTTCACCCGCAGCGTGCCCACCCATGCCATCTGCAACAGCGACTAAGTGCTTTGAGGCAAGGGCGCTATCTTCATTTCCATTTCGCACAAGACCCACGGCAGAGCGCGCAGATGTAGCGAAGTAGAAAGGTGCCATGTAGGTAAGCCTAATCTCTTTGCTACTCTCGGTCTCATGCAGATTTATGCTCATCGCGGAGCCAGCGCAGATTTCCCAGAGTTAACCTTGGCCGCCTACGAGGGCGCAGTGGCGCAGGGCGCCGATGGTCTTGAGTGCGATCTGCGTTTAACTAAGGATGAAGTGCCGGTGCTGTGGCATAACGCTTCGATGATGGAGCGTGCGGGTAATCCTGGCCTGATAGCTGAGATGACTTATGCAGAAGTTGCACGTGCCTACCCACAAGTTCTGACTCTGGCGGAATTTCTAGATTTTGCAGTCAGCAATATAAAGGGAGTGCTGCTTGAAACCAAGCATCCAGTAATTTCTGGAAATCGCATCGAAGAGGTAATTGCAGAGACACTCAATAAAACTCGAGCAATCGAATCTATTGATGTATCCGTTATGTCATTTAGTTGGTTTGCAATCGAAAAAATGAAGAGAGTTGATCCTCAAATTCCAACAACTTTTCTCATGCATAAGAGCACAATGTGGATGCAAGCAAAATTATCTTCCGCAACGGCAATTGGTCCAGGAATAAATGAATTGCGGGCAGAGCCCATCAGAGCCAAGCGCATCAAGGATTTAGGGCGCTCGCTACATGTATGGACGGTCGATGAAAGTAGTGATATCAAACTATGCGAGAAGTTAGGCGTTGATATTCTCATTACAAATAAGCCGGCGCATGCACGTGAGGTACTCAGGTATCCTTAACCGGTGAGCAACCCACAAAGCCATACATTTGCCTATTTGGGGCCAGTTGGCACATTCACAGAGGCGGCTCTTCAAAAAATTACCTGCGACACAGATAAGAAAGTTCCTTATGCAAACGTCACTGCAGCGCTTGATGCAGTGCGCACGGGCGAAGCAGATTATGCGTTGGTGCCCATCGAGAATTCAGTCGAAGGAGTTGTCGCGCGCACTCTTGATGAATTAGCAAGTGGAGACCCGCTCACAATTGCCGGCGAAGTGACTTTGCCCGTCACCTTTGCATTTATGACAAAACCTGGAACTACTGCAATCAAGCGCATCGGCACCCATCCTCATGCTGAATCTCAATGTCGCGAATACATTGCGAAAAATTATCCGCATGCCGAGGTCGTTCCCACCGCCTCTACCTCTGCCGCTGCAGAAGCAGTGAGCAAGGGAGAGCTAGATGCCGCAATCGCTTCAAAAACAGCAGCGGCTCATTTCGGTTTAGAAATTCATGAAGAGAATATCGGCGACAACTCAGGAGCTGTCACACGATTCATCTGTGCACAAAAACCAGGATGGATCCCAGAACCCACAGGCAACGATCGCACCTCGATGGCGGTCTTTATTGATATTGACCATGCGGGAGCGTTGCTGGAGATCTTGCAGGTATTTGCCAAATATGACGTCAACTTAACTTTTATTCAGTCACGTCCAACAGGACGCGAATTGGGTCACTACCATTTCATTATTGATGTCGAGGGGCACATCAACGACCTTCCTGTTGGGAAGTCCGTTGAAGAACTCCGCGAAATTTGTGATGACATCAGATTCCTTGGTTCTTATCCCAGAGAGGCGCGCTCATGATTGATATCAAATTTCTACGTGAGAACCCAGATGTAGTTCGCGCTTCACAGAAGGGCCGTGGCGAAAACGTAGATTTAGTTGACCAAATCATCGCTGCAGATGAGAGAAAACGCGCTGCACTCACTGAGTTTGAAACGCTGCGCCAAGAACAGAATTCCTTATCTAAATCTGTCGGAGCTGCAAAGGGTGATGAAAAGGCAGCCCTTCTTGCCAACGCAAAAGAGCTGGCAGATAAAGTTAAAGCAGCTGATTCTAAACGGGCCGAACTTGAAGAAGAGGCAAAGAATCTACTGTTGCAACTTTCTAACTTGTTGGATCCCGATGCACCACTAGGTGGCGAAGAAGATTTCATCACAATTGAACATATTGGCACGCCACGTGATTTTGCCAAGGATGGATTTGAACCACGAGATCACGTTGAACTTGGAAAGTTACTAGGCGCAATTGATACCGAACGTGGAGCCAAGGTCGCAGGTTCGCGCTCGTACTATCTCACTGGTGTTGGTGCGCTTTTGGAGTTCGCACTAGTTAATTACGCTATCCAGAGCGCAGTGAAGAATGGATTTTCTCCAGTAATTCCACCAGTGTTGGTTAACCCAGCAGCTATGGAAGGAACTGGATTCTTAGGCCAAGCAGCAGAGAATGTGTATCGAATTGAAAAAGATGATGTCTACCTCGTTGGTACATCTGAGGTTCCACTTGCTGCGATGCATATGGATGAAATCTTGCCCGCCGAAAAACTGCCATTACGTTATGCCGGATATTCATCATGTTTTCGTCGTGAAGCTGGAACATATGGAAAAGATACCCGCGGAATTATTCGCGTCCATCAATTCGATAAAGTGGAAATGTTTTCATTCTGTAAACCAGAAGATGCAAAAGAAGAGCATAAGCGCTTACTGCGATGGGAAAAAGATTTCCTCACCGCAATGGAAATCCCTTTCCGCGTGATCGATGTTGCATCTGGAGACTTGGGCTCTTCTGCTGTTCGTAAATTTGATATTGAAGCTTGGATACCAACGCAAGGCGCCTATCGTGAAGTAACTAGCACATCTAACTGCACAGAATTCCAAGCCCGTCGCCTCAATATTCGATTTAAGGATGCAGAAGGCACAAAAGCTATTGCAACCTTGAATGGAACCCTGGTTGCAATCCCACGAATGATTGTGGCGATTCTTGAAAATCACCAGAACGCAGATGGAACCGTCAATGTTCCAGCAGCCCTACAACCATTCCTCGGAATGAAGAAATTTGAGCTTGTGTGAGCGAAAAATTACAGCGCCGCCCAAAACTAATTGCCTCTGATCTCGACGGCACGATTGTTGCTCATTATGGCTCAATCACCCAGCGCACGATTGACGCATTCCGTAAAGCCCATTCTTTGGGCGTTGAAATTTATTTTGTGACTGGACGCCCACCTCGCTGGATGCCTGAAATCAAAGAGGCGTTCGGTATTGGCAATGCAATATGTGGAAACGGTGCCATGTTGTATGACCTACATAATGACAAAGTTCTTGAGGAATGGTTACTGCCAGTCGAAGCACAACTCGAGGCAGTGCGCAGATTGCGCCAAGCAATCCCGCCAATCTCCTTTGCAATCGAATCACATAACTATTTCCATCGCGAAAAGATTTATATTCCACGTTGGGATGTTGGTTTAGACAATATTGGTGTTGAGGTCATCGAAGAAGTTATTACATCACCTGCACTTAAGTTGCTAGCGCGCTGTTCACAACAAGAGTTCTCATCTGATGAAATGTTGGAAATTGCTAAAAAGGAACTCGAAGGACTTGTCACTGTTACACATTCCAACCCTGATGATTCATTGCTAGAGATTTCAGCAGCAGGTGTTTCTAAAGGCGCAACACTTTCAAAGATGGCAGCGCGCCATGGTTTTGATGCAGATGATTGTGTTTCCTTTGGAGATAATCCAAATGATTTCTCAATGCTGGAATGGTGTGGCCGATCATTTGCAATGGCTGATGGTCATCCCGATGCACCTAAGTATGCAAAAGGCATTGCGGCTCCATGTGAGGAAGACGGAGTTGCAATTGTTATCGAGCAGTTGCTCGAACTTCCTGCTTAAACCAGGTGCATTTCAGCGAATTTTTGCCAAAGCCTCTTTTCGGGTAGCCTCTCCCACGGAGGACTCGCATAGCGGCCGAGTGCACCGGTCTTGAAAACCGGCAGGTGAAAGCCTCGTGGGTTCAAATCCCACGTCCTCCGCTCTAAAAGCAGAACCCACCTCACCCTGTGCGAGGTGGGTTCTGTTATTGCTGGAATCTGTGGCTGACTTCATAAGCCATATGCGGGTTACCGCCTAGCGACTTCAGGCGCGTAAGCGCACACTTCTCTCATTAGCAAAGTCCTATTCGGGGATTTCTAGGGGAGTACATATGTCCGGAGTTTTTTCTCCAACACGTGCAAAGATTAAAGAGCGCACGCTGCGCACAGATAAATGGTGGTTAGAGCCCGCAATTACTTTTGGAGTTCTCTTCTCATTCGTTATCTATGCAACCTTCCGAGCTTTTGAAGGCGCAAATTACTACGCACAACATCTAATCTCACCTTTCTATTCACCATGTTTATCTGAAGCATGTGTTCCAGAAGCAACTATTGGTGGTTGGACTCCTGTCAGCGCTGAAGTATTTAACTTTGCTCTTTCACCCGCGCTCATTATTTTGATTTTCCCTCTAGGTTTCCGAATGACTTGCTACTACTACCGCAAGGCTTACTACCGTTCATTTTGGATGTCACCACCTGCATGTGCAGTGGCAGAACCTCATAAGAAGTACACCGGTGAGACTAGAGCGCCACTAATCTTGCAAAATGGTCATAGATGGTTTTTTTATGCAGGTTTGGTTTTAAATGTAATTTTGACCTATGACGCAATAATTGCATTTAAAAATGAACAAGGGCAGTGGGGGCACATGAGTGTAGGCACATTAGTGCTACTACTAAATGCCACCCTACTTTGGCTCTACTCCGCCTCTTGCCACACCTGCCGTCACACAATTGGTGGGAGATTAAAGAATTTCTCAAAGCATCCAATTAGATATAGAGCTTGGACAGTTATTTCAAAGTTAAATCACTACCATCCAAATTTTGCTTGGGTTTCACTATTTGGTGTGGCATTTACTGACTTTTATGTTCGCCAGGTCGCAAGTGGGGCCATTACCAACTACTACTTCTTTTAAATGAGAATCGGTGATAAATAAATTATGAGTGAAAAGATTGCAATGCAACGCCACAATTACGATGTAGTAGTAATTGGGGCTGGTGGTGCAGGCCTTAGAGCAGCAGTTGAGGCCAGGAGTGCTGGCCTTCGAGTAGCGATTATTTGTAAATCATTATTTGGAAAAGCTCACACTGTTATGGCAGAAGGTGGTGTGGCAGCTTCAATGGGTAATGTCAATGAAAATGATGGCTGGAAGGTGCATTTTCGAGACACTATGCGAGGTGGAAAGTTTTTAAATCATTATCGAATGGCAGAGCTACACGCTAAAGAATCCCCAGATCGAGTTTGGGAGTTAGAGCTTTGGGGTGCTCTCTTTGATCGCACAGATGAGGGAAAGATTTCTCAACGTAACTTTGGTGGACATGAGTACCCACGGCTCGCGCATGTTGGCGATCGCACCGGCCTTGAGTTAATTAGAACTATGCAGCAAAAAATTGTTGCCATGCAACAAGCTGATAAAAAAGAGTTTGGAGATGCTGAAAGTTATATCAAAGTCTTTGCTGAGGTA